>DATMYL010000103.1:0-25613 GCA_035560975.1 Chlorobaculum sp. | reverse complement strand
TATCGATTCCACCATCCCTATTCAAGTTGCCCCGGACTTCAGTCCGGGGATAGCTAAGCCAAAAAAAATAAGGACTTCAGTCCAATATCCTCGAATACGCGAAGCCAGGTTGTCGTTGTGTGATAAAAGTGAAGAGATTGGCCTGAAGTCCGAAGAGTATTTGTTGATACTACATCTTTCTCCCCGGGTTGAAACCCGGGGCAACTGAGGAGGGAGAAGATATGAATGTCCGTCTCCCGACTTGTCGGGACTCCTGATTATGGGAAGTTGAAACCCGGGACAACTGAGGAGGGAGAAGATATGAATGTCCTTCATCCTGACCTGTCGGGACTCCGGAATTTGAGATCGTTCAGCGCTCTCTCAGATAGTTTACACGATTCCTTCTTTGGCCAGGTTGGCACTGATGGTATCGTAGGCTGCATGCATGAGTTCATCGGCACCCTTGTACTGTCCAGGCATGATGGGCTTGCCGATGATCAACCTGATTTTGCCTTTGTTGATTTTCAGGCTCTTCTTCGGGGTGATGAGGTGGCTGCCGGAAATCGTGACCGGCAATACCGGAACCCCAGCCTTGATGGCGACGATGAACGCGCCCCGCTTGAATGGCAGCATCGCTCCCGTCTCCGATCTGGTGCCTTCAGGGAAGATATGGATCGACCGTCCGTTTTTGAGGGTATTTGCCGCATCGAGCAGGCTCTGCATCGCCTCTTTTTTCTGCCCTCTCTTGACAAGGACATATCCGCCGGTTTTAATCGCCCAGCCGAATACGGGAATCCGGCCCAGCTCCTCCTTGGCCATGAAACGGAGGTTCAGGTGAATCGATCCGAGGATCAGCGGGATATCGGCCATTCCTGCGTGGTTGCTGACGACGAGGTAGGTTTTGTCCGGCTGGTAGTTCTCTTCACCCTCCACTTCGATCGCGATGCCGAGAAGCTTTGCCGCGAACCGTCCCCACCAGGCAGCTATTGCATGGAAATAGTCTCCGGTAGGGTTGAAAAGGTTCAGGATGGTCGACACAAGCATGCCCACGAACATCACCGGGATCAGCACCAGGAAGAAAAGGAGAGTTTGAAGGGTCATGGGGTGAGCTGCCGGTCAGCTTGATTAATGGTCGAGATTGGAAAGAAAGCGTGCAAGCTCTTCGTAACCGTTGCCGATCAGCGTGGCGGATTTCGGCTTCTCCATGATCTCCAGCATCTCTACCGGGATCGGCACCTCCTTGTCGATAGCCGTCATGATAGCTTCATCGAACTTGACCGGGTGGGCAGTGGAAAGCACCACTCCCGGGAAACCGGAACCGGCGTGCTCTTCGCGGTACTTTTCGAGCGCCCGGTATCCGACGGCGGTATGGGGATCCATGATATATCCGAAATTGTCATAAACCGAACGGATCGCATCGACAGTCTCTTCGTCCGAGACCGCAATGCCGCTGATGTCCGTCCCCATTTTGCGGAAATCCCTGTCGTAGAAGTGGAGGAGCCGGGCAAAGTTGCTCGGGTTTCCGACATCCATGGCCGTCGTCATCGTCCTGACGGTCGGCCTGGGTTCGAACCGCCCCTCCTCGAGGTATCGGGTCACGCTGTCGTTTGCGTTCGATGCCGCGATGAAATGGCCGATCGGAAAACCCATCATCCTTGCCATCACGCCGGCAGTGAGGTTTCCGTAGTTGCCGCTCGGCACGGAAAAGACCGGCAGCTTGCCTGGAAATCGTTTCCTGAGCAGCAGTGAGGCCCATGCGTAGTAGAACGACTGGGGGATGAGGCGCGAAATGTTGATCGAGTTGGCCGAGGTCAGGGTGAGCTTCTGCTTCAGGTTCTGGTCGACGAAGGCCTGCTTGACGAGCCGCTGGCAATCGTCGAAATCGCCCCTGACTTCAAGGGCGAAGACGTTGTCGCCCGCCGTGGTGAGCTGCTGCTCCTGTAGCCAGCTGACCTTGCCGGAAGGGTAGAGCAGCACCACCCTGGTGTTCGGGATGCCGTGGAACCCATAGGCTACGGCGCTTCCTGTGTCGCCGGAGGTGGCCACGAGCACTGTGATCATTTTCTGGTCTTCGGCGGCGAAGAAGCCGGTCATCCTGGCAAGGAACCGGGCGCCGTAATCCTTGAACGCGAGCGTCGGGCCGTGGAAAAGCTCTTCTACGAAGGTATTCCCGTCGAGCTCCCGGAGGGGAGTCTCGAAGGTGAAGCACTCGTCGATCAGCCTGGAGAGGCTGTCGAGTGGTATTTCGTCGCCCGCGAATTTTTTGGCGATGGCGAATGCAACGTTATTGAACGATCCGCTTTCGAGAAGCCCCAGCTCCTCTTCGGAAAAGTGCGGAACCCCTGAAGGGACGTACAGGCCGCCGTCAGGGCAGAGCCCTTCGAGCGTGGCCTTTTTCATCGAAACTGGTGCGGATGTTTTCGTCGTGCTGAAGAAGATCATATCGTAATGCGTTTCATGGATTTTTGCTGAGTACCCGTGCCCCCTGGCTGCATATCGGCGATACCCACATGTCCGACCTGAGATTTGCTTTCGAATGGAGGAACGCCTCCTGCATGGCGTTGCCGACGGTCAGCGCCGTCTGTCGGGACGACGAAAATGCGAACAGGGACGGTCCGGATCCTGCGATGCTGCAGCCGAGCGCTCCGGAATCGAGTGCTGCCTGCTTGACCTCGCTGAATCCCGGAATGAGCGGAGCCCGTTTCGGTTCGGCGATGACGTCGACCAGCGCACGTCCGATCAGGTCGTAATCCTGCATCAGGAGGCCGGAAACGAGGGCGCCGACGTTGCCCCATTGCTGTGTGGCGGCCGATAGCGAAATCATCTTCGGGAGGACCGACCGGGCAAACGAGGTCTTGAGCTCCGTGTGCGGATGTACGAGGGTGGCGAAAAGGTTTTCCGGTGGCTTTATGGTAATGAGGTCCAGCGGGTGGTAGCTGCGGATCAGGATGAAATTGCCGAGCATTGCAGGGGCGGCATTGTCGGCATGGGCCGAGCCGCATGCTACACGCTCCCCCTCGATGGCGAAATGGACCAGCTCCATTTTTGTACACGGGGATCCGAGCAGTTCGTTGGCCGCGACGAGCGCCGCAGCGGCGCTTGCCGCACTGCTGCCCATGCCGCTGGAGAGCGGCAGGTTCTTTTTGAGCGTCAGGTCGATATGTCCGTCGAAACTAATTCCTTTGACGGTACGGATATATTCGAGAAATTTGAGCACGACAAAGCTGGCGGTGTTTTTCTTCGGGTCGAGAGGCAGGGCTCCGCCGTCGCCTTCGATGGCCAGGATGGATACCGGGCAATCACTCTGGCGGTCGTCATGAAGCGTCAGGATCACCTCATCACCGGGTTCGGTAATAGCAAAACCGAGTACGTCAAAACCGCAGGCAACGTTTCCGACAGTTGCCGACGCAAATCCAGTGACGGTTTTCATAGCATGTTCTGGGGCAAAATTCCTGAATCGGTATGGTGAAGGGATTCTCCTGAAAAGGCGATTATCCAAATTGTCTTAGGCATTTGAATAACTAAAAGCTTTTCATTAAATTTGGCTTCTATTTTTGGATGGTGACGGGCCGTAGCCGATTTCAACAGAAGGTACGGAGAATCTTTTTCTTTTCTAACAATAACCTATCGAATTCCATATGTCAACAACAGTCAGACCCGATGAGGTGTCATCCATACTCCGCAAGCAGCTCGCGGGTTTCGAGTCAGAAGCGGATGTATACGATGTAGGTACAGTTCTGCAGGTCGGTGACGGTATTGCCCGCGTTTACGGGTTGTCACAAGTCGCCGCTGGTGAGCTCCTCGAATTTCCCCACAAGGTCATGGGAATGGCTTTGAACCTCGAAGAAGACAACGTCGGCGCCGTGCTTTTCGGCGAATCCAACGCGGTCAAGGAAGGCGATACGGTTAAAAGAACCAACATTCTCGCATCGATCCCGGTCGGTGAAGCCATGCTCGGCAGGGTCATCAACCCTCTCGGCGAACCAATCGACGGCAAGGGCCCGATCAATACCGACATCCGCCTCCCTCTCGAACGCAGGGCTCCCGGCGTTATTTTCCGTAAGTCTGTGCACGAACCGCTCCAGACCGGCCTCAAGGCTATCGATGCCATGATCCCGATCGGCCGCGGCCAGCGCGAGCTCATCATCGGCGACCGCCAGACAGGCAAGACCGCCGTTGCGCTCGACACCATCATCAACCAGAAAGGCAAAGGCGTCTTTTGTATTTATGTGGCTATCGGCCTGAAAGGCTCGACGGTCGCCCAGGTGGTCAACACCCTGGAGAAATACGGCGCAATGGAATATACCACGGTCATTTCGGCCACGGCCTCCGATCCTGCACCGCTGCAGTTCATCGCCCCGTTCGCAGGTGCTACCATCGGTGAATTTTTCCGTGACACCGGCCGCCACGCACTGGTCGTCTATGACGATCTCTCCAAACAGGCAGTCGCATACCGTCAGCTTTCCCTGCTCCTCCGCCGTCCCCCGGGACGCGAAGCATACCCCGGCGACGTGTTCTATCTGCACTCACGCCTGCTTGAAAGAGCTGCAAAGATCACCGACGACATCGAAGTCGCCAAGAAAATGAATGACCTTCCCGAACCGCTCAAGGCGATCGTGAAGGGCGGCGGAAGCCTCACGGCTCTTCCGGTCATCGAAACCCAGGCCGGCGACGTGTCCGCATACATCCCGACCAACGTGATCTCAATCACCGACGGTCAGATCTTCCTCGAGTCGAACCTGTTCAACTCCGGTCAGAGGCCTGCCATCAACGTCGGTATCTCGGTTTCCCGCGTAGGCGGCGCCGCCCAGATCAAGGCAATGAAGAAGGTTGCCGGTACGCTGCGTCTCGATCTTGCACAGTTCCGTGAACTCGAGGCTTTCTCCAAGTTCGGTTCGGATCTCGACAAGACCACCAAGGCCCAGCTCGACAGGGGTGCCCGCCTGGTTGAAATCCTCAAGCAGGGCCAGTACATCCCGATGCCGGTCGAAAAGCAGGTTGCCATCATCTTCGTCGGTACCCTGGGGCTGCTCGATTCTGTCGACCTCAAGTACATTCGCCGTTTCGAAGAGGATTACCTCGCCATGCTCGAGCAGAAGCATCCCGAAATTCTGTCCTCGATTGCAACAACTGGTGGACTTGACGCCGATGCGGCAGCCAAACTGAAAGATGTGGCTGAAAAATATATCAGCGCATTCAAGGAAAGGGTGAAGGCGTAAGGGTAAGAGTGAAGTGGAAGCCCCTGGACAATCAGGGGCTTCAGCGAGTTTTTCGGCAATACCAACAATGTATCGGAATACATGCCTACTTTAAAGGACATACGCATACGCCTCAAGGGTATCAAATCCACGCAGCAGGTGACCAAGGCCATGAAGATGGTTGCGGCAGCGAAGCTGAGAAGGGCGCAGGACAGGGCCATCCAGGCACGTCCGTATGCCAGGAAGATGAAGGAAATGCTCTCTTCCCTGTCAACGAAGGTTGACACTTCGCTCAATCCGCTGCTCTCACCCCGCGAAGAGGTGAAAAAAGTGCTGGTCATTCTCGTTACTTCCGACAGGGGCCTGTGCGGCGGCTTCAACACCAATATCATCAAGATGGCCCAGAAGGTCATCCACGAGGATTATGCGGAGTTGTACGCCAAAGGCGGGATCACCATGATCTGTGCAGGAACGAGAGGCAGCGATTTCTTCCGCAAGAGGGGATACAATCTCACTGCGGCCTATCCCGGCATTTTCCAGAACCTTGATTACAGCAAGGCCAAAGAGATTGCCGAAACCGCGTCGAAGATGTACCTCAGCGGTGAAGTGGACCGCGTACTGCTGGTCTACAACGAGTTCAAATCGGTGCTTGCTCCCAACCTGAAGACCGAGCAGCTTCTGCCGATCTCCCCGGAGCAGGGAACCGCCGATTCGGGAAGCGAGTATCTGTATGAGCCTTCTCCTGCGGCCATCATCGACGTTCTGGTGCCCAAGCATGTCAATACCCAGCTCTGGAGGGTCATGCTGGAATCTAACGCCGCCGAACAGGCAGCACGAATGGCAGCCATGGATTCTGCTACCGAGAACGCGAAGGAGCTCATCAGGGCGCTGAACATCAGCTATAACAGGGCACGTCAGGCTGCTATCACCAAGGAGCTCAGCGAAATCGTCGCAGGCGCCGATGCACTGAAGCAGTGATCAAGGCTACAAGAGACAGCCATTTTTCAGAAAGCGCCCATATCCAGGGCGCTTTTCTGTTTTTTACAGCGGGGTCAAAATTCGAAATACGGTTCCCACGGCTTGTATAATTCAGTTTACCGTGAGAAATTAGGGGAGTTCGCAACAACAGAAAAGCAGCCATGTTGAGCATGAGAGTATACAAGTTCGGAGGCTCGTCGATCGGGTCGGCCGCAAAGATCAGAAACGTAGCAGGCATCATCAGGGACGGTTTGTCCCAATCCCCGCTGGTTGTCGTAGTGTCGGCAGTCTGGAAGGTGACCGATATGCTTTCGGATGCCGCCACGCTCGCCGGTAAGGGCGACGTCGCCTATCTCGATAAACTCAGCGAGATCACATCGCTTCACGAATCGATCGTCCGTGAACTGTTCCACGACGATCCTGCCGAGGCGGAGGCCTGGCTTGCAGGCATGATGATGGAGCTGCATGACGTCGTCCATGGCATCTTTCTTCTCCGTGAGGTATCGGACAAGAGCCTCGCGCTGGCACTGAGCTATGGAGAGCGTCTGTCGTCCTGGATCGTCAGCCGTCACCTGCAGCACACCGGCACCCCGTCGGTCTGTGTCGATGCCCGCGGCCTGATCGTGACCGACGATAACTACTGTTACGCGAAAGTCGATACCCAGGCAACCGGGAAATCGATCAGGGAGCGCCTTCACTCTTTCGATGCCGTTCCCGTCGTCACCGGTTTCATCGCCGCGGCTGCGGACGGCTCGGTCACCAACCTGGGCAGGGGAGGCTCCGATTACACCGCCACGATTCTGGGGGCTGTGCTCCATGCTTCGGAGGTATGGATCTGGACCGATGTGGACGGCTTCTACAGCGCCGATCCGAAACGGGTTCGTGACGCGCAGGTCATTCCCTACATCAGCTATGCGGAAGCCAAGGAACTTTCCCATGCAGGCGCAAAGGTGCTGCATCCGCTGGCGGTACAGCCAGCCATGAAAGCAGGCATTCCGGTACTGATCAAAAACGCTTTCAATCCGGTAAGTCCGGGCACGAGAATCGGCCATGAACCTGTCGTGCCGACAACTATTCCCCGACCTGTAACCGGTCTGACTTCGATCAACCACGTCGTTCTGCTCAACATTTCGGGCAGCGGCATGGCAGGTGTTCCTGGCACCGCTTCCCGACTGTTCAGTTGCCTTGCCACGCACAGCATCAACGTCATTTTCATCTCGCAGGCCTCTTCCGAACAGTCGATCAGCCTTGCCATTGCGCCGGGACAGGCTTCGATGGCCAAAAAGGTGCTTGAGGAGGAGTACGCCCGGGAGATTGAAGCGCGAAGGATCGATCCCGTCAACGTCCGCCGTAACCTGGCCATGGTGGCTGTCGTCGGCAACAAGATGTCCGGTCATCCGGGAGTTTCGGCGCAGTTGTTCGAAACGCTCGGCAAGAATGGAATCAACGTGATCGCCGTCGCCCAGGGGGCCAACGAAATGAACATCTCCCTGGTGATAGACAGCAGCGACGAAGACAAGGCGCTGAACTGTGTTCATGAGTCGTTTTTCCTGTCCATGCGCAAGGTGCATGTCTTTATCACAGGAACCGGCACCATCGCCAAGAGCCTGATCAGCCAGATCCGGGCGCACCGTCCCACGCTGCAGGAGGAGAAGTCCCTTGATATCGTGGTTTGCGGCCTGGCCAACACCCGCGCCGTGGCGATCGACAGGGACGGTATCGACCTCGACCAGTGGCACGAAGCCATGAAGCCGCGTGAGGGCCATGACAGCATAGGCGAGTACGTCCGCTCTATCCAGGAGCTGAACCTGCACAACACCATCGTGGTGGACTGCACGGCAAGCACGAAAGTTGCCGAGGCCTATCCCGGCCTTCTGCAGTCCAATATCTCCGTCGCCACGGCCAACAAGCTCGGCATGGCCGGTCCATGGGAGCTTTACCGCCGCATCATTGACGCGCAGCGTTCGAGCAACGCTAAGTTCCTTTACGAGACCAATGTCGGAGCGGGACTGCCGATCATCAATACGCTCAACGACCTGAAGAACAGCGGCGACAAGATCATCTGCATCGAGGGGGTGTTGTCGGGCACGCTGAGCTTCATTTTCAACGAACTGCGCAAAGGTGGGCGGTTCAGCGAGATCGTACGGAAGGCGAAGGAGGCAGGCTACACCGAGCCCGATCCGAGAGACGATCTGTCCGGTGCCGATTTCGCAAGGAAGCTGCTCATCCTGGGCAGGGAGCTGGGCTACCACCTCGAATATGCCGATGTCGATTGCGAGAGCCTGGTGCCTGAGTCGTGCCGCGGCGAGATGAGCCCGGCAGAGTTCCTCGACCGCCTTTCAGCCATCGACGACTGGTATGTCGAAGAGATGGAGAGCGCAGCCCGCGAAGGCATGACCATCGCGTATACCGGCGAACTAAAAGACGGAAAGGCGAAAGTCGGCCTCAAGCGGGTTCCCCTGCAGAGCCCGGTGGCAGGACTGAACGGAACCGAGAACCTTGTCGTCTTTACCACCGACCGGTACCTGAAGACCCCGCTGGTGGTCAAGGGGCCCGGCGCCGGCGGCGAAGTGACGGCCGGAGGGGTGTTCGCCGACATCCTCAGGATCGCCGGGTACCTGGTATAATCCGCTGCGATCATGAAAGCTGACATCATCTCCATAGGCGACGAACTGCTCAAAGGGCACAGGGTAAACACCAACGCGCCTTTCATCGCAGTAGAGCTGGGCAGGATCGGCATTCCGGTGAGACGGATCATCACCTGTTCCGACGATCCGCAGGCGATCATCGATACCGTCACCTCTTCGCTCGGGGAGGCAGAGCTTGTGCTGGTTACCGGCGGGCTCGGGCCGACCAGGGACGACAGGACCCGGAAGGTGGTTCAGGAGCTTCTCGGCAGGGGTCTCAGGTTCGATCCGGGTTCGTACGAACGGATCGCCGACATATTCCTGCGGCGCGGACGCGATGTGACCGAATCCATGCGTGACCAGGCCATGGTGATCGAAGGCTCGGTGACGATACCGAACACCATGGGCACCGCTCCCGGTATGATCATCGACTGCGGAGAAAGGTTCGACAACCGTCACCTCGTACTCATGCCCGGCGTCCCGATTGAGATGGAAGCAATGATGAAGCTGACGGTCATTCCCTGGTTCGCGCCGATCTCCGGTGCGTTCATCCGTCACACGCCGATCATGACCACGGGGATAGGCGAAACGCAGCTTGCAGCCATGATCGTTGATGTGGAGGACGGCATGCCGACTCATACGACGCTCTCATACCTGCCTCATACCGCCGGCGTCAGTCTCATGGTGAGCACTTCGGGCACGGAGCGGAATGCGGTCGACGAGGAGCACCGCCGCATCGTCGAAGCCATCGTATCGAAGGCCGGCTCCTTCGTCTATGCGACTACCGAATCCACACTCGAAGAGATCGTCGTGCAGACTTTACTCGAAAAGGGGCTGAAGGTCGCGGTCGCCGAATCATGCACCGGCGGCCTGGTTTCAAGCCGCCTGACCGACGTTCCCGGATCGTCGGGATGTTTTCTCCAGGGTCTGGTGACCTACAGCAACGAGGCCAAGGTGGAACTGCTCGGCGTCGATGCCGAAACCATACGTGTGCACGGCGCGGTCAGTGAAGCTGTCGCTGCAGAGATGGCTCGGGGATGCCTTCTTAAAAGCGGAGCTGACATCGCGGTGGCAACCACCGGCATTGCCGGTCCGGGCGGCGGCTCGGACGAAAAGCCGGTAGGCATGGTTTGTGTGGCTGTCGCATCGAGATTACGGGAGGACGCGCTTCAGGTTGAAGCTTCGACTTTCTCCATGCATGGAGACCGGTGCACCAACAAGGTAAGGTTCAGCGAGGTGGCCCTCAGAGAATTGCTTTTTCGACTGAGAAGCATTTACAGCAGTTCTTTTCATCATATCCGGAAATAACGGTAGAGCATGAGACGGAGCATAATGCATTAGCCGGAAGTTTCGATGTTCTGATTCAGATCTTTCGCTCAGTTTCACGGAGCCGATAACCGATAATCAACATCATGAATCGCTTGATCGTCCATGTACTTTCGGCGTTTCTGCTGATATAATTTACAAATGCATATTGTCAGGGAGTAATTGCGCCTGAGCAGCTTCCGGAATGGAATATCCCGGTTGCTCAGGGTAATGCACAGGCCCGGAAAAAACTCGGGTTGATCTATTCGATACTCCAGGGGCTCAAGCAGGATATTATCACATCAATGAATTGGTGACCGGGTTGCGGCATGAGGCTTCCCATCCCTGACGTGAAGATGTTCACTGCATAAACAATCTTCTCCAGCTTACATTTGTACCCGCATCGTTTACCTTCTGATAGCTCTACCCATCGATAACCCAACTCAACGTTACTCCGGAAGTTCCTTGATTCTTTTCAGGCAGCCAACCTCTATAGGTGACGACCCCTTCCTCTGCACCTCATTGTTCGATTCTGTCTCGCAGTTCATGAACAGATCGTTCTAAGCTCCATAGTTGAAGCATATGATCCGCGTTTTGCTCTATCCTGAGGGCAGCGACAAGGATAGGCCGCCGTTAAAACATAACGGGTAAAGGTTTTGTCAATATCCATGATTACCTGTTTTTCGTTACCGGTTGCTGCTCAGAATCTCGGAATATGTTCATCAAGCAGATAAAAGCTGCCGGATTTGATTTTTCAATTTCGTTGCCAAGTGTTGACTCGCGCTCCATAATCGTATCGTTTTTCAATCGTATTCTTGGGTTACTTCCTTTTTGCCGAGGTTTCAAAATATCCATAACAGGAATCCCGTAATGGCTAACATATCCCTCATCAATGCGAGTATCGACGGTCTGGGTAATATTGTGACCCTTTATTTCAGTGAGACTCTCGATACAGTCAACCTTCCATTAATTTCGCAGTTTGTTATCGATAACAGTGGCAGTAAGCCGATCAGCGGTTTGCAGGTTATCGGCAACCAGGTGATCCTGAATCTTGGCTCCTCCCTGAATACATCGTTACCTGTCACGATTTCGTACACCGATACCACGCAGGACAATGATACAAATGCAATTCAAGGCATCGCCGGTATCGATCTCGCTTCATTCTCGAATTTTGTCGTTAACAACGCACTTGAACTGACGCCCAGTTTATCGGAAACCTTTTCTTTGGGTTCTTCGATCGAGCTTCCATATGGGGCTGAAATTTCAGCTTTCGATGTTGCGAGCGGAAGACTGTTTGTAAGCTCGCCGAACTCAGGGCTTCAGGTTGTCCAGGTTGATTCCCAGTATCATATGACGCTACTTGGTACCATTTCACTGGGCTCCAACGATGTGAACAGCGTTGCTGTCAAAAACGGCATTGTCGCTGTTGCCGTAGCAGCGCAAGACAAGACCCAGCCGGGGAGCGTCTATTTTCTTGATGCTGACGGCACGGTAGGAAACAACTCGATGATCATCGGCACCGCCACGGTCGGCGCTCTTCCAGATATGCTGACCTTCAGCCCTGACGGAAACAAGGTTCTTGTGGCTAACGAAGGCGAGCGCAATACGCCTTCAGATATTACCGCAGGCAAGTCAGCCATTGATCCGGATGGTTCGGTCAGCATCATAGATATAAGCGACCTTAACCACATATCTGTCACGACAGCATCGTTTGATCCTTCAATTGTCGGCACCATAGCCGATCTCAAAGCTGAAGGTGTGCGCCTGTTTGCCGGAAATACTGGTTTTGAGACCACGACACTTGCCCAGGACCTCGAACCGGAATACATAAGCATTTCACCTGACGGGGCAAAGGCATTTGTCACCCTTCAGGAGAACAACGCCATCGGGATTCTCGATCTCGATACGGCAAGTCCTACCTACGGCAAATTCACCGATATCGTCCCATTAAGCCTGAAAAGCTTCCTTGGCCTGCCATTCGACGGAAGTGACAAGGACGGCGGCATAAACCTGCAGACTGACCAGCCTGTATTTGGCCAGCGCATGCCGGATGGCATCAGTTCCTTTACAGGTTCTGATGGAAAAACCTATTACGTTATCGCAAACGAAGGTGATGACCGTAATGATTTCCTTTCCTCCAGCACACCTGAAGCTGTTCGGTTGTCGACACTCGATCTTGACAATACCGCATTCCCGAATGAAGCCGCATTGAAGACAAATGCAGAAATTGGTCGTCTGACGGTCTCCAATGCCTCCGGCAACAACGGCGATACCAATGGCGATGGAGATATTGACCAGATCCTGACTTACGGTTCCCGCTCTTTCAGCATCCTTGACGAGCATGGAACCCTGGTTTTTGACAGCGGATCCCACATAGAACAATTCGTGGCTGGAACGGGTGCCTTTAATTCGCAGGATCCGGCGAATTCAGGCCTCTTTATCGATACTCGCTCCGACAACAAAGGGCCGGAGCCGGAAGGTGTCTCAATCGGACAGGTTGATGGAAGAACCCTTGCGTTCATTGGACTTGAACGTGCCGCTGGAGCGATTCTGGTCTATGATGTCACCAATCCCCTTGAGGTTACCTTTGTCCAGTGCCTGCAGAATCCTGATGAATCCCAAAGCCTTGTCGGTGCCGACGGTGCTGCCTATGGTGCTGGTCCCGAAGGGCTGAATTTTGTGACCTTCAATCAGCAGAACCTTCTGTTTGTTTCCAACGAATACTCGAAAACCGTAAGTCTTTACCACCAGAACAGTGCGCCGACGGTTGATCAGGCGATCAGCGATGTTTCAAAGGGGGAGAACACTCCTTTCACATTCATGGTCCCTGCCGGAACTTTCCAGGATCTGGATACCGGCGACAGCCTGACTTATACGGCAACGCTTGCTGATGGTTCTGCCCTGCCGTCATGGCTCCATTTTGACGGGGAACTTCAGGGTGCGCTGAACTATACCTCTTCCGCCATGGATTCCTACTTTTCACTTGGTACATGGGCGGGGAACGTTGCAACAGATTCCGCATCGGCTGCAACGGCAATGTCTACGGGGGTGAAAACCGACGGCGGCAATATTTGCTGGCTGAGCGGTGATCCTGTCAATGGCTCGCTCACGACTATTGCTGAAACCCTGAAGGCCGATCTCGGTTATGCAATCGGTGTCGTGACAACGGTACCTTTCTCACATGCCACCCCTGCCGGTTTTGTCAGCCACAACGTCAGCCGTAGCAATTATCAGGATATAGCCCATGAAATCCTGTTCACGACGGAGCCGGATGTCGTGATCGGAGGCGGCCTTGATTCACTTTTTGCAAAAGCGGTCAAAAATTCTGCGGGTCAGAGCACCGATCTCGACGGAAACGGATACAACGATGACTATGATGTGTTCAGGGATGCGAATCCTGACAACAATAACGGCTACTCATTTGTTCAGCGGGAAACGGGTGTCGACGGAGGAACAGCACTTGCGGCAAAAGCCGCTGAAGTGGACATTACGAACGGAGACAAGCTATTTGGCCTCTTCGGTACGTCGGGCGGTAACTTCGAGTATTACAACGTATCAGACACCCCAGGCACTCCGACCATTACACGGAGCACGACGGACAGTACTCCGGCAGTGGATGAAGATCCTACTCTGGCCGAAATGACCTTGACAACCCTGTCGGTACTGAACAAGGACCCGCAGGGATTTTTCGTGATGTTCGAGCAGGGAGACATCGACTGGAGCAATCACGCCAACGATTACGAGAATATGGTCGGCGGCACATACGATCTCGAGCAGGCCGTTACAGCAGCAGAGACCATGGTTGGTTCCAGCGTGAACGGAATGGACTGGTCGAACACACTGATGATTGTCACGAGCGATCACTCGAACAGCTACATGCGTCTCCAGCAGGAGGCGGGTCTCGGCAATCTGCTCGACAAGGCTGCCGGGGAGGTAACCTACAGTTCAGTCAACCATACGAATGAGCTGGTAACCCTCCAGGCAAGAGGTGCAGGCGCGCAGCTCTTCAGTGAGTATGCCGGTCGCCTTTATGCAGGAACGGACATCGTAGACAATACAGACATCTACAATGTGATGAAGTTGGCAGCAGAAGATCTCGGCGTTGACCACATCATCCTGTTTATCGGTGACGGCATGAATATCGAGCATGAAATTGCCGCCAGCCAGTATCTCTACGGAAAGGATTTCGGACTGACCTGGCAAGACTGGGGCCAGCTTGAAGATGGATGGGCCGGGTACGCGAGTACATGGGATGTCACCTCCTACAACACCTATGCAGCCAAAGCAGGTGTGGCGGCTTACAGCCCGAGCACATTCGATCCAGCAATAGGATACAATACTGCGCTGGGTGGCGAAACACCCCTGCCGATCGGGGTGACGTTCAGCGGCACGGCGGACCACTCGGATGTTGGCTCGCTGGAGATACTGGTAACGGCTACAGACGAGAGCGGCGCCACGTCAAGCGATACGTTTAACCTTACGGTGACGGACAGCACGGCACCGACCGTAACGGCATTCAATCCTGTCGATGGTGCGACGGGAGTGGAGATCGACAGCAATATCCTGCTTACCTTCAGCGAGAATGTCGAACTGCACGAAGGTACGATTGCAATCCACAGCGGATCTCCAACGGGCTTGACTGAGGCGTCGAGCATATCGATTTCGGGTGACACGCTCACACTTGACCCGACAGGTTTGCTTTCCAATGATACAGAGTACTATGTTACCTTCTCTGATGGAAGTATTGCCGACTTGTCAGGAAATCACTACGGAGGCTCATCTTCTTATAATTTCAGCACGGTTGCCGCAGCTCATGCGATAGCCGGTTCAGGTGATGGTGTGGGCGCTTCCGAGGTGCTTGTCGGCGCCGGCGCACTTGGCCTGCTTGCTTTGCTGATATTCTGATGATTGTGTTTTTCGTTGAGCAGTAAGCTTCATCACAGAAAGAACGAATCTGCACCGCCGCATTGAATTCTGATGAACCAGCCGAAAACGACTCGATAATGGTGCTGATTATTTCGTCGTTTTCGGCTGGATTTTCCGGTTTTCAACAGCGGGGTTCAATCTGCGCTCTCCAGAGAGAACCCCTGAGTGACGAAAAACTCCATTATCTGCTGTTCCTTACCTGATCAACACTCTGCGGCGCAGCCTTGTTGCCGATATGCGAATTCTTGCCTCTGCTTTAAGAATATCCTGTCTATTCACAATCCTTTCCATTCATGCGATGCTGTTCTTTTTTGAAGTCCTTTCAAGAGTGCTTGAAAAGCTTATATTTTTTTAGCTGTATTTACAGGGTGCTTGCCTGACAGACTGCGTCAGTTGGTGACTTCATACCCTGAATGGCCGATGACAGTATGGAAACTGAATGTAACCTGTACGTTTGTTTTATGGCCTCCATTGCAAAACTTCCTGATATCGTTGCCAATAAAATCTCGGCCGGCGAGGTTGTGCAACGGCCTGCCTCTGCGGTCAAGGAGCTGCTCGAAAATTCCATCGATTCCGGTGCAACACGCATCACCGTCGTCATCAAGGATGCCGGCAAGCAGCTGATCCAGATCATCGACAACGGTTGCGGTATGGGCAGTGAAGATGCCCTGCTGAGCGTGGAGCGGTTCGCAACCAGCAAAATAACCGGCGTGGACGATCTCGATGCACTCATGACTCTCGGTTTCAGGGGAGAGGCGCTGGCCAGCATCTCCTCGGTCTCTCATTTCGAACTGAAAACCCGCAGGGAGGCCGATCAGCTCGGAACCCTCCTCAGGAGTGACGGCGGAGTGATTGAAGGCCCTGAACCGGTCCAGTGCGAAACCGGCACTATGATTTCGGTCAGGAACCTTTTTTTCAACGTGCCGGCCCGACGCAAGTTCCTCAAGTCAAACGCCACCGAGTTCAAGCATATCTACGAAACAGTGAAGTCACTCGTGCTGGCCTATCCGGAGATCGAGTGGCGCATGATCAACGACGACGACGAGCTCTTTCATTTCAGGACTCCCGACGTGCGTGAACGGCTCAATCTGTTCTACGGCGAAGGGTTCGGTGACAGCCTCATCGAGGTCATCGAGGACAACGACTACCTCTCTATCGGAGGCTATCTCGGCAAGCCGGGCATGATGCTCCGACAGAAGCATGACCAGTATTTCTACATCAACCGCCGCATCGTCCAGAACCGGATGCTGGTCCAGGCCGTCCAGCAGGCTTACGGCGAACTTCTCGAAGAACGCCAGTCAGCTTTCGCCCTGCTGTTCCTCGGCATCGATCCGTCCAAGGTGGACGTGAACGTTCATCCGGCTAAGCTCGAGGTGCGGTTCGAAGATGAACGCAGCGTCAGGAACATGATATACCCGGTCATCAAACGTGCGATCCAGCTGCATGATTTTTCTCCCGAGGCATCATCGTCAGCGTCCTCCAGCCATGATTTTTCTCCGGAAACGGGCTTCTCCAGGGGAGTCGACAGACGGCTCGATTACTCCTCGTTTTCAGGCAAGGCGTCAACGACAGGCGATCTTTACAGGAATTACCGGCAGGGAGCATTCAACTATTCAGGCACCAGCGATCCGCTGCCCCCGGCAGAGCTTTTCCATGCAATGGCCCCCGCGGAAGCTTCGGTCGAAGAGCGTTATACGGTGAACGAGGCCGGACTTACTCCCTCTTCCGACCTGCAGCCGGTCATCGATGACGATGCGGCACGGGTCACGGCGGACAAGGAACCTAAAATCTGGCAGTTGCATAACAAGTACATCGTCTGCCAGATCAAGACGGGCCTGATGATCATCGACCAGCATGTCGCTCATGAGCGAGTGCTTTATGAACGAGCCGTCGACGTGATGAACGAGGATGTGCCGAACTCCCAGCAGCTTCTGTTTCCACAGAAAATCGATCTCAAGGCCTGGCAGTACGAGGTCTATGAAGAGATCAGCGAAGAGATCTACCGGCTCGGCTTCAACATCAGGCCGTTCGGCGGCATGAGCGTCATGATAGAGGGCGTGCCTCCTGATGTGCGCGACGGTACCGAGTCGACGATCCTTCAGGATATGATCGCCGAGTACCAGGAGAACGCCTCGAAACTGAAACTCGAAAAGAGGGACAACCTCGCCAAGTCATACTCTTGCCGGAACGCCATCATGACCGGACAGAAGCTCAGCGTCGACGAGATGAGGATGCTGATAGACAGGCTGTTCGCTACACGGATGCCCTACGTCTGCCCTCATGGCCGACCGGTCATCATCAGGTTATCCCTGGATGAGCTGGACAGGATGTTCGGCAGGAAGTAGAGGGGGGAATCGCGGGAATGTAAGAATGGACGTTATGGACTGAATGGACGGGATGGACAAAAGAGGAAGAACTTGCGCGACTGAGTCTTTGCTGAATTCCTGTCTTTGTGGAGAATTTGTTTGTTTGCGGTCTTGTTCGTACATTAACGCCGAAAGGACTGTATACCCTTGTAGCTCAGAGGATAGAGCAGCAGTTTCCTAAACTGTTGGTCGGCAGTTCGAGTCTGCCCAAGGGTACCCCTCACCACTCATGAGGCCGTCTTTACGGAAAAAACAGCAGGGCTTGACCCTGCTGTTTTTTTTGTTCCATGCGGCGTTTGCCCGACTTGATGCGGGTGTTACTGCCTGATGCATTCTCCTCTTCCCTGGCCCATTCCCGCTCCCTTGCCGGCACCCGAACCCGGACCCCATCCTCCGGCAGTGTTCTGGTCCCATACCCAGGCGGCGACTGCGTTCAGTTCAGCGTCGCTCAGAGGTACGGGCGGCATCATGCCGAACCTTTCAATGGCCTGAGGGTCAGCCAGCACTTTGTCCCTGGACGGAGATTTAATGAATGCGGCAATTCGTTTGATACCCTCGGCTCGTGAAGATATCTTCTGATGATAGCGGGCTGAAATCGGTACGATGGGAGGTGCCAGCTTTGGTGGAGGAGCAATCGAGTGGCATACGCTGCAGTTTTTATCGAACACGGCTTTACCGTCGACAGCAGCTGAAGCGGTCAACGGATATGTGCCGAGCGTCGATCCTGAAATACCCAGGACAAGCCCTGCAACGAGCAGTTTTTTTACATGGTTCATGGTTCATACATTCATGGGTTCAAGAAAATAACAGACGAGTCTTTCAATGTCGTCACACTTGAAATTTACTGAAAATAAAGAGGGATTGTTCTGTCGGCCATGTCGATTGCACAAGCCCGGCGAAAAAAGTGTTACGGATGGCCGGCATTATTTTTTTACGGGAGAGTCTTAAATAATTATACTTTCTGGACAGTGTAACTATCAGGAACCGGACAATACCCCCTCATGAAATTTCTCAGGAACGCCATTCTGCTTCTCGTGCTTTTTCTGGTTGTCGATGTGGCCAGATATGCTGTTTATCCAGACGTTTCCAGTCTGGTCAAAAAAAATCCCGACAAAACTGCATTCATGGAATACAGGGAGGATCAGTGGCGTCAGGATGGTCTCGACAAAACCATTCGCCAGCGCTGGGTGCCGCTGAAAAAGGTTTCACCGGCGCTTATCAAGGCAATTCTCATATCCGAGGACGACAAGTTCTGGAAGCATGACGGGTTCGACTACGAGGCTATCGAGAGCGCTGTCGAAAAAAACATGAAAGAGGGGAGATTCAAGTTCGGGGGAAGCACGATCAGCCAGCAGCTCGCCAAGAACCTCTATCTGTCGCCTTCGAAGAATCCGGTCAGGAAGCTCAAGGAGGCGATCCTCACCTGGCGTATCGAGCATACGCTCTCCAAACGGCGCATCCTCGAACTCTACGTCAATATCGCAGAATGGGGTGACGGAATATTCGGCATCGAGGAGGCGGCGCACCGCTATTACGGCACCAGCGCGGCGGGGCTTTCGGCCAGCCAGGCATCAAAGCTTGCCGCTGTGCTCCCGAATCCGATCAAGTTCGTTCCTACAGGTTCTTCACGCTTTGTGGCCGCCCGTTCAAAACGCATTTATGCCATCATGGTAAAACGGGGTGTTGTGGTTCCAGATTTTCAGGAGGTGATGTCACCTTCGGATAGCCAGGTCGGAGCGCCTGCCGATTCAGTCGTCGTCGGCATTCCGGAATACATGATCGACGCCGCTTCAAAGCCGGACAGCACAGGAGGGGCAACTCCAGACGGGAACGTACGGGAATAGCTTCCTGGCCAGGGTGTTGCGGGGTCAAAAAGCGAACCCGGCAACAGGGAGGTCGCCGGGTTGATGCGGTGGCTTGAGTCAGCCTCATCTCCAGCGCTCATAAAATGGCGCTGAAGTCAGGAACCGGTTCAGGCCGGCTCGAAGAACGATTTGTCTACACCGCAGACAGGGCAGATCCAGTCGTCGGGCAGGTCTTCGAAAGCAGTTCCCGGTTCTATGCCGTTTTCGAAATCGCCTACTTCAGGATCGTAGATATAGCCGCAAGGAACACAGACCCATTTCTGCATAAATAAATCCCCCTTCTAAGATAAGGTTAATGGAAACATTCGAGTGAAAGTCGAAGAACGCAACGCCAAAGGTTATGTCGTTGAACTGTTATCAAGTTAAGTCATAACCGGCGTAAATAGTTCACCAACTTTCCCCGGAAAAACTACGATCGTCCTGCCTGCGAATTCATTGCGCTCCAGATTAGAGCCGCTGTTTTGAACTCATCGATTCCGTTCATATTTTCCGATGCTCCCGGATGGTTCCGGAAGCGCGTTCTCAGGGCGGGGCGAAAATCCCCACCGGCGGTGTTCCGGTCTCGAACCGGTGAGCCCGCGAGCGCCTTCGCTCGATGCGGAGGGTCAGCAGATTTGGTGAAATGCCAAAGCCGACGGTTACAGTCCGGATGATAGAGACGACGAGGCGTCATTGCGCTTCAGCGCCCTGATTCATGCTTTTTTTGAAATGCAAATCAACAGCGCTCATGAATCAGCAACTCCAGAACATCAACAGCGACCGGTTCAAGCGGGTGGAAAACGGCCTCGACGCCCTCCGTCAGGGAAGAGGCGTCCTCGTCGCCGACGCATTCGACCGCGAAAACGAGGTCGATCTCATTTTTTCGGCAGAATCGGTAACGATCGAGCAGATGGCCTTGCTTATCCGCGAGTGCAGCGGCATTGTCTGCCTCTGCATGACGGATGAAATGGTGCGTTCTCTCGACCTGCCCATGATGGTTGAAAACAACACCAGCGGGTTCCAGACCGCTTTCACGGTTTCGATCGAAGCCGCCGAGGGGGTTACGACCGGCGTGTCCGCAGCCGACAGGGTCAAGACCGTCCGGACTGCGGTAGCCAACCATGCCCTGCCGGCCGACCTGCGTCGACCGGGCCATATTTTTCCTTTGAGGGCCCGTCCAGGTGGGGTTCTCGAACGTCCGGGCCATACCGAGGCGACTGTCGACCTGATGAGGCTGGCTGGCCTGAAGCCATGTGGAGTCCTTTGTGAACTGACCAACCCTGACGGCACCATGGCGACCATTGAGGAGGCGGACGGGTTTTCGATGCGGCACGGGTTTCCGGTGCTGACCATAGAGGACCTGATTGCCTGGCTCTTACACAAGCAGTCCGAAGGACGGGTCGCATGAACCGGTTATCTATCGCAAGGGGGGCGTCGGTGTGAAAATGAAAAGGGCTGTTGCAACGTGGTTTTTCATCATGGGCCTCGAAACGGTCAACGGCACGTTGCGCACGATATTTCTCGTACCGGCTGCGGGAGCGCTTCATGCTCATCAGGCAGGGGTAGCGATCGCATGTGTCATCATTTTCACGATCACCTGGTTCACTGCGGAATGGATCGGCTCAACCTCTTTCCGCCAGCATCTCAAGGTCGGTGGACTATGGTTGCTCCTCACGTTGCTTTTTGAATTCGGGTTGGGGGCTCTGCTCAATTACGGACCTGATCGTATGATTGCCGACTATGATCTGTCCCGGGGCGGCCTGATGGGCTTTGGGCTGACGTTCATAACGCTTGCTCCGGCATTAGTGGCCTGGTTGCGGGGCGTTTTTCGCCCTCGAGCGCATCGTTGAACGGTTGCTGATTCACGTGAAGGTCGCACGATAGTATCACACCCAGCCGCGGAGCTTCATGGCCTCCTCGACCCGGCGGATGGCTACGATCATCGCCGCGATGCGGTTATTCACGCCAAGCCTGACGGCTTCGTCGTGAACGACCCTGAATGCAGTGACCATTTTTTTCTCCAGCTCCCGATGCACATCTTCTTCGCCCCAATACCATCCGCAGGTGTTCTGGACCATTTCGAAATAGGAGACCGTCACTCCTCCGGCGTTGCACAGCAGGTCCGGAATGAGGTAGATGCCGCGTTCATGGAGCACTTTGTCGGCATCGGGCGCCGTCGGACCGTTAGCCAGCTCCGCTACGATGCGGGCCTTGACGTTCAAGGCGTTCCGGCATGTGATCTCGTTTTCGAGCGCCGCGGGAATGAGGGCTGTGACTTCAAGCTCAAGGAGATCCCCGTTGGTGAGGGCGGTCGATCCAGGGAATCCCGCCACAGATCCGCTCTTTTTCTTGTGTTCGATCAGTGCCGCATGATCGAGTCCGTCGGGATTCATAACGCCGCCCTTCGAGTCGGAAACGGCTACTACCTTCATGTCGAGCATCTCGACGGCGAGCTTGTGGGCGAACGAACCTGCATTTCCGTATCCGTTGATGGCCGCAGTCTTGCCCCGAAGTTCGATACCAAGCTCCCTGGCGGCTTCACGAATGCAGAAGATGCCGCCTCTTGCCGTCGCGTCTCCGCGTCCGAGGGAACCTCCGAGGGCGAGCGGCTTGCCGGTGATGACTCCGAAATCGTTATGCCCCTGCATGAACGAGTATTCGTCCGCCATCCAGGCCATGATCTGGGGTGTAGTGTATACGTCAGGAGCAGGCACGTCTTTTTCGAGGCCGAGAACCCGGCCTACCTGACGGATATAGCTTCTTGAAAGACGCTCGAGCTCTCCGGAGGACAAGCTCTTCGGGCTGCAGACCACTCCCCCCTTTGCGCCTCCCAGCGGGATGTCCATAACAGCGGTTTTCCATGTCATCCAGGCAGCAAGGGCCCTGACCGTGTCGATCGTCTCGTCGGGATGGAACCTTATTCCGCCTTTGTTAGGACCTCTCGCATCGTTGTATTGCACCCTGAATCCGTGGAAAGCGCGGGTTGATCCGTCGTCCATCCTTACCGGAATGGTGACGTGCAGTTCGCGCATCGGCCAGCGGAGCAGTTCGAGTACCGCTGGATCGAGGCCTATGGCGGCTGCAGCTTCATCGAGCTGGCGGCGTGCGGTCGTAAAAGGATTTTCATCCTGCTCCTTACCGGCGGCGCAGGTGCCGATGAGGAACGGCTCGGTTTCCTGGTTCCCGGATTGCAGGGGCTCGCTGTTGGTCGGCATGGTCGGGTTTCCTGATGGGTTTAACCCTTTTCAGGGCTGATGGAAAGCTATAGCCCCATATCCTACCACGGCCGATCGATCGTCATGGACTGCATCCCCGCTGTTCTGGTACGAAATCTCTTCAGCGGCCCATCCCATCCTGTGGGCGATCTCCAGCACGGTCTTGACGGCATCGGGGCTGCAGAAAGCAGAGATCGCTCCCGCGATATGTCTTTTTCTTACGTCGTATTCATGTCGTGCGAGACCTTCGATATCCATATCCACCATATAGTCGAGGGTCGTACGGTCGATAGTACGGGCATCGCGGTATGAGGGGTAGTGTGCCAGGTCTGTGCTTGCCACGACAAGGTCGTCATCGGTCATGACCGACAGCAGGTGATCGGCAGCCCTGCGGCATACGTCCGGTTTGTTTTCGCCGAACAGCATCGGAAGGATCGAAAACCCTGGTTTCAGTGCATGCTGAAGGAACGGAAGCTGGACTTCGAGGACGTGGTCGCAGTGGTGGGCGATTTCGAGCTCATGGAACAGCTCGGGGTTGAGGCCGATCAGCTGTTTTCCCAATGAGCGGTCAACAGGGACCATGCCGCAGGGGGAACGCCATTCGTCGTGCGTATCGATGGCTATGCCTTTGAACAGGTAGGAGTGGGCGTTACCGAGAAGAATGACCGTCCTGAAACTGCGGCCCTCTATAGACTTGTAGGCATCTGCCGATACCGTCCCGCAGTAGCGGTAAGCGGCATGAGGAACGATGAGCGCTCTGGGCGTTTTCATGCCAGGCAGCTTGCACTCTTTTCGGAACAGGTCGGTGAGCAGGGAATTGAGTTCGCCGGCTTCGGCCGGATAGAACTCTTCCGCAACGGCGGGATATCTGACTTTTGGCGTCATGGCGGCTGGTTCAGTCTTTTATGGGCGAAAAGGCATTGCATGTCGGGCATCGGCCTCCGGCGTCGAACCGCACTGCAGCAGGCTTACCGACGGTTCTGTGCCGCTGGACCAGGGTTTGGCCGCAGTGAGCACAGAGGGTGTCATTGTTATAAGCCCCTGAGTATATATATGATAATCCTGCTTCTCGACCAATGGTTCTTACGGACTCGAGTGCAATGGGATCGGTTGCAGGCGTCTGTTGCATCTTCCATGAAATTCCGGGGTAAAACGGTATGACGTGCCAGGGAACCTCAGGGCTGAGATCCCGGGCGATGAACCCGGCAAGACGTTCGAGCATGATGGGATTGTCCGAATGGCCGGGAATGACCAGCGTCGTGATTTCAAGGTGTATGCCGCTTCTGTGGATTTGCCGGAGGTTGTCGAGCACCGGCTCCACGCGGGCACCGCAGATTCGCCGGTAAAACGCGTCGTCCATCGATTTGAGATCGATGTTGGTCGCGTCGAGCCATGGCCCGACTGCATCCAGGCAATTTGGCGACATGTATCCGTTGCTGACCCATATGGTCCTGAGGCCGGCATGTCTGGCCAGTTTCATGATCTCTATCGCATATTCCGCAAAGATGGTCGGCTCGGTATAGGTGCAGGAGATGGAGGGGCATCCGGCCCTGACGGCGTTTTCGACAATTTTCCCGGGGGTGGTGAACGGGATGGTCGCCCCTTTCGGAACGGCCTGGCTTATATCCCAGTTCTGGCAATTTGCACAGGTGAAGTTGCAGCCGGGAGTGCCGAGCGACCATGTTCTGGTGCCGGGCATGAAATGGAAAAGAGGTTTTTTTTCGACAGGGTCGGCGGCCTGGGCGACCGCACGGCCGAAACTCAGGGAATAGAGCCGGCCGTCGATGTTCATGCGGACTCGACACAGGCCGCTCCTTCCCGGTCTGATGCGGCAGTAGTGCCGGCAGAGGTCGCACTGGAGAGCGCCCTCCGCGGCTTCATGATAGAATTCTGCCGCATGCATCCCGTGTTTCCTATAAAGTTATAGTCCCCTGATAAACCGTCCTTGCCGGACCTTCGAGGTAAATCTCATCCATTCCGTCGTCGAACCCGACCTCGAGGATCTCACCGCTTCTTACCTTCACCTTGACAGGCGATGTGGCGACAAGGCCCAGCCTGTAGCTCATCAGTGCAGAAGCGACAGCCCCGGTTCCGCATGCAAGGGTTTCATCCTCGACCCCGCGTTCGAAGGTCCTGACAGTGATGCTGTCCGGTCCGGTGACTTCAAGGAAATTAACGTTTGTGCCCTCAGGAAAATAGTCCTTTCTGTGCCGTATCGACTTGCCTTCGGTATAGACGTCGAGATGGTCCAGATCTTCAGCATAGGCGATCACGTGCGGGGAGCCTGTGTTGACGAAATGGCATGACCAGTCGCCGATCAGCAGGCCGTTTCTGAAGTCCGCAGGAGGAAGCATGTGGAGCCTTACTGTTTCGTTGCCGGTCACCTCTGCCTCATATCGGCCAGGTCCGGCCTCGAAAACGTAGCGGTTGCCTGCCGGCCGGATGCCGATCAGGTATGCGAAATAGACGGCGCACCTGCCGCCGTTGCCGCACATAGATCCCGGAAAACCGTCCGAGTTGTGGTAGTGCATCCTGAAGTCGCCGTTTTCCGAGGCTTCGATGAGGATCAGTCCGTCAGCCCCGATTCCGGTCCTTCTGGTGCACATGGCCATGATCTGCTCCTGAGTGAGCTTTAGTTGCCCCTTCAGATTGTCGATTACGATGAAATCGTTCCCGGCGCCCGACATTTTGGTGAAATTGATCTGCATGCTGTGTTCCTGAATCCGGTTATTTTTTGTAAATAGCTGACATTGTCCGGGGTCCCGGATGCATGGGCGACAAGGGACGGAATGTCCGTAATGCCAATAGCACCGCGGGGACAGAGGGCAAAAAACTTTACTATTAAATAAATTTTCTTATTTTATTTACTACTGTTGCAGGGTAATTTATTTATTAAATTATCGGGCAAGACTGTTTTTTCCGGAATGTCTCCTGCATCCTCAATCACCGGTGACCGTTGCCGATGAGTTTTGAATGGCCGCTTTTGATGGAGACCCGTTACCGGTTTTTTCGGTTTCTTCAACCTGAAAATACGTCCAAACAAAGGAGAGAATACAATGGCTGAACAAGTGAATCCCGCAGGGGTCAAGCCGAAGGGGACGGTACCTCCTCCCAAGGGGAATGTACCTGCTCCAAAGGCAAATGGCGCGCCAGGCGGAGCATCGGTCATTAAAGA
>DATMYL010000102.1:0-2495 GCA_035560975.1 Chlorobaculum sp. | reverse complement strand
CGAACAGAGTCGTTAAGCCCTGGAGAGCCGATGGTACTGCTTAACTGCGGGAGAGTAGGTCGTCGCCGAGAATTTTATACACGCAAGAAGCCTGTCCACAAGACAGGCTTTCGTGTTTTATGGCCGTTGTATACCGCCCGGCTCCCTTGCCTGCGGTCTCAGGAACCAGAAGGACCTGAAAAATAGTGCTCAAGCCTTTGGCCGGGTTGCCTTCTTTCCGCTATCTACTGCCGACTTCGGGATGAATGCCTGAACGTGCCGCCAGCAAGTTCAGGTGATTGAGGCATAGAACGTTTTTAGAGTTCGCTTGCAGATCTCAAGTTTTTGATCGAAGACCCAGAGTTTCAGTTAATTCCGCAGCCGATAACGGCGATGTCCAGAGATTTTTCAGAACCGCTTCGAACTAGGTCTCTGACTGGGCTTCACTTAGCCTCGTGGCTAATGTTAAAAGCGACGAATATGTTTTACCATTACAGGCAGTTGTCCGGGATTCCCGGACAACTGGATTTGGGTATAATTCTCCATTGGTTTTAATAACGGCGAATCTGCCATAATTAAAATCTTGCTTGCTTGGCATACCGGAGAACGGGTTTTCCAACCCGTCATATTCCTGACAGGCGCTGTATCCTGTATGGCAGACAGGAATGTGTCCGCCCCCCTTTGAAGATTACTCATGGCCGGGGTCCTTCCTTATCCATTGCCCTTTCCTTTCAGCTTTTCGAGCATTTCGATGGCTCCGGTTTCAAATCTTGAGAAAGCGAACCACTTTTTCCCCAGGTCTTTGAGGGATGCGCCGATGTGATATATCTCAATACCGTCGATGATGAGAAACCGGTCATGCGCATCGGAAAACTCCTCAATTACTATAGGTGGATATTGCTGGTTATGCTTTTCCAAATCCAGCGCGAGTTGCTTTGATATGGTTTTCGTGTATATCGCACAAGACACGCCTTCCAACCGTTTGCTCAGCAGGGTCAGCACAGAATCATCCAGCCAGTTGTCGATGAGCACCAATGAGGTTTTCGCTTGACGAATCAATTCGCTGGCAAACCGCCAGGCATCATAGACTTGCCCGTTATAGAAAATGCCCTGTTCTGGAGGTTTATGACGACGCTCCAGCGCCTGAAAGACCTTTTCAAAGTTTTTCTCGGTCTCTGATGCAAAAACAAGTTGTCTTCGCTCGACCAGTTCAAGCCTTTCAAACAATTTGGCGTTATCCTGAATGAATCGCCGCATCTGTACAAAGGCATTCATAATCTGTATGGAAACCTTGACCGCTGTATTACTTCGCAGAACCGCCGAAAGCATGGAAATCCCCTGTTCGGTAAAAGCATAAGGGTTGACTGTCGAATGCTTCAGGGATTCGAACCGGTCGCAATTTGCGACCAGTTCCGCTTTCTCCTCATTGGTAAGCTGAAAACGAAATGCTTCGGGAAAGCGCTCGACATTACGTTTTACCTGCTCATTAAGACGTTTGTTTTCAACCCCATAGACGGCAGCCAGATCCCGATCGATCATCACCTGAACACCCAGGATAGTAAAAATCAGGTTCTGTATCTGATCTGCCTTGATGATGTCATCGTGCTGTATCATGCCATGAGCTTCCTGGTTCATTGAACGCGTTGTTCCATTTCCTGATTCACGGCGCGAAGTTCCGATGCTTCTTTGGCAGTAACGCTATCTTCATACCCCCACCCCCAACTGCCTGAGAATTTCCCGCAGGGCATTGTCGGTTGTTTTGGCTTCCTCTTCGATGGCGTTCAGCTCCTCGACTATTTCGGCGATGGGCCGGTAGGTTTCGGCCTCGCCGGTGTGGATGTAACGGCACCCTCCGTTTTTCTTCCATGGCGATTTCGCATTTCACGAGCAGGCCGCCGGAGCCGCAGGTGGGGTCGTAGATTTCCATGCCGGGCTCGGGCTGGAGCACCCGCGACATGATGGCGCCGACCTCGGGCGGGGTGTAGAACTCGCCAGCGCTCTGGCCACCGCCTTCGGCGAACTTGCGGATCAGGTACTCGTAGCTCTTGCCGATGATATCCGCTTCCTCGTCGTCAAGCCCAAGCCGTTTGGTGCTGACTGCCTCGATGAGGTTGGAGAGGCGGTCGTCGTCGAGATCGCGCTGGCCATGGGTGGTGGCGTTGAAGTCCACGCGGTCGATGATGCCCTGCAAAAGCGGGTTTTCCCTGGCGATGCCCCGCATGTAGCTGGTGAGGCTTTCGCCGATTTTGCTGGAGAGCATGCGGATGACCGACCAGACCGGCTGCTCGAAATCGTCCGGAACGAGGGGCAGATAGAAGCGAACCAGTTTATGGTCGGCTCTGGCGAGCTCGAAAGCCTTCCGGCGTGAACCGACTTCGGCGGCAATGCGGTTCAGTTCGTCGTCGAAGACGTCGCAGAGGCGCTTGGTGAAAATGAGCGGGAGAATGTAGTCCTTGTATTTCGGCGCGTCCTTTGCGCCACGGATGGAACATGCCGCATCCCATATCCAGGATTCG
>DATMYL010000101.1:0-4861 GCA_035560975.1 Chlorobaculum sp. | reverse complement strand
TCACGACCTGCTGATCGCCATGAAGAACATCGACTATGCCCGTGAGTCTTACGACGTCTCCCGACTCGGATTCCTGCCCGATGCGACCCTGGGAGGGACGGCATCCTATTCCCGGGCTTCGGAGAACAGCTCGACGGCGATAAACGGCCAGAAGAGGACCAATAGAAATTATACGGCGGCACTCACCGTTTCATGGGAAGCGGACATCTGGGCGAAGCTGAAGAACAGGAAGAAAGCCGCGCTTGCCGAATACCTGAGGAGTGCCGATGCCGCAAGGGCCGTGCGCACCACTCTTGTTTCCAGTGTGGCACAGGGCTACTGGAACCTTAAGATGCTCGATGCCCAGATCGACATCACAAGGCACAATATCGCCCTTGCCGATACCACCTATACGATGATGAGGCTGCAGTTTGACGCCGGCAACGTCACCAGTCTTGCCGTTCAGCAGCAGGAGTCCCAGTTGCTTTCCGCAAAGGGTTCCATCCCGAAGCTGGAGGCTGCAAGAAGCGTCCAGGAAAACGCGCTGTCGATTCTCGCCGGAAAGATGCCGGGTTCTGTTATCAAGAGGAGCCCGGGATATGTATCAATGACAGTATCCGACTCCCTTGGCGCCGGTGTTCCGCTCGAATTGCTCAGGAACCGGCCCGACGTGAAGGCGGCTGAAGAGTCGTTGATGCAGCAGCACGCTTCCATGGGGGTTGCCAAAGCCCTGCTTTATCCCTCCCTCACGGTGACGGCCCAGGGCGGACTGAATGCGATACAATCGAACAAATGGTTTTCGACGCCCGGTTCGATTTTCGACTCTGTCCAGGGCTCGATCCTGCAACCGATTTTTCGTCGAGGCGAGCTCAAAGCCGGTTATGAGCAGTCGAAAATCAGGCGCGACCAGGCTGAATTGACCTTCAGGCAGACGCTTTTCAAGGCAGTCGGGGAGGTTTCGAATGCCCTTGTCCAGGTCGAACAGACCGGACGTCAGGAGGGGTTTGCCGCCCGGCGGGTTGCCACGCTCAGACGAGCTGCCGACAATGCAAGACTGCTGTTCCAGAGCGGCATGGCGACCTGGCTCGAAGTCATAACTGCCGAAAGCACGCAGCTTCAGTCGGAACTCGAACTGGCCGACGTCCAGCGCATCCACCTGTCTGCATTGGCTGATCTGTACAGGTCGGTAGGCGGAGGCTGGCGGGAGTAAGGTTGCCTGTCGAAAAATGCAGGGGTGGATACGCAGGTTCGCCTCCTGCATTACAGTCAATTCCTTCCCATCCGGATTTTTCCTGACATTTTTCACGGCATCAACGCGAATGCCACCCCGTAAATGATCGCCTGAACGATGGTCAGGGGAATGCCGACGCGTGCGAAATCCGTGAAGCTGATGCCCTCATCGCCGCGCGATTCAGCGCTCTGGACGATGATCACATTGCTTGCTGCACCGAAAATGAACAGATTTCCTGCAATGGTGCTTCCGGCTGCGAGCGCCATAAGCAGTTTCGTCGACGCTCCTGCCCCGGTGAGCGCAGGCAGGCAGAGGGCAACGAGCGGTACGTTCGAGATCAACTGGCTCAGGAGGATGCTTACCGTCATCAGGGATGGTATATGTGTCAGATCGACGCCTGAACTACGGAAAACCCCCTGGAAGAAACCGCTCTCCCATACACTGTTCATCAGCACGAACATTGCTGCGAAAAACACCAGCGTCGGCCAGTCCAGCGTCCGTAACAATCCCGTTCTTCCAGGGCTGAAGAGCAGCACCGGTATGCCCGCTGCAGCGGCGATCCAGGTGATCGGGATCGAGTAACCTCCCGGAATGGCCGTCAGCAGGATTTTCAGGCCCGTGACAGACATTGCCGAGATGAGCGATAACCTCGAAACTGCGGCCATCCTGGCGTCGCGCAGGGGATCGCGCTGATGTACGAGCTCCTTTTCGCCGAAATGTTCGCGAAACAGGTATTTCAACATGAAAAGGGCGGCGGCAAGGCTCACGAGCGTTGGAAGCAGCAGGTAACGTCCGAAGATTGCGAAAGCGTCCGACGGCAGGCCCTTGACGGCGATGAGCAGGTTCTGCGGGTTGCCGATGGGACTCATGACAGAGCCGGTCGTGACGGCGAAAGCGAGTGCCAGGAGCAACGGCCTGGTGTGCATGCGGTGCTGCCTTGCAAGCATGAGCATGAGCGGGGTGCCGACGATGGCGACGGTATCGTTCATCAGGAGGGCCGAAAGGAGCCCGCAACCGAAAACAATGAAAAAAAGCAGCGCATCGGCGTTTCGTGCTCGATTGAAGAGCGTGTAGGCAAGATGGGCGAGATATCCGCTCGATTCGAGCGCACGGCCTGCAAGGAACATCCAGAAGAGGAATATCATGATGTCGAGGTCGATGGCGCGCAGTGCAGCTTCGGGCGAGACGCTTCCTGTCAGCAGAACGGCCAGTGCCCCGCAAAGCATGATTTGCCAGATCTGAAGCCGGATCCGGGACACCTGCCTGAAGGCAATGGCGCCGAAGACGCCGAAAAGCACGATGACTGGAATATTCATGACGTGGAATAGTAAATTCCTGAAAAGCCAGTTTCAATTATAACCAATTCCAGTATGAAATCCGGTCTTGCAGACGGCCATAATCCCCCGATCGCTTCGTCGCCCTCAAGTTGTTTCAGTACGGTCGGTTTTGCCGAAATGGGGCTCCTGTCATGAAAGCGTTCAGGACAGAGGTCTCTATCCATGCGTCGCAGGAGCATGTCTGGTCGATCCTGAGCGATTTCGGCAGTTATCCCTCGTGGAACCCTTTTATTCTGCATGTCAACGGCCAAGTCGGCCAGAAAGAGAAACTGCGCCTCACCGTGAAGCTTTCAGTGTTTCCGCCGGTCAGTTTCAATGCCGCCATCGACAGGCTTGTGCCTGGTGAAAGAATCGGATGGAATGCTGTTTTTCTCAATGGCCTCATGAACGCTCGCCATTGGTTCGAACTTTACAGGCTGGATTCAGGCGGCACCCGGCTCGTTCACTGCGAAGAGTTTACCGGGGTTTTGTCCGGGCCTGTCCTGGCCATTCTTTCCGGGTCGTTCAATAAAGGGTACGGTCTGATGAACCTTGCCCTGAAGAAAGAGTCGGAGCGAAGGTGAGTTATTCAGTATTTGCATCGACGAGCGGTTTTTGTGTTATATTTATATATAAAATCAGTACGATGCTCAGGCATTCGTAAATAAACTGAACGGACACTTGTCATGTTGAAAGAAGCTGCCGGCGCCGTGGGAACGGCGCTTATTTTCTCGCCAATCGGCCTGCCGATAGTCGCTCACGGATTTGCAGGATTGATCGTCGGAGCTGCGGGGCTTCAGGTAGTCAATTTGTTCCTGACAGATATCAAAGGCGCCGTGGACGGCCTGACGCAGGATAAGCAGTCGTCCGGCAACGATAACAAATCGACTGTCTGATCCGGTTTACGGTTCCTCTCTCCCACCAGTTCGTTTCAAAGGGTCTCGATCGCAGCTCGAAGACTCCATGTTCGAGTCGTGCGCTTTTTTGAATAACGCTGTGGTTATTCAGACAGGTGTCTGTCAGGATCGACTCGTTCAATAATTATGAAATCGGCAAAAGCGGCATTGATGCATCGGCCTGATATCGGTCAATGATCAGCATCTGCCGAAAGAGCAGATGTAGAGGATTTTTTCAGTCTATTGTCCATCAGCCGATCAGATTGTCATTCCCTCCCCCTCAGGGAAAAGTGAGTTCGCTTTGATGTAATGCACAGGAATAGATACTCTTGAACAACATGTTAACGGGGAAATGACGATGAACAAAAACATCTGGTTGAGCGCAGGAATTGCGGGAGTGCTTCTCGGCATGCCCGCGACGAACTCTACGGCAGCAGTCAACATTCAGATCAGTGCAGGGGATCGGCCGTCGTTTATTATCAATTCGCCTCCAAGCTTTGTCTACCTCCGTTCTCAGGGCTTTTCGGTTTCAGTTGGAAGTCCATACGATATCGTCTACTATGGGGGCAGGTACTATCTCAACTATCACGGACGCTGGTATCGTTCGTCTTACTATCGCGGTCCGTGGATTCTCATCTCGAACAATGGACTGCCTTTAAGGGTAAGAAGACATCGTTGGGAGGATATCCGCAGGTACCGTGATATCGAGTATCGCAAACCTGACTACAGGAACAACCGCTTTCAGCGCAACGATGACAACAGAAGGAGACTTCAGGATCAGCGGAACAGGCCTGCAGAGGGAAGGGTAGCTCCTGACAGGCAGAACAGAGCGCCTGAGGGCCGTATGGCGCCGGCGCAGCGGAACAGGCCGGCCGAGAACCGGAGAGCTCCTGAGCAGCAAAGGGCCCCGTCGCAGCCGCGCATACCGGTCGAGGAGCCTAGAGCGCCTGAACAGCAGAGAGCGCCATCGCAGCGGAACAGGCCGGCCGAGAACCGGAGGGCGCCTGAGCAGCAGTGGGCCCCGTCGCAGCCGCGCATACCGGTCGAGGAGCCTAGAGCGCCTGAACAGCAGAGAGCGCCATCGCAGCCGAACAGGCCGGCCGAGAACCGGAGGGCGCCTGAACAGCAGAAAGCCCCGTCGCAGCCGAACAGACCGGCCGAGGGCAGGAAGGCTCCGGAGCAGCAGAACAAGGATGACAAAGGGAAAGAAAACAACAGGGAGCAGAACGATAACAAGCAGAATGACCGGTTTAAAAGAAACTGATTCAGGTACTGCATAGGTGAATCAGGAAAAGGGAGCTGTGATCAATTGTCAGCTCCCTTTTTCTGTTTCAGTGATCAGGGTAAAATCACAGGAGGTATGTTTTCCTGCCTATGGAACCCATTTCCTGCGCGTCGCCCCATTTTATTTATTTTCAAAAACCATCAGGATTTCATCA
>DATMYL010000100.1:0-22915 GCA_035560975.1 Chlorobaculum sp. | reverse complement strand
TTTTATTAAATAATTTGTCTTACTTTTCAAATGTGCCTTAATAATTAAAATTCATTGGTTTGCGGGATTTGCCTGGTCCGAACAGGATTAACTCTGGAGCAGGCGGTGAATCGATTGAAAAAAGATTCCCGACTTTTCGGCTGCGAACACCTGAGGGCATGGAAACGAAAGCGTTGGGGGTGATTTTCAGGCAGGCGGAAACAGCTCGATTACCGGAATGAAAAATGGCGGGCCACAAGCTGATTGAAATGTTTTTTGATGGCTTGAAAATTATCGGGGGAATCAGGGATATAACCGGCTTGCCGGTTATGGTCCCTCCATCCAACTGAGCAGTTCGACGTCTTTGTCGGAATCAGTTTATGAACCTGCAGGATCAGTGTCCTGGCAAACAGTTTTTTCGATTTGTTGTATCGTAAATCAAAATAAATGAGCCATGAAATCAGTAGCATCAAGCCCCGGGAGGGATGACTATTTTGCCCGAATCAGGGAGAATATGTCAAAACAAAAAAACTGGAAACTTGGGGCAACCATTTTTGCAGGTAAGATGATCGGACTGTTTTTAGTCCTTTTGTCGATGAATACGTTGTCTGGAGTCGTAGGTACCCCGGCGATGGCAGCCATAACCTATACTCCGGCGGAAACGACCCTCGTCAACTCCATCAACACTGTATGGACATTGGTCGCTGCAGCCCTCGTATTTGGAATGCAGGCGGGATTCGTAATGCTGGAAGCCGGTTTTGCCAGAAAACGCGAATCCGTTAACGTGTTGATCGAATGTGTGCTGGATACGGCTATCTGCGGTATCTCCTTCTGGGCGATCGGGTATGCATTCATGTTCAGTGAAGGTAACGGCTTCATCGGTCAGAAGTGGTTCTTCCTGCAGGGCGCACCTGCGACTTACGGAACGACCGGTGTAGCGCTTCTTGCACACTGGGTTTTCCAGTTTGCCTTTGCCGACACCGCATCGACCATTACATCCGGCGCCATGATCGGACGTACCAGCTTCCGTGGCGACATCCTCTACAGCATTGTCGTTACAGCGCTGATCTATCCTATCATCGGCCATTGGGCATGGGGTCCGGACGGCTTCCTGGTAACCATGGGTTCAAAAGGAAACTTCCTGCCTGAACTTGGCAACCCTTTCCGCGATTTCGCTGGCTCGACAGTCGTACATACAATCGGCGGTGTGGTTTCACTGGCGGGAGCCATTGTTCTCGGGCCTCGCATCGGTCGCGTCTTCCTGCGCGATGACAAGGAGAGAGGCGGTCTGCCGGCGGCTCACAACTTGCCGGTTGCTGTTACCGGTGCCTTCCTGCTGTGGTTCGGATGGTACGGGTTCAACCCTGGCAGCACGCTGTCTGCAATGGATGCTGTCGGTATCGGCCGTGTAGCTGCAAATACGACTCTTGCAGCTTGTGGCGGAGCTTTGAGTGCAATGTTCCTGGCCTTTTATATTGGTTCTTTCAAAGGGAAATTCGACGTCGGCTTTACGGTGAACGGTCTGTTGGGCGGATTGGTTGCCATCACGGCGCCATGTTACTGGGTGTCTCCGTTTGGCTCTGTCATTATCGGTCTAATCGCAGGTGCGATTGTTTTCGGTGGCATCTACCTGCTTGAATACCTTCGTATCGACGACCCTGTCGGCGCGGTTCCTGTACATGGATTGAACGGTATTTTCGGGACCTGGGCTATCGGTCTGTTTGCCACGGGAGAATATGGATTTGCCACTCCTTTTGGCCCTGACAACACTGCACCTGTCGCAGGACTGTTTTACGGCGGTGGCTGGAATGTATTCCTTGCACAGTTTGTAGGAAACGCAATCGTTGCCCTGACGACCTTTGCCGTCGCAATCGTTACGATGTGGGTAATTAATAAATTGCCATATCCCTTCAAATTGCGCGTCGAGCCTGAAGGTGAAACTGGTGTCGGCGGCCTGGACGTGTTTGAGCACGGTGCTGAAGCATACACCAACTGATCTGACTGCGGTTGATTGAAGACAGGGCAACAAATTGGTCGTCCTGTTTTCAATCAGCTGATAATCACTGAAATGACAAACCTCCATTCAGGAGTATTGACTTTGACACTGACGGCAGGTTCTCATTTTTTTCAAAAAGATTAAATCATCAAAAATTCATCAATTATGAAAAAAATAGAAGCGATCATAAGACGCTCCAAATTCGAAGAGGTCAAGGCGGCGTTGCACGCCATTGATATCGACTTTTTTTCCTATACCGAATCGTACGGGGTAGGAAACGAAAGGAAAAAGAAAGGTGTATTTCGTGGCTCTGAACATACCGATTACATCTCGCGTCTGACCTTATCCATCGTCGTTCGCGATATCAATCTTCGGAAAACCGTGGACTGCTTGTTGAAATCAGCTTACACCGGTGAAGTGGGTGACGGAAAGATCTTCGTCTGGACCATCGAAGAGTCCTATCGCATCCGTACAGGGGAGAGCGGTGACGACTCCATGTATAACAAGGATTAGTCGATCGATCGAATACCGGTCCCATATACTTCGATAAGCAAAAAGGCTGTCTCATAAGTCAAGATGAGGCAGCCTTTTTCTTTTGCCGGGAGCGCCGACCTCCAGCTCGGCATTTTCATGGATAATCAAAAAGACTCTGCATCAACGCGACCAGACATCATTTTTACCCTTTCTTTGAATAATCCGGAGATTGCTTATGAATTGAGGCTGTCTCAAAAGTCAAGATGATGCCGGTTCATTGCATTGCCGGGAGCGCCAAGCTCCAGCTTGGCATTATCATGGATAATCAAAAAGACTCTGCATCAACACTGCCAGACATAATATTTACCCATATTTACCCATTCTTTGAATAATCCGGAGCTCGCTTATGAATTGCCGAGCTGGAGCTCGGCGTTCCCATGGTTTTGGCGTTCCTGATTTTTTTTTTGAGACAACCTCGTTCCCAGGGTCAAGATTGCAATCGACAACCCTTTTGAGGCAGCCTCTTTTTGTTTGGTTCCGGAATCTGTATTCAGGTAAGACTTCATGAGGGAATCGCCGTTATTCGTTCCATCGTCTCTAAACAGGCAGCGTGAAGTGAAATACGCTGCCTTTTCCTTTTGTGCTTTCCACTCCGACTGTTCCGCCGTGGGCAGTTACGATCTCCTTGACTATCGAGAGGCCCAGACCTATGCCTGACTTTTCGTCCTGGCCGGGAACCCTGTAAAACTGATCGAACAGGCGTTTAAGGTGCTCTGGAGCAATGCCTTCGCCGGTGTCTTCAACCGAGAACCGGATTCCTGAAAGCTCGGCTTCAGCTTTGACGGTTATCGTGCATCCATGCTTCGAGAAACGGAAGGCGTTCGACAGCAGGTTCGCAAAAACATGTCTGATGCTGGCAGTATCAGACATGACATCGGGAAGTCCGGGAGGAATTTCGACGATTATGGCGACTCCTTTTTCCGCCGCTTCGTTCAGGAACGGTTCGATCCCTGTTCTGACGAGTGTTTCAGGCTGATGTGGCTGCATGTTCAGACGTGACCTTCCAGACTCGATCCTGTTCAGGTCGAGCAGTTCATCGAGGATGTCTGCAAGGCGATCGCTGTCCTCACCTGCAGTATGAAGCATTTCGAACTGTTTTTCGTTCAGGGGCCCGATCCGCTGTTCGAGCAGGAGGTGAACAGCCATCCTCAGGGATGTCAGCGGCGTCCGGAGCTGATGTGACACGGTCGATACGACCCCGCGTTTCAGCTCTTTCTGTTCATGCACCTGCGTCATATCGTAAAGCAGAAGGACGGTACCGTTTGTACCGATCGTTCCCGGGTCATGCGATATCGGGACGGCGGCTGGTTTGAAAAAAAACTCACGGTTGTCTATAAACTTCTGGATGTACCCGTTACCGTTGAATTCCACCGGTCCGCCTTCCATGGCAGCCCTCTCCAGTAGTTCAGGAAGCCATGCATAACCGAGGCTTGCAGTGACAGCTCCCGGTTTCAGGCCGAACAGCCGCATTGCTGATTGGGTAGCTACGTCTACACGTCCCTCAGGATCAATAATGGCTATAGGGGTCGGCAGGATGTTCATTACCTCCTGTGTTGCCCTTCGTGTCCGCTGGAGTTTTTCGTTGTCGTTTTTCCGGATCTGACGCAGTGTCGACGTCATCTCGCTGAAGGCATCCGAAAGCTGGCCGATTTCATCGTTGGAGCCGGTTTCAAGCACCAGGTCCAGGTTGCCGTTTCTGATCTCGTTGGCTGAAGCGATCAGCTTTCCGATAGGCTTCAGTATCCATCGGCGCAACTGATAGCTGAACAGCAGGGCGACGGCAGCACATGCGGCAATGGCAACGAGTATGCGGTTATGGGCCGATGCGGCAAGAGTTCGTGCCGCATGGTTCGCTACGTTCATGTTTGCCTGGTTCATATCGAGGATCTGCTGGGTGAGGGTCTTCATTTCCGCCAGCAACGGGAGGATTGTCGTGAAATAGGTCGTACGCCTTTTTTCGAGGGGGATAGAGCCGTCGATGATGCGACGGATCGCTGTGGAATAGCTGTCGAACAGCAGTGCGAGGCGTTCGGCTTTTTCTTTTTCTCCCGGAAGGGTGATGTTGCCGAGCTCCACCTTGAGCGCCTGCCTGAATTTCTGTTCGGTGTTGCCGAAGTTACCGGAACCGGTTTCATGGTGGTCTGTAAAGGAAAACAGGATGTCGCTGTCCATCCTGTCGAGTGCTTCCTTCATCTCCTGGCTTGCGGTGACGCTTCGGTAGTTCTGCTTCAGGATGACGTCGATAGCGTTGCCGAGCTGGTCGATCTGGCTGATGGTCAGCGTGCCGATGACCGCTATGATGGCCAGGAGACCCCCTAAACCGAAGGCAAGCTTATGTCTCAGACTGATCATTGTCCACTCTCCTTATATAAATCATCCCAGGCCTGTGGTTCATCTCAATCAGGTTTTCCGGTGACGAAGGCGCTCCCGGTATTGTCGACGTGACTGAATCATACCCTTATTGGCAAGATAAGAAATGGTATGCCCTGGTTGTAAAGGCTCTGCTGCACGGCAAATACCGTATAGTTGTGCAGCCACCGATCCATCAACGACTCCCTCGTGAAAACGAGCTGACCGCCGAAAAAGACGATATCGGGGAACCTGTCGGTGATCCGCGGTACAAGCTTGTTGATCTCATCGACCACATCGGTTCCTATCGAGGTGAATGCCTCTGCATAGTAACCGTGATCTTTCATGTACTTGACATACTTGCCGCTTTCGCTGTTGACATACTCGTTGAGGTGGCCGATCTCGTCGGCCCCTTTGAAATTGCCGGCATCGATCGGACCGATTTCCACGAAAACAAAGTTTTTGTAGACGCCGCTGAACAGACGGGAAACGCTGAAAAGGGTGTGCAGGCCGAGCCCGTTGAAGCCGTTGACGAGGATGGCGGCAGTTTTGCCTTTCGGGTTGTAAACCGGTTCTGGCGTATCCTTCTCGTTGAGGTCTGAGCCTGACATGACAGCAGCTTCCACGATGATATCCAGACGTTTCAGCGTTTGATAGGTTTTATTGTAATGTCCCTTGATAATAAAGGTGATCATCACCAGCATACCGGTAATCAGTATGGTTAACCAGCCGCCTTCATCGAATTTGAGTATCAGCACGGAAATGAGGATGAATGTCGTAAGGATAAGGCCGATGCCGTTGATCGCGATTTTTCTTGCCCATAGCTTTTCAGATCCCCGCTCCTGCCACCAGTGCTTCACCATGCCGAGCTGGGAAAGGGAGAAGGTGATGAATACGTTGATGCTGTAAAGTACGATAAGAAAATCTACCGATCCCCTTGATCCGACCATCATGAGCAGCGAGGCGGCACCCATGAATAGAATACCCCGTTCCGTTACCAGCCGGTCGCTGAGCATGGCGAACTTTTTGGGCAGCCAGTTGTCGAGCGCCATGTTAGCCAATACCCTCGGGCCGTCGAGAAATCCGGTCTGTGCCGCGATGAACAGGAGGACGGCTTCAGAAAGCAGGGTGATCCATACGAAAGCGATGCCGGTGTATCCTCCCCACGATGCAGTTATCGAATTGAAAAGCACCGCGTTCAGGGTTTTTCCCGGTATATCTTTGACATTCAGGAATATATAGGCGATCATAAGCCCCATGACGGTTATCGATAGCGACCAGGCCATGTAACGCATCGTTTTCCTGGCGGTGTGAATTTTCGGTTCACGCAGAATTGGCAGGCCGTTGCTGACGGCCTCTATGCCGGTGAAGGTGCCGGCCCCCAGGCTGTATGCCTTCAGGATCAGGAACAGCGTGCCGAAAAGACCGAGGGAACTGAAAGAGTGGGCAAGCTCGGTTCCGGTTTCATGATACACCAGGCCGATGTTCATGACGTGTGAGCTTACGGCAACGGCGATGGCAATGATGTGTGTGATGACGAACAGCAGAAAGACCGGCACAAGCGGCATGACCGCTTCCTTTATCCCCCTGAGGTTCATGACGAGGAGCATTATTACACCTGCAATCGCGAACCATAGCTTGTATTGGAGCATCTGGGGCGGAAGGAAGCTGAAGATGGCATCGGCGCCGCTGGCTATCGAAATGGTGATGGTCAGCACATAGTCGATGAGCAGTGCGCTGCCGGAGACGACGCCGATTTCCGGGGAAAGCAGCTTGCTTGCCACAAGGTAGCCCCCGCCGCCTGACGGGAAAAGTTCGATGATGTGCGAATAGCTCGAAGCTATGATCAGAATGGTCAGGCCTGTGGCGATCGCCACGAATATACCGAGGGTCGGGTGACCTGATAAGGCCTTGAAGGCTTCAGCAGGTCCATAACACGACGACGAAAGTCCGTCGGATCCGAGCCCGACCCAAGCAAGAAACGCCGTGAGAGAGATCGAATGGAAGATCCTGCTGTCCCGGAAATCCCGGGAACCCCCTATGAAAAATCTTTTTGCCTGCCGGAATCCGCTTTTGAACGTCATTTGCCTGTAATGATTGTGGTAAAGCTGCAGGATGAGCAGTCATGAAAACAGTTCATGGTATTGTTGCCATGATGAGGATTCGTTACCATGCCCTGAATTTTCCGAAAATCACGCAAGCATTTCTGCTTTCACCGTGGTTTCGGTTTAAACACATTTCTTTGTCAAAAAGCGGGCCAGAATCGGACAGGGCATGCGAAGGCCTGTTATGCAAGGCTTTCGGGATGATGGGTGGAATGAGATCGTTGGCGGCATCCTTGCAATACACAATGACTTGCCACGTCTTGCTTTGCGTTTTGCAAGGCGCAGGCTACCGGATGCCGAGCTGTTTGCGTTTTCGCCAGAGCGTCGCCTGGTCGATTCCGAGTATGGCTGCAGCGTCCTGAAGGGAGGAGGTTTCTGCCAGAATCCTGCGGATGTGCTGTTCTTCGATCGTTTCCAGGGATACCGGATCGCCGAGTCTGAGCGGCGTTTTTTTCGATCCGATCGTTTCCGGTAACAGTTCGATGCCGATCATGTCTGCATTGCAGAGGATGACCGCCCGCTCGATGACGTTGCGGAGCTCCCTGATGTTTCCCGGCCACGGGTATTGGCGTAACATGCAGCGTGCCTCGTCGGTGAACCCGTGGATCGCCTTCTGATTTTCCGAATTAAAAAAGGCAAGCATGCTTTCCGCCAGCGGTTCGATGTCGTTGGGGCGTTCGGCCAGCGAAGGAATATCGATCTGCACCACATTCAGCCGGTAGTAGAGATCTTCCCTGAACCGGCCTGCCTTGACCGCCATCTCCAGATCGAGGTTCGAAGCCGCGATAATCCTGACGTCGGCCTTTCGGGTGCATTGGTCCCCGACACGCTCGTATTCCCGTTCCTGGATGAATCGGAGCAGTTTTGGCTGGATCGCCAGGGGCATGTCTCCTATCTCGTCAAGGAACAGCGTCCCTCCTGCGCATGCGGCGACTCTGCCGGGATTGTCTTTGTATGCTCCGGTGAACGCACCTTTCACATGGCCGAAAAGTTCGCTTTCGAGCAGTTCCTGGCTGAGGGACGGGCAGGAGATAACGCCGAATGGTTTCTGAGCCCTGCTGCTCATCAGATGGATAGTACGCGCCAGAAGCGTCTTGCCGGTGCCGCTTCGTCCACGAAGCATCACGACGGCTTCTGATGGGGCCACCTGTCTTGATAGATCGATGATCCTTTGCATTGCGGGATCCCTGGAGACGATGGAGAGTTCGGGATGCAGATCGTCCGGAGCATCCAGGGAGGCTGCTATGCGTTTTTCCATTTCGCATTGGGACGCGATCTGTTCGGTAATGAGCTCCAGCTGGCCGGGAGGAAACGGTTTGGTGATATAGTCTGATGCACCTCGTTTCATGGCGTCAACAGCTGTATCGATCGATGCATAGGCGGTCATGACCACGATTTTCATCCATGGGCAGGCGTTGTTCATCGCAGGAATCAGTTCGAGCCCGCTGTCAGTGCCGAGCCGGAGATCGACCAGGGCCAGATCGAACCTCGTAAGTTCGGCCACTTCAATAGCGCCACGGGAACTGCTGGCCGTTTTGACCCTGTGGCCGCGAGACTCCATGAAGACCGTCAGGGTTTTCCTGATGTTTATCTCGTCGTCGACGATAAGGATATCGAGTGTTGACATGCTCAGGTTGGTGATGCGATCGTTCTTGTGGTCAATATAGGCAACATGGTAAGTTTTTGGCGTTTTTCAGACGCCGATAAGGCGGATTGAATTCAAGCTCATCATGAGTGCCGGTTTTTATCTGTTTTTCTCCAAAGGGAGGTAAAATTGGCGGATACACCAGAAAATACTGCAAAGGCAGTGAGTGAACTGCGGTGGCCTTCTGTAAAGTCGATGAAAATAAAAGAGTAAAAAATGCGACAAGTGCTTAGATTACAATCATTAGTAATACCGTTCGCAATTCCTGTCCGAAACATGGCGCAGGAAAATATTTTCAGGTGTGCCCTCAATCCTGGCGGCCATCATTTCAGAAGCGGACCGGTACTCTCAAATCCCGGAAAAACAGAAGACATTGTTGATCAAAACTAAAAGCGGTCTCAGGGCAGTTGCGATATTTGAGACGGTAAAAGGGCTCCTGGTACTCTCTGCGGGCGTCTATCTGTTCATGCTCTTTCATCAGGACGTTCAGGGAGTTCCCGGGCAATTCGGCAATACTGCGCAAATCGGTCCGTTCAAACATTTTCCGAACATCTCAAGGATGCTCTTCCAGAACATGAGCGAAGATCGTCTGCGCTTTCTGGAGTTTATCGCGGTGCTCTATTCATCCATGCGATTCATCGAGGCTTTTGGGCTGTGGTTCGGGATGCAATGGGCGGAATGGTTCGCATTGTTGAGCGGAAGCGTTTATCTGCCGATTGAGGTTTATGAGCTTGCGAAGGGTTTCACATGGATTAAAATCGGGTTGTTGACAGTCAATCTTTGTATAGTGCTTTATATGGCCGTCGTGCTGAGGCGAAACCGGCTCAGCCTGATAAAGGAGTCTTCGTCCGGGTAAACGTAATGACCTTTTTACCAAAGCTGATGCACAAGTTGTCCGTCAATCCTTTTTTGGCTTCATCGAGGTCGTTGTTTATAATTAGGTCCGGCAAGAGCCGGTAAGTGTTTAAGGACGCCATTGCCGTGCATGCAGCATCGGGCTGCTAATCATGACTCTTAACCATCATGCTGTCGAACCTCAGGAATTTTCAGGAAATATGGCCGGCTTTTCTGTGAATCAGGAAAAACAGCAGTACAGCGATCAGGAACTGGTTGTCAAGACCCTTGATGACAAACAGAAGTTTGCTGCGATAGTTCGTCGATACGAATCTCCTCTTTTTCGATATATCGTCCGTCAGGGGTGCAAGGATACCGGTATGGCCCAGGACCTTCTTCAGGAGGTATTCATCAAGGCCTACCTTCATTTGAACGATTACGACCCTACCCTTACCTTTTCGTCCTGGATCTACAGGATCGCACATAACGAAACAGTCAGTCACTTTCGAAAGGAAAAGAACCGCCCGTGCGTATTATCAAGGGGGGAGGACGATCTCCTTTTCGAAAGGATTGTCGATGGCCTCGGCCTTGAAGAGCCGGAAAACCAGAAACATCCCACCTCGGAGATTCAGGCTGCAGTCGATGGACTTGAATCCAGATATCGCGATATCATCGTTCTGAAGTTCTTCGAGGAAAAATCCTATGAGGAGATATCAGACATCCTGCAGATGCCGGAAGGCACTGTTGCTACGCTGATCAATCGTGCAAAGAAGAAAATTAAGGCTTGCTTAGAAAAGAAATAGTGGTGGATTATTATGCCAAAGAAAAGTTCCGATCTGATTCTTGATGAAATCGAAAAGAGAAAAGTCGTTCCGATACCCCGCTGGCGTTTTATCCTGAAACGATCAATCTTCTGGATCCTCGCTGCGATTTCGGTGATAACCGGCAGTATCGCGATGGTTACGGCCATATACGTTTTTCTCGATAACGATTTCATTGTCGACCGAGCCAACATCGACAGGCTTTTTGCCCAGCGGCCCTTTATTGAGGAGGTCGTCGAAAGCATACCGTATGTGTGGCTGATCGCGATGTTTTTGTTTATTCTCGCTGCCTATTACGGGTTCCGTCATACGAAAAAAGGCTATCGTTATCCGATGCTGCGTATCGTTACCGGTTCCCTGCTGGTGAGCCTGTCGATCAGCGGGGTATTGAATATTTTCGATGTTGGAAAGTACATCCACCGCTACCTCATTGAAAACATCCAGGGATATGACCAACTGGTAAATACTAACGAAATCCGATGGACCCAGATGGATAAAGGGCTGCTGGGAGGCAAGGTTGTAAGCCAGTCGATACCTGAACACGTCATTGTCGTGAGAGATTACAAGCAAAGACTGTGGACAGTCGATATCGCTTCTGCCGACATGAATTCCGGAATTCGGATCATTCCTGGTAGATATTTGAAGATCACCGGTATTAAAACCGGTCCCAAGACATTCAAGGCCAAATCGATACGGCCTTGGGTCAGAAGGGCTCACAAACCGGTCCAGCCGGTGACTACGACTCCCCCCGCGAATCCTTCGCATCCCCCGTCAGCTGTTCCTGCAATAACGAAGCCGGAGATGTCGACCCATTGAGGTCGGGTTCACGCTTTGGATGTGTCGATGCGGTTCCGTCTCGAAGGATCGATGTGATTTTCCGCGCTGCCGAACGATTTTCACGATACAGAAAAAAAAATGAAAGAAAATCGAAAGGCATGCGTACCAATAGATAGGAAGGGAACTTGAAAGCTTCCAAAAATGAAGAGTGCTTTACCTTAAAATCCAAATACGGACAAAAATGAAAAAGAATTTCCTCTCTGGCGTTATCGTCGCCCTGGCTATCACCGGTATCTCTGGCATCTCTTTCGGTGCTGATGCACCTGCTGCAAAGCCTGCTGCTGCTCCTGCCGCTGCTGCTGCTCCTGCCGCTGACGCAAAGAAAGCAGAAGCTCCGAAAGCCGAAGCTAAAAAAGCAGCTCCGAAAAAGAAAGCCGCTAAAAAAGCTGCCAAGAAAGCAGAAGTAAAGAAAGCAGAAGCTCCGAAAGCCGAAGCTCCGAAAGCAGAAGCTGGCAAGTAATCAAGGCTTTACCCGCTGAAGAGGTTAAGCATAGATGAATACGAATAGAGTGATGTAAACACATAGAGAACAGGCTGTTCGGCGGTACTTTTCAGGAAAGGCCCCTTCGATTGGAGGGGCCTTTCTCGTTATAGGCCGGTTGATTCAGCAGGACTGACCATCGGCGCGCTCCATCGTGGAACCAATAGTGCCTTGCTGTCGATTATGTTTTTTGTATTGGATATTCCGACGGCACGGTTTTCATGTTTGCCCCTGATAAGAAGATCGATATTCCAGCGGTGTATCATCCGTAACGTGCGTCTTGCACATGGGGTGCTGTTTTCCTGCCGGGATTTCTTACTGAAAGGACGCTATGAAAATGGGCCGGTACAAGGCGTTGCTCGCTGGTATTCTGATTTTGTCGGCACTTGTCTATGCAGGAACACATTACGGCGAGTTGACACTCTTTATTGAGCTTCTCAGCCATATTGATCCTTTCTGGATCGTGATTGCCGGCCTGCTTCAGGTAGGTACCTATATCGCTCTTGCCATGGTCTGGTACCGTGCTTTGTCGTACAACGGGATCCGTTATCCTCTTGAAAAGCTTATCCCCCTGGCTTTTGCCAAGCTTTTTGCCGATCAGGCGATTCCTTCGGGAGGAATAAGCGGCATAGCCTTCATCGTTAATGCCTTCAGGCAGCGAAATGTCGCCGGCTCGATCGGTATGGGGGTCATGCTGCTCAGCCTTCTTTCCTACTATGTATCATATGCGCTTGTCGCCGTCGCCGCACTTCTGACCTTGTGGATCTATCACGATATCCATGAGTGGATGATTTTCGTCGCCGCACTATTTTTTGTTTTTGTCGTAGCCGTCCCCGGGACGCTTCTGCTTTTGATGCAATGGGGGCGACAGGATCGTTTACCTGCATGGCTCTTCCGTCTGCCGATTATTGCCGGCATTCTTGAAACCTTCGCGGATGTATCCAACGATGCAGTGCGTAAGCCGATGCTCCTTGTCGAAGCGACTGCGTATCAGACGGCCATTTTTGTGCTTGATTCTGCAACTCTCTGGTCGATGTTGCATGCTCTCGGATCGAATGTATCCTGGTCGCTTGCCTTTCCCTGTTTTGTCGTCGCATCTATCGTTGCCATGCTCAGCCTGATTCCATTGGGACTTGGCACTTTTGAAGCTGCCTGTGTCGGACTGCTTGTCACGTTGGGCATCAGGGTGGAAACTGCGTTGACGGCAACGGTACTTCTCAGGGGTTTCACCCTCTGGTTGCCCATGATTCCAGGGCTTGTGCTGACCCGTCGGGAGTTTCGGTAAAAGTGGTGAGTTTAAAACGAAGCACGGTCTCTTTTTGACATCGATCCGTTGATTCCGGCGCGCTTCACCGGTCAAGGGTGTGGTCATTAAGATAGAACGATTGCTGGTGCTCAGGATAGATGTTTGCTTGTCACGTTGAGCCTCGGGAAAAAATTGAAATGAAAGCAAACTGCGCTATGAAATCACTTTTGGAAAGATCCTGGTTCCTTTGTTCCGTCTGTTGATCCCTGCCATTTTTCTGAAGGTAAACAACAGGAAAAGCGGATTTTTCAAAACCGGCAGGATGACCTGAGTACAGGAGTGAATCATGTTACGATGAAACAGGAACAGCAGGGAGGGAGACTGGTGCTCCTGCGATTTTCGATCCCGTTGAATCCAATATGGCCAGGCGGCCTCATCATTATTGCATGTTTCTCCTTTTCTGATGGACATTCGCAACAATGAAAGAGTTCGATCAGGCAACAGGAAAATGTAAAGGTTTTGTTAAATTTATATATATGGGTTCCGTCATCGATACAGATGTCAGGAGCATCAAAATGGACGCGGAGCTGCGGATTATGCCCCATGGAACCTGTGCAGTATAAATAACAGTGAAGTGAATAGTCGGTGGTAATGCTGTGCAATATTCTTAACTTCCAAACACGTCAAGCCTCCCGACAGGCTGGTTTTGTATGCCTTTAAATCACGGCATGCAGGATTGTTTTCTTCTGAGAATCATCTTGAACGCATTCGCAACATTTCAACAGTAATTGAGTGGCAAGACAACGAAAGGTTTCCAAATCACGTCTCCCGAATAAAAAGAAACACAGACCGGCCAGGCAGGATGGCTCTGAGAAAGTACGGGCGAACGATCATATACTGATCAACGAATTCCTGTTCAAACGCGGCGAAAGCTCGATGGCGGCCGAGATAATATCGTTTCTGACCGATCACGAAGGTGAGCGTTTCAGATCGGTGGAGCTCGCCAAAAAGATGGGTTACGGAGAGTCACGCCAGCTTCCTGGATTCTGGTATGTCCTCCACAAACTGCAGGAGGACGGAGTCGTGGACAAGGACTCTGACCGGTGCTACGGATGGGCAGGCCTGGAAGCCGATACCTACGAGGAGCACCTGGTTGACGCCAGGCAGTTCCCGCTTCCGGGAAAGCAGCGTTACAAGGTCGATAACAACTATACCGGAAAGCTTTCCACCCATCCGAACGGATACGGTTTTGTGGATATCGAGGGATTCGACGACGATATTTTCATTGGTGCTGACAAGCTTGGCCAGTCCCTTCACGGCGACGAGGTTGAAGTGCTGGTGACGAAGGTACCTGACACCTATGTGTCGAGGCAGTCGCCTCACCAGCGTTGCGAAGGTCTCGTGGTGAGCGTCGTCACCAGGAAGCTGGTGACCATTGTCGGTACCCTTCATCGCGAAAACAGGCGGTTCCTGCTCAAGCCAGACCAGCGCAAGATCCTTCCCGAGATTCATATCCCGCTCAAGGCCGCCGCAAAGGCCAAGGCAGGCGACAAGGTGCTGGTCGGTGAACTGGAGTTTCTGAAGAACGGTTCGATCCAGGCGAAGGTCATGGAGATTCTCGGAGTCGCAGGTGAGTCACAGGTCGAAGTGAGCGCGATTGCCAGGGGTCTGGGGATCGACGAGACTTTCGATGAGGGAATTCTCAAATTCGCAGAAGATATCCGTGAGGAGATCACCGATGCGGACCTGGAGGGCAGGCTTGACATCCGGGACAGGACTGTGTTCACCATCGACCCGGTCGACGCGAAGGATTTCGATGACGCACTGTCGATCGAACCCCTCTCGAAAGGGCTCTACAGGGTCGGGGTGCACATCGCCGACGTATCACACTATGTGCCGGAGAATTCAGCCCTCGACAAGGAGGCCCTTAAGCGTGCGACCTCGGTTTACCTCGTTGACCGCGTGATACCGATGCTTCCTTCGAGGCTTTCCGAGAAGGTGTGCAGCCTCAATCCCGGCGTTGATCGCATGGCGTTTTCGATCTTTTTCCATATCACGCCGACAGGAGAGATCAAGAAGTTTGAGTTCCACAAGACGGTCATCCATTCCAAGCGCAGGTTCACCTATGAGGATGTCCAGGAGATTCTAAACTCTGGAAAGGGCGACTACATCAAGGAGCTGAGGCTGCTCGACAGCATCAGCACGGTTTTGCGCGAACAGCGCTTCGCCCAGGGAGGGCTTGATTTCGAGACCGAGGAGGTCAGATTCAGGCTTGGCAGCAAGGGAGAACCGATCGAGGTTATCAAAAAAGAGAGGCTTGGCAGCCATCGCCTCATCGAGGAGTTCATGCTTCTTGCCAACCGCAAAGTGGCCGAATACCTTACGGCGACGTTCGGCGCCAACGAAAAGACGCCGCATCCTGTCATCTATCGTATTCATGGCGCACCGCAGATGGAGAAGGTTGCGGTCCTGGCCAATTTCGTCAAAAAGATCGGTTTCGACCTCAAGCTCGACCGAAAGGGCAAGGAGAGCGCTACAGTTTCCTCAAAAGCGCTCAGGGAATTGCTCCAGAAGGTGCGTGGCACCAATGTGGAGTTCCTGGTCAACGAACTGGTGCTGCGTTCGATGTCCAAAGCCGTCTATTCCAGCGACAACGTCGGCCACTTCGGGCTTGGATTCGAACATTACACCCACTTCACTTCGCCGATAAGACGTTACCCAGACCTCATCGTCCATCGCATGCTGTTCGAGTATGAAGCCTCGAAGAAAAAACGCAAGAAGCTGACTGATAGCAGGATAGCAGAGGTATCCGGACGCATAAGCTCCGTTTGCCAGATATCGAACGAACGTGAAAAAATTGCTGTTGAGGCTGAACGCGAATCGGTCAAGCTGAAGCAGGTAGAGTACATGTCAGCCCATCTGGGTAAGGTTTATCCGGGGATCATCTCGGGTGCGACGGAGTACGGGATCTATGTCAGGATGGTCGATTTCGCCATCGAAGGACTGGTCCATATGCGGAACCTGAACGACGATTACTACGAGTATGACGAGACGTCGTACTCTTTGGTCGGCAAGCGGAAGAAACGCCGCCTGCAGGTCGGGCAGCGACTGAAGGTCAAGGTTCACGAGGTCGATATGACCAGGCGCACCATCGATCTTACCCTGGCGTAACCGCTGGTAACTGATGACAAAAAACCGGGTTCTTTCCTGCTTTGGAAAGAACCCGGTTTTTTTATGCCCGGGGAGTCCTGGTCTGGCGAGTTTTGCGAAGAGCGGCGATGTCAGGGCAGCAGGAACGACTATGTCAGGAGTACGATTCGATATAACGCCGGACATCGAATTTCCTGGCGCACCCTGATGAGTTCATGTACCGGATTTTGCCATATACCGGACGTTCGAACCAAGGGCGGTCATGCACGCCGCCTATCGACCAGGCGATGCCTGTGTACCCGTTCGGGTCACGCCCATCGAGGGCATATCGATCGTTCAGCCACAGGGCGATGTCGAAAGCAACTGAAGGATTGACACTCCACTCGAGAATTTTCTTTGCCCAGTACATCCTGAGATATCCATGCATGACGCCTGTCTCGACGAGTGATTTCTGTGCGGCATTCCATAGCGGGTCGTGCGTTTCCGCCCTTTCGAAGTGTTCGATCGTATAGCAGTAACTCCTTTTATCGGTCGCGTGGATGAACAGGCTCGTCCTTGCCCAGTCAGGGATACCGTCGAAGTGATCATAACGGTTGTTGTAGAAACAGTAATTCTCGGCTAATTCCCGGCGGACGAAAAGCTCCTCGATAAAGGCATCCCTGTTCTCGTTTGAAGTAGCTTTTTCTGCAACACGAATGACAACGTGCTGGGCGCTTATCTGCCCGAAATGGAGATAGGGCGATAGTCCGGAGACACAACCGGAGTTCGGGTCGTTCCGTCCTGTTGCATAGCATTTGAGCCTGTTGTCGAGGAACTCCCGAAGACGCTCATGAGCAGGGATTTCGCCCGGCTTCAGCCACGTGACGGGCCTGACTGATTCGTCGGCATCGATCGTCGAAGCCATTTTCTCCCACTCTACGGCTGGCTGTTTGAGTGTAGTCGGTTGATAGGCGGCTTCAGGATGCGGGAAGGGGGTCAGAAAAGCCTCGCGCAGGGCATTGAGCTTCGGCCTGATCGTCCTGGCGGCGAACTCCTGTTTGGGAGACGCAAGCCAGCAGGGGACGATATTGTGGGCATCGACCTCGTAAAATGCGCATGGCAGCAAATCGGCGGCAGTGCCTTTCCAGTTGCGAACCGCTTTCAGTGGTGAAAAATCGGTCACGACCGCTCCTGCGCCGATCTGTGATGCGAAAGTTGCCACTGTCAGGCCAGGGTTTCCGGTAACGACAGACAGGGGAATGCCTGAAGCCCGCAACGAAGCTTCGACTTCGCGGAGCCCCTTGAACATGAAGTCGTAATGCCGTATTGGAGCACCGAGGAATGAAGGCGCGAGCGTAAAAAGCACTTCCACCGGGCGGCCGAGTTCGTTGGCTTTGCTGCACGCGAAAAGCAACGCCCAGTTGTGCCTGAAACGCTGGTCCCGAGACATCCAGTAGATGACAGGGCCCTTCCTGTCCGGTTTTTCATTCAGCAGGCGCACTCGTCTGTTGTCGATTATGGGCGGCGTAATCATCGCAAGCGGCCGGTTAACTTTTCAAGAGGCTAGATTCGGTAAGGAAATTGAGCAGGATCTTCCGCCCTGTCGCATTGTATTCATCCCTGATGTTGTCGAATTCATGTAGCAGCTCAGTTCTGTCCATCGACTTGAGATCAGGATCGATGTCGATCCACATTTCGAACATGGCCCTGGTCATTTCGAAATGACACTGCAATCCCCAGGCGTTCGTACCGACCCTCAGAACCTGATTTTCGCATTCCCGACCTTTCGCAAGCAGTGTCATGCCGGAACAGGGGACGACAGTTTCACCGTGGAGCTGAAATACTTGCAGGTTTTCGGGCAGTCCGCGAAACAGGGCATCCTGTTTTCCTTCTGATGTCAGCTGCACAAGGAACGGTGAACCATCCGCCTCCAGAAAGCCGATCTCTTTCCGATGGCAAGGAACAACGCTACCGCCGGCAGCGGAGACCAGGAGCTGAAGTCCGAGGCAGATACCGAGATACGGTATGCCGGCCTCGAGTGTTTCGCGAATGCGCTGCAGCTCGTGGCTGATCTGTGGGCTGGCGTCATTGGCGCTCTGCGGTCCACCGAGCACGACGATGCCCGGATAGTCCCGGGTATCGGGGATCTCGTCACCTTTTGACAGATCGTACAAATCGAAGCCAAGTCCATTTTCTTCAAGAAGCTCAGCAAGCATTCCAGGACCTTCATGGGTGATGTTCTGGACGATCATCAGTTTGTCAGGCATGGATACGATATTGTAGCGTTGATAGTAAGTTCAGGAAAGATAGTTTTTGCCAGGCTATCGGGAGAGCGATTTATTCTGTCGGGAACATGGGGATCTGGTCCATGAGGCCATCGGATGAGATCATGAAAGGAATTTGACCAGCTCGTCAGGGTGCAGCGCAAATCCTGCCAGCCCGGCAAGCCCCATGATCAGGCCAAAACCGCAGAAGACCCATGCAAGAACGAGTAGCTTGCGGTTCCCCGCGAGCGAGGTGATTGCCAGCATTGCCAGAGATATGGAAAGAGCGGCATCGGAAAGGTCGAACTGATCGTCCCGGAAATTCAGTTCGTCATAATGCTGTTCAAATCCTTTGGCCTCTTTATTCAATACGGCGTTTCTCCGGCTTTTTGAAGAGGCTGACAGCAATGATATGCCCCGGGCTCAGCCATGGAGACTGTTCCGAAAGCGCCGCTCATGGCAAGTGAGTCCGCAAGGCCCCAAACGACCTTTTTGGTATTCATGGTCAATATGAATTGGAAATTGAATGACTCGAATAGCCGGAAGCAGCTTTTCTTCTTCAACCTGACAGTTATACGAACAGCTAAAGTCTTTTCTTTCAATAATGTACATCTTTGTCAATCCATACGTCGCCTGTTTCAAATGTTCTGATCCGCTGTTTCATCCTGTCATTGTATCCCGAAGTTTGCAGATGGAATTCCAGTAGCCAATCCGGCTTTCTTGTTCTGCCATAGAGGAATTAAATGTGCGAATTACGATTTGTTATTGTAAGCCTGGTCGGGAGGGATCGTGGTGGTACTTCCAGCACTTTATTTCGGGAAAGGCAGCACGATGAGCAGTTTCTAACGAGCGACACAGGCTGAAAAGTGTTGATTATTTAAGCGTTTTCTTCGTTTTGACGTTAAGTAACAGAGGTGTTTTCCAAAACAGTCGGCTGGGGAAAAGCCTGGCCTTTCAATGTTCGCTGTTTGCGAAGAGCACGGTCGGGAGATGGCGTTGCTGTGAACTGTTAACGTAGCGGCTCGGTCTGGTCAAGCGTCGGTCGATATGCTGTTTTCGATTCTTCCTGTTAACAGTCAGGATATCTGGCGGTATCGCTGTAACGAAGCGTTGTTCAGATCATCCTTTAATCGGAGGCATGATTGAAGCAGACAGAGAGAGTGCAGGAAAAGAAAATCTTCGGATTGGGCAAAAACGTATTTTTTGCCGGTCTTGTGAGCCTGTTCATGGATGTAAGTTCCGAGATGATCTATCCTCTCGTGCCGTTATATCTTGCTGATGTTCTCGGTGCCAACAAATCCCTCATAGGCCTCATCGAGGGCGTGGCGGAATTTACTGCAAGCTTGCTCAAGGTATTTTCGGGGTGGTTTTCCGACAGGATCGGCCGTCGCAAGAGCCTCATGCTTGCCGGGTATTTGATTTCGACGCTGAGCCGTCCGGTCATTGCTCTTGCCGGTTCGTGGCAGCAGGTTTTCGCCTCACGCTTCGTCGACAGGCTTGGTAAAGGGGTACGTACCGCACCGAGGGACGCAATCATTGCCGAAACATCCGACACTGATCATCTGGCCAGGTCATTCAGCTATCATCGATCGATGGATACCATGGGTGCTGTTGTCGGCCCGGCCATCGCGTTCCTATGGCTCCGGTTTCACAGCGGCAGCTATCAGGTGGTATTCTGGCTTTCCATGATACCAGGTCTCATTGCTATTCTGATCATCGTCGCCTTCATCAGGGAGAAAAAAACGGGACCTCCAGTTCCTTCAGCGAACCTGCGCATCAGTCTCAGGCATGTCGATGGCCGTGCAAAGTTTTTTATCCTGATTGCAGCTCTTTTCGCCCTTGGCAACTCGAGCGACGCATTCCTGATTCTTCGGTCGGAGCAGCTTGGCATATCCGCCACCGCCATTCCTGTTGTGTACCTGCTGTTCAATCTCATCTATTCGATCTCTGCTATTCCTGCCGGCATGGCTGCGGACAAGTATGGTTCGAAGCGTATCATTCTCATGGGGTATGTTCTGTTCTCGGCCCTATATTACGGCTTCGCTGTGGCCCGTAGCAGTCAGGCGATATGGGTATTGTTTCCTCTTTACGGTGTTTTCATGGGGCTGACCGAGGGTGTGCAGAAGGCGTTTCTGGCCACCCTCATTCCTGTTGAATTCAAAGCTACAGCCTTCGGGCTCTTTGCAAGCGCAGTCGGGTTCGCAACGCTGCCTGCCAACCTGATCGGAGGCCTGCTGTGGGACCGGGTATCGCCAGCCGCAACTTTTTATTTCGGCGCAGCGTCGGCCGGATTGTCGTCAATACTGTTTATGGTCCTGATCGCATATCTCAAAAGTTCAGAATTGAACCCACCGTCACGTTAAAGGCAGCGTTCTTCATCATATTAAATGCATTGTCAGGTATGCCTATATTACATCAGGCGGGGGCGATCGCATAGATTCTGATTCTGTGTTTATTGATCGCTGACGTAATTGAATAGGGTTTATATATTTTTTGGACGTGTATACAGGGATTTTAATCTATGTCTATATAATATTGGTTTCTTAGATGATTTTTTATTAAATTTATATACACGTATAGAAGTATTTATCGTCATCGGTTATAAGTAAAATACAACAAATGTATTCAAGGGTTCTCAAGTTAAGTGTTGCAGTAATGTTCCTTTCTGCGACATGCCTCCATGCTGAGATCCTGCCGGATGCAGGCAGCATTCTCCGTGAACAGCAACCTCAAAGGCAGCTTCTTCCAGATCGATTACCCAAACCCGAAAATGAAAAGGTGATTGATACGGTTGATGAGAGCGCTGTGCGGGTGCTGGTGCACGGATTCACTTTCAAGGGAAATGAAGGCGTCATTACCGATGCTGAGCTGACGGCGCTGCTGGCTGATTCCATTGGTAAAAGCCTCACTTTTGGAGATCTTCAGGCTTGTGCCGAAAAGATTACCAGACGTCTGAAAGAAAAGGGCTGGTTTCTTTCGAGGGCATATCTGCCAAAACAGGACATAACTTCCGGCATTATTCTGATCCAGATCGAACAGGGTAAGATGGACGGACGCATTCAGTTCAACCGGGACAAGGACGCCAGAGTCCGTATGTCCCTGCTTCGATCATTTGGTGAGCAGTCCGTCACTCCTGGTCAGCCACTGAACGAACGGGAGTTGGAGCGGTCGGTGTTGCTGATGAACGACCTGCCAGGAGTCAATGCAAAAGCATCGCTCGCTCAGGGCTCATCTCCTGGAACCAGCAGGGTGGATATCACAGTAACCGAAGGCCCGCTGGGATCAGGCGTTATCACAGGTGACAATATGGGCTCGCGATATACCGGTATTTGGAGAGCCAGTGCCGCGTTTTCCGTAAACGATCCGACCGGTTATGGTGATAAACTCACTTTGATCGGGGTCGATGCTACCGGTATGAAACAAGGCAAGATCACTTACGGATTTCCTCTTTTTTACGATGGCCTGAGAGGCGCCGTCTCATATACGGCCATGAGCTACAAACTCTACAAACTAGGCCAGGATCTTGATGCTTTTGATTATAACGGCAATAGCCATGGCATTGATGCCGGGTTGACTTATCCGATTATGCGCGGCCGCAACGGCAGTGTGATATCCAGCGTCAATTACGGTTATCAGGAGCTTAAAGACATTTTGAGCGGAGTGACATACAGCGATAAACAGTCCCGATACCTTTCGATCGGTATGAGCGGAGATCGCTACGACTCTTATTTTGGTGGCGGTTACACCATGTGGTCAGCCGTAATGACTACCGGCAACACAGATTATGTCGTCAATCTTAAACCTGTAATTCCCCTTGTCGGGCAATACACACGATTTAACTTCACCATGTCGCGTCTGCAGCACATCGTGGAGCGGACTTCCCTGAATTTTTCCTGGACGGGGCAGATGGCAGCCGGGAACCTCAATTCAGGCGAAAAGATTTCACTTGGCGGGCCATACGGAATTCGTGCGTATCCGCTAGGAGAAGCATCAGGCGATCAGGCGCAACTTATTAACGTGGATCTGCGTTATACTTTACCCGTTACCTCGTTAGGTGGAACTCTGCAGTTTTCCGGATTTTTTGATGCCGGTCAGGTACAGGTTGAAAAATACAGGATAACGACTGATTTCGGGACAGCAACAAATCGCAATGTTTACTGGTTGCAGGGTTATGGCGCGGGGCTGAACTACGATTTTTCAGGAAGGTTCAGCTTAAGGACGACTTGGGCGCACGTCATCGGCAACAATCCGGGACGAAGTGTTACAGGCAACAATTCAGATGGGAAAAATGACAGGAGCCGCTACTGGCTTCAGGCCTTGATGTATTTTTGAAAAAATTCAATATCAGATGATGTAAGAAAATGGCTATGTCCCCCAAGCCACATTTCTGCGTTTTCAACCGTCTGTTTACCGTTAGTATCAGGCAACGCCAGCGTTCAGTGACATGGACTCTGGCGTTGCCATTTGCGTTATTCGTGAGAATCGGGCATGAGTGCTTCATTGCCCAGCGCATCTACACGTTAGAGGCGTCTAAATGCGTTGCTCATGAATAAGGTATTTCGCATCATATGGTCGTCCGTCAAGGAGAAGTGGATCGTCGTCTCCGAAAAGGCTTCCGCAAAAGGTTGCCCGATATTTACGGTCGGAGCCCTGAGTTTCGGGGCGTTGCTGGCGACCATATCACCGGCTTTCGCG
>DATMYL010000099.1:0-50961 GCA_035560975.1 Chlorobaculum sp. | reverse complement strand
CTTGTTTTAACCAGAACAGTAATTTGGATTTGATCATGGATTCCGGAAAAGGGACGTACATCGCATTTGACGAACTCTGCCAGAAAGAGTCGGAGTGTTCCGATTTCAGGTTCTGTTTGCCTATTCTGCGCTGGGCGGCTGAACGTCCGGCACTCCACATGGTGCATGAAGAGCGGCAGAACAAGGTTTATGCGGTCAGGAAGACCAGTCTTCGTGGTTCGCTTTCGGCCAGGATCAAGGAACATATTGCGGGATGCCATAACGTCATCGTCGTTTTGAGCAGCGATACCCGTAAAAGCGGCAGCCTGCTTTCCTTCGAGATCGAGGAGGCGGTCGATACCTTCGGCCTTCCCCTGATTATCACTTATGTGGATTACAAGGCCATTTCCGATCCTTCAGAGCTCGAGTCATACTGGCCGAATGCCCTCAGCCAGAGGATCAAGAGTGGTGCAGTCAGGGCGATCCACATTCCCTTCAACAAGTATGCGATCCTCGATGCGATAACCCAGTTCACGTCAGCCAACAAGCCGCTGACCGGGTTGAACCATTACACCGAGTACGCGCACAGGAAATTCAAATGCATCCCCGAAACGGTGCCTTTCGGCAATTTCAAGCGCGAGTCCTCAAGGATGGCGGAGCAGTAAGCTTTTTGATTTCAATCAGTTTCGAGCCCAGTTAATGAATTTTGCTTTGCGATAAGTCGTTGCTGAGCTGTTCTGCCTGTTGTCGCCTCTTTCATTAAGGCGCTTTTTTTTTGTATCCCCCCTCAAAACTCCATCCCGTAAGCCCCGGCGGTCGTCCGGCGCTTTCCCGTTCCTGAAATTTTCAGCTCTTGTGTTTGTGTGTTGCGTTTAATATATTTATGCAATTGAACAACAATATGGTTATATAGTATCTCGTATTGAGACTATTGATGTGATCTCCTTATGGTCCGGACAGGAACGCCCTGAGCCTTTGTGAGCGAGGGGAGATTATCCGGTGTCCGGGATTCCTGCCTTGGTCGAATGGCCTGGGGCTGCTTCTGATGCGCTCCGTTGCCTGAGGTTTTATCGATTTTGATCCGTTACAGATTTACAACCCGAAACAGTACAGCACTGGAGGCTGGAATATGTCAAAAAAAATAGTCGTATTGGGGGCTGGTACAGGAGGGACGATCGTCTCGAACAACCTGAGGCGCCATCTTCCGGCTGATTGGGAGATCACGGTCATCGATCGTGACGACGAGCACATTTACCAGCCCGGACTGCTTTTTGTTCCTTTCGGAATCCAGAAGTCCAGCACTCTGGTCAAGTCGAGGAAGAAGTTTATCATTCCGGGCGTCAATTTCGTCATGGATGAGATCACCAACATCGATCCGGAGAAGAAGGTTGTCAAAACCAGGAACCATAGCTTCAACTATGACTTCCTGGTCATCAGCACAGGTTGCAGGATCGCCCCGGAAGAGAACGACGGTCTGATGGATGCATGGAACAAGAATGCTTTCACGTTCTATTACCTCGATGCCGCAGACAAGCTCAAACAGAAGCTGAAAGAGTTCAACGGCGGCAGGCTTGTGATGGATATCGCCGAACTGCCGTTCAAGTGCCCGGTCGCCCCGATCGAATTCGTGTTCCTTGCCGACTGGTACCTGAAAAAGAGGGGCATCAGGCACAAGTCGGAAATCGAGCTGGTTACGCCGCTGCCGATGGCGTTCACCAAGCCGAAGGCTGCCGCGGTTTTCACAGAGTCTGCCAAAGAGAAGAATATCAAGATCACGACGAGCTTCGAGCTCAACATGGTCAATGGCAAAGAGAAGTATATCGAGTCTGTCCAGGGTGAAAAGGTCAAATATGACACGCTGGTCATTGTGCCGAGCACCATCGGCGATCCAGTGATCAGCAACTCGGGAATGGACGACGGTATCGGCTATGTGCCGACTCACCACAACACCCTGAAGGCTCTGAAGCACGAAGGTGTCTACGTGATCGGCGACGCCACCAACGTTCCTACCTCCAAGGCCGGATCGGTTGCCCACTACGAGGCCGACGTCGTGGTGTTCAACATCATGGCCGAGATTCATGGTGTCAAGCCGGAGGAGATCTACGACGGTCACTCGACCTGCTTCATCGTCTATTCGAAGGGCACCTCTTCACTCATCGATTTCAACTACAAGATCGAGCCGCTGCCGGGTCAGTTCCCTATGCCGAAGCTTGGGCCATTCAGCCTGCTGAAGGAGTCCAAGATGAACTGGTATGGGAAGCTCGGGTTCGAGCCGCTTTACTGGAACGTCCTGCTCGCAGGAAGGCATCTCGGTGCACCTCCGACCCTCGTCATGGCCGGCAAGCACGTCGGCTGAGGGGTTTTATGGCGTCATATGCGACGCCGATGCTGCCTGAGTGCGTGTCTGGCTGCGATCTGACATGATTGTGTTATGGCCGGGAGACGGCGGGTCGAACCGCTTCCTCCCGGCTTTATTATTACGAGCAGGCGCACCCCTATTTTTTGTTGTCGAGGGCCTGGAAACCTGAGACGACATCGAACAGCTCTTCGTCGATTCCGGCCTGTCGGCGTTCGTTGTAGAGTTTTGAAAGCTCTTCGATCATTTCGTCGATGTTTTTTTCGGCCCGCTGCATGGCTGAAAGCCGGCTGGCGTTCTCCGATGCGAGCGATTCGGCGCAGGCCCTGAACAGTGATACAAAGAGATACTCCCTCACCAGCGCCCACTTAACCGCTTCAAGGCCGTTCAGCATTTCGGGTATCGTTTTTGTAGGCCAGGCTCCGACACTGCTGATGGTATCTGTTTCCCATGCCTCGTCGAGCGGGAGCAGGCGGTTGGAAACCGACCGGTAGATCGCTCCGCTGACCGGGCTGTTAAAGAACAGGTGGAACTCGATGGCTGATGCTTGTTCACGCAAATGTTCTACTGCGGAGAGCAGATCGCCGATTAGCGGGGTGATTGCGTTGACGGAGTTTGGTACGGCAAAAAGGGCCTCGGATCGGATGCCGATCTCTTCGAGGCGGAGCTGTATGCGTTCGCCTACCGAGAGTACCGCGTTGCTGCCTGAAATGGTTTCGAGCTTGAGCCGCACCGTTTCGGCAAGCTGGTCGTTGAACTGTCCGACAAGTCCCTGGTCGGAACCGAAGGCGACGATAATGGTCAGTACCTCTTTTTCCGCCTGGTTCCGCATCACGCTCCTCCAGCCATCGCCTCTGCGCAGGCACTCGGCCAGCCCCAGCTTCACGTTATGGTAGTAGTCTTCGAGGGCCCTTACGGCCTCCTCGTACTGCCGGATATTGATTGCGGCAAGTGTTTTCATGGTACGGACCACCGAACCGAGGGTTCCGGCGTTCGCGATTTTCCGTTGCAGGATTTCGACTGACTCGCTCATGCTTTCTTCTCAAAGGGTTCGATAGCTTTTGTTGCTGTCCTGAGCATCAGGTGCCGGTCATCGTCGCTCAGATCTGCGTTCGATAAAATTCGTCTTACGAGCTCTTCGGGAAGTTTTCCTGCTGAAAGCCTTACCTGTTCCATCGCTTCACGCATCGTATCGAGGGCTATGCGGTCGAAACAGCTTTCGGTGAGGGCCAGCAGGATAGTCATCTGTTCGGGCATCGATAGAACGGTGAACTCCTCCTGCTTGAAGCATTCCCGGATCCGTTCGCCGTGGTCGATGATGGTTCTGCTGGCTTCGTCGAGGCGGGTTCCGAACCTGGCGAAGTTCTCCAGCTCCTCGAATTGCGCGTAGGCGAGTTTGAGACTGCCGGTGACGGATCGATATGCGGCGAGCTGCGCTTTTCCCCCGACACGTGAAACCGATTTGCCGATGTCGACCGCAGGCAGGATTCCAAGTTCGAACAGCGTAGGCGAAAGATAGAGCTGGCCGTCGGTAATGGAGATCAGGTTGGTCGGGATGTAAGCCGAAATGTTCTGGGCTTCAGTCTCTATGATGGGCAGAGCTGTCAGGGAGCCTCCTCCAAGCTCCTTTCGCAGGTGGGTCGCCCGTTCGAGCAGGCGTGAGTGGATGTAGAATATGTCTCCAGGGAAGGCTTCCCGGCCGGGCGGGCGTTTCAACAGGAGCGACAGCTCACGGTACGCCCTTGCGTGGTTGGTCAGGTCGTCGTAGACGATGAGCACGTCCCGCCCTTTTTCCATGAAATATTCGGCGATGCTCGTTGCAGCATAGGGGGCGATGTACTGCAGGCCGGAAGGGTCGTTGCCTTCTGTGACGATGACGATGGTATGCTCCATGGCCCCTTTTTCCCGGAGCACCGATACGACCTTCGCTACGACGGCAGCTTTCTGCCCTATCGCGCAGTAGACGCAGAGCACCTCTTTGCCTATCTGGTTGATTATGGCTGAAATGGCGATCGAGGTCTTGCCTGTCTGCCGGTCGCCGAGGATCAGTTCCCGCTGTCCGCGCCCGACAGGCACGATGGCGTCGATGACCTTGATTCCAGTCTGAAGCGGGACGCTGACCGGGTCGCGATCCATGATGTGCGGGGCGGGCTTTTCGATGGGCCAGCGCAGGGAGGTTTTCAGGGGACCGAGCTCGTCGAGAGGCTGTCCGAGGGGATCGATTACCCTGCCGAGCAGGGTCTCTCCGACAGGCACGTCCATGACGCGCCCGGTTCTCCAGGCCCTTTCTCCGGTCTTCAGTATGGAATAGTCTCCGAGCAGCACGATGCCGACTTCGTCAGGATCGATGTTGAAGGCTATGCCGTAGAGGTTTCCATGGAATCTGACCAGCTCTTCGAAACCGACTCCGGGCAGCCCGCTGATTTTGGCGATGCCGTTCAATACGCTCGTTACGACCCCCTCTTCGATGAGGGTCAGCCTGGCCGACCAGCTGTCGCTGGCTTTACGGATGCTTTCCAGTGCCCTGTCGATGGAGGGTTTCGATCTACTATTGTCCTGCGCCATGTTCGCCTTTCGTTGAAGGTGTCTGTGTGCGGGCGGCCTCTTCAGCAGCTCTTCGCAGTGAGTCGAGCGCGGCGTCGATGTTCCAGGATATGCAGCGACCGTTCATGCAGAGTTCGATGCCGCAGCCCAGTTCGTCTGAGGTTTCGAATGTCAGTGGCTCGTCGAGCGAAAAAAGCTCCTTCGTCGTTTCGCTGATTTTATCCTGTTGGGTCGCATCGAGGCTGAAGGCGCTTCGCAGGATCGGGCGCCCGTTTTCCTGCATGGCCTGTTTCATCTCCCCGATCACCTCCTTGCCGGTTTCACGGAGCTTCCGGCAGAAGCTGTCGACGATTCTCTCTTCGAGGGTTTCATCGGCCAGTTCCCGAAGGAGCTTTCCGGCGACCGAAAATATCTCCGACCTTATCCTGCGAAGCGCATCCTCATCCTGGTCCTCTTTTTCCCTGCGCAAAGTTTCGAGCAGCTTTTCATGTTGGTCATCGTACTCTTTCCGGGCTGATTCAAGAAGTTCGATCCGTTTTTTCCCGGCCTCTTCTTCGGCCTGACGCATCATGAGCGTTCGTTGCTGCTCGAAATCGTCGTTTTTACCCTGCCATTCCGATTTCTGCCTTGAGGCCTCTTGCTCGACAGCGGCGGCGTGGTCCAGCTCGGCGGTGATTTTTTTCTCACGCTCGTCGAGAGCCTTCAGCACGGGCTCATAGAGGAATCTTTTCAGCAGCCAGAGCAGGATGAGGAAGTTGACCATCTGGGCCGCTACGGTGAACCAGTCGATCAGCATGGTCAGCGGCCTCCGGCATGCGTGACTGCATGGGTCCAGAACGGGTTGGCGAAGATCAGGATGATCGAGATCACGAAACAGTAGATCGCGATCGATTCGATCATGGCAAGGCCGACGAACAGGGTGCGCGTGATGGTCGGAGCCGCGTCGGGCTGCTGGGCGAGCGACGAAAGCGCGGTCGATACGGCCCGGCTTTCGCCAAGCGCCGGTCCTATGGTGCCGATGCAGGTCGTCAGCCCGGCGGTAACGATGGATACGATGGCGATAATGGTCAGGATGTCCATAGTCGATTCCTTTTGTTTGTTATGCTTTTTTCTCCTCACGGGCGCTGGTCGCCGCCGCGATATAGACCGTGGCCAGGATGCTGAAGATGTAAGCCTGGACCATTCCGGTCAGGAGGCCGAGGATGTTCATGAGCACCGGGAACACCAGGGGGGAAATGGTCAGCAGGACGGCCACGATCATCACGCCGCTCATCATGTTGCCGAAAAGCCTGACGGCAAGGGCAAGCGTCCGGGTGAATTCGGCGATGATGTTGAAGGGGAGCATGATCAAGGTCGGTTCGGCATAGGTTTTCAGGAAACCTTTCACACCTTTTTCGGCGATGCCGAATATGGGGACGGCGATGAACACCGACAGGGCCAGGGCCGTGGTCGTCGAAAGCGATCCGGTGGGCGGTTCGTAACCGGGGATGATCGTGCAGATGTTAGCCGTCGCGATGAACAGGAAGAGCGTTGCAATGTATGGCAGGTATTTTTCGGGACGGCGCAGGCCGATCTCTTCGATCTGACTGCGGGCCATGGTTACGATGATTTCGAGGGCACTCTGCCATCGTGATATGGCGACGGTTCGGGACAGCCTGCGTGTGATGAGCGCCGATCCGCCGGCAAGCAGCATCATGAGCAGCCATGTGGTCACGATGGTCTGGTTGAGCTTCAGGAAGCCTGATCGCCACAGGATCACTTCGTCTCCGCTCAGATGCATGGGTCACCGTCCTTTTTGCTCAGTACGGGTCTGCATGCGTAACGGCTCATCCCGATCGTCAGGAATTTTGCTCCGGCGAATCCACCGACTGAGAAAAGCAGGCGTTCGAGGCTGCCTCCGGAAATCAACGCGAAACCGCCAAGCGCCGCGGCCGTCCGCAGGATCGTGCTCGACAGGAAGAGCAGGCTAGGCCTGGACGAGGTGAGGCCTTTTGTAACCGTAAACCAGAGCCCCCCGAAATAAAGTATACCGAGAAGGAATCCTTCCGCCGCCGCACTCATATCGATCGTTGTCATCCGTTCAATCCTCCTTGTGCATGTTTCTGTTTTCTTCAGCTATCCAGTGCCACGCGTTCAGGCATCCGATGAACAGCCCGACGACCATCAGCATCAGCGTCCAGGATTTTCCCGAGGGATAATTGCTGTCGAGCCAAAGCCCGATCGCCACACCCAGGAGGGTAGGGATCACTATCGACCATCCTACGGTGCCGAACATCGCAAAGCCTGACCAGATGCTTCTGACCGCCTGTTTACGGGCTTTCATCTTCCGCAGTTCGCTGTTGCCGATCCGCTCAGTCAACGGCTTGCCGTCGGCAGACAGTTTTTTGTTCTCCCGGTCATTCACGTTCCAACTCCATATATCGCCGAATGAAGCTGCTTTCCAGCTTCGCCAGTGCACCCCGCACGCTGCGCTCACGCTCGTCGAGATTGATGAACTCTTTCTCGACGGCCGACCGCAGCTGGCCGAGATCAACGCCGCCGAGGGCATGGCGAACTGAAACGACCACTTTCAGACCGGTTTTGACGAGGATGCCCTGGTCGATGGCGATGCAGGTTTCGCCCTCTTCCGGCGTTTCGTACATCAGGATTCCGGGTACCAGCGGAGCGATGCAGTCGAGCCGGTTCGGCAGGAGTCCATACGATCCGTTCCGGGTTTCAGCCACGATTTTCACTACCCCCGCTTTTTTCGCGTAGACCCTGAACGGCAGCAGGATCTCCACATTCATGGATGCAGCCATCATGGCACCACTCCTGCTGAGAGGTTCTTGACTGCGGTATTGCTTTCAGGAGACGGGGTCGCTTCGGGCCCGGTTCCATCGATCTGTGTTTTTTCGCGAGCCTCGGAGATGCTCCCGATCATATAGAGGGCACGTTCAGGATGATCCTGGAACTCGTCTCGCAGGATCCTTTCGCAGCCGTCGATCGTGTCGGCGACCGGTACGAGGCGACCCGGTATGCCGGAAAAATGTTCGGTCGTGAAAAAGGGCTGGGTGAAGAACCTTTCGAGCCTCCTGGCCCGGCCGACAAGGCGGCGGTCTTCTGATGAGAGCTGTTCCAGGCCGAGCATCGCGATGATGTCCTTCAGTTCGGCGTATTGGGCCAGAACCCTCCTCGTTTCGCGGGCAAGCTGGTAGTGCCTGCGGCCGACGATGGCTTCTCCGGCCATTTTCGAGCCTGAGGAGAGGGGATCGACAGCAGGGTAGAAGCCCTCGCCGGCGCGCTTTCTCGACAGGACCAGCGATGCGGAGAGGTGCGAGAAGGTGTGTACGGCGGCAGGGTCGGTGAAATCGTCCGCCGGTACGTAGACTGCCTGGATCGAGGTTATTGCTCCAGTTCCGGTGTTCGCGATCCGCTCTTCGAGGCTCGAGAGTTCGGTGCCGATGGTCGGCTGGTAACCCAGCCGCGAAGGCATCTGGCCCATCATTCCTGAAATTTCCGATCCGGCCTGGATGAACCTGAAGATGTTGTCGATGAGCAGCAGCACATCCTGATGCTCGTCGTCCCTGAAATATTCGGCCATGGTTAACGCGGCGAGCCCTACCCTGAAACGGCTGCCGGGGGGTTCGTTCATCTGCCCGAAAACCATGACCATGTTGTCGAGTACCCCGGCGGTGCTCATGTCGCGATAAAGCTCTTCGCCCTCGCGGCAACGTTCGCCGATGCCGCAGAAAATGCTGACGCCGCTGCGGTTGCTGACCATGTTATGGATCATTTCGGTCAGGAGCACGGTCTTGCCGACTCCTGCGCCGCCGAACAGCCCGGCTTTGCCGCCGCGCTCCAGCGGAACGAGAAGGTCGATGATCTTGATTCCCGTTTCGAACACCTCGGCGCGGGTCGAGCGTTGGGCAAGGGGCGGGGGACTGCGGTGTACCGATCGCCACATGACCTCCGGCAAGGGGCCGCGCCGGTCGATGGTGTTGCCGAACACGTCGAACATCCTCGACAGGATGGGCTTGCCGACCGGAGCTTTCAGCGGAGCGCCTGTATTGTGCACGGGTATGCCGCGGCAGATGCCTTCGGTGGGAGTAAGTGCGATTCCACGCACGTGCCGGCGGTCCAGCTGTGTGAGGATCTCGATCGTTACCTCCATCTTTCTGCCGGTATGCACGATCGAGTAGATCGAAGGAAGCGGCCCCTCGAAAAGGATATCGACAACGCTTCCGCGAATCGAAGCGACGGTTCCGTACCCTTCTTCTATTGATGAATGCTCTGTCATGCACCGCCTGTCAGGGTGATCTCAAAAGGTCAAGTACAACAGGGGGTGGCGAATTCGGGAGGATGAAGGAATTATAGCGATTAGCGGGCGACAATTCAAAAAAAGGCCGGCCTCTCCTTTTTATGCATGGATCTTTGGAGAGGCGGTTTCCTGAAAAGCCCTATCTGCTCTTGCCAGGCTTGTTGCTCCAGCGCCTGGCGCCGGAATTTCCCTGAGGCCTGCTTCCTGAATTTCCCTGGGGCCTCGGGCCGGGATGGCCGCTGTTGCCTCTGGAGCCCGATTGCGCAGCCGGTTTTTCAGGATGATGGTTCAGCATCGGGAAGGGGTGGCTGTCGATGACGGGGATCGATTTCGCGATGAGCTTTTCGATGTCGCGCAGGAACTCCTTCTCTTCTGCGTTGCAGAACGAGTAAGCGGTGCCTTTCGCGCCTGCCCGGCCGGTGCGCCCGATGCGGTGCACATAGGTTTCCGGGATGTTGGGCATATCGACGTTGATGACATATTCGAGTTCGTCGACATCTATGCCTCTGGCGGCGATGTCGGTGGCGACGAGAACGCGGGTCTCCTGTGACTTGAAGTTGTTCAGCGCCCGCTGGCGTGCGTTCTGGGATTTATTGCCATGGATGGCCTCGGCCTTGATCGCGTGGCCTACGAGGAACTTGGCGACTTTGTCGGCGCCGTGCTTGGTTCGGGTGAACACCAGGGCGTTTTTTATCTCCCTGTTCTGAAGCAGGTGGGCCAGAAGGCTGTTCTTGTTCTCCTTGTCGACGAAAAGGATGTGCTGGTTGATGATCTCCACTGTGGAAGAGACCGGCGTTACCGAGACCTTGCTCGGGTTGTGCAGAATTGCGGCAGCGAGCTTGACGATCTCCGGCGGCATGGTTGCTGAGAAGAAGAGGGATTGCCTCTTTTTCGGCAGGGCCGCCAGGATCCGTTTGACGTCATGCATGAATCCCATGTCGAGCATCCTGTCGGCTTCGTCAAGCACAAAATATTCGACGTCGCGCAGGCTGAGGTGCCCCTGACCCATGAGGTCGAGCAGGCGGCCCGGAGTTGCCACGACGATGTCTACGCCGCGAACCAGCCTTGCGGTCTGCGGGTTCTGGTTGACTCCGCCGAAGATCACGGTGTTGGTAAGGCCGGTGTGGCGTCCGTAGGCATTGAAGCTGTCGCCGATCTGTACGGCGAGTTCGCGCGTCGGCGTAAGCACAAGGCACCTGATTCTCCGCTTTTCACCGTGCATGCGGCTTCCATGGAGATGTTGCAGCACCGGGATAGCGAAAGCGGCGGTTTTGCCTGTGCCGGTCTGGGCGCACGCAAGAAGGTCGATGCCTGCGTTCACGAGCGGGATGGCTTCAGCCTGTATGGGAGTAGGGGTGGTATAGCCTTCTTCATTGAGGGCCTTAAGAATCGGATCGATGATATCGAGGTCGGAAAACTGCATATGACGGGGACGGATTGAAAAAAATTGGTCAATGAATGTAACACCTTGCGGCCTAAGACCGTTCATTATTTTTTCTTCAGGGAATAAAAGGAATAAGGGGTGCTTCGGACTTTGTGACGGCACTTCCGGTCGAAACGCCGAGTACGTCTCATTCGGTCGGACGGGTTTCGGGGAATCAGTACAGCGGAGGGGGATTCCGCCGGGACAAATTTGTTATTCCGTCCGGTACGCGTTTACTCGATCAGGTCACTTTCTCCAGGGCAGCAGCGGTACTCCTGTGATTTTTCAAGCAGATCGATCTGTTTTTTCAGCAGTTCGTTTTCGAGCCTGCAGTGTTCGATCTCGAGTTTGATCGACTCCTGCAGCGCAGGCTCGCAGGTGTCGCATTCATCCAGGCAGCCCTTGACGATAAGACCCGGGGTGGGCAGGATCTCTTCGCGTTCCCATGAGAGTTCTGCGATGATTTTTTCTGTCGGATTGCCGGTTTTCGTGTCGAGCATGCCGATGTGGGCGAGATCCTTATCGACGGCCTCGATGGCCGCGGCCCGCATGGCAACGCTATAGGTAGGTTCAGTGCGCTCGACGTTCGAAATCGGTACCGCAGTTCCGGCGATGGCAAAGAGCTGTGCAGATGATGCGGCGGTGGCTTTCTGGCGCTCCAGGGCGCTGGTCAACGCGATGCGCTCGATATCGAGACGGTCGGTTTTGGATGCGGTGATCAGCTGGGGCTTGATGTTCAGTCTGCCGGTGGTATCCAGGGGTACGCGCTGGAAAGCTCCCGTCGGCACCTTTCGGTCATCGATTCGCCGTTCTATGGCCACAAGGGTGAACCGGACGGTCTGGATCTTGTTGATTTTATAGAACATATAGGTGATGGCCCTGCATCGGTTGGGGTTTCGGAAGCTTCTCGAAGAAGATTCGTACTGCTCTTCCGATTCGCCCTGGGCATGGTTCCGCTGTTCGACTTCCCCTATCGCGGTCGAGCTTTTTGCCCGTACGCCTGCCGCGACGTACCGCGATGCAGATTGCGCATGCTGAGAAAGGCTGCGGCTGAATTCGTAGGCAGACGAAGAGTCGTAGCTCCCTCCGCTTCCTCCTCCTCCGATGTCGATAACGCCGAAAAGCGAGACGCTCGCGCCTCCTCCTCCTTCGGCCCAGGAGTCCTCGTAGCTCGACCGTGAGTTCCCGCTTTCGTTGATGCTCAGATCGCTCATCGCCTGAGCCATTCCGGCGGTATAGAACGACTCTTCCGATGTCGTTTCATGCCGGTAGGCAAGTTTCGATTCGCTGTCATAAGACCATCGGGTGTGTCTGTCGCTGGTGAAAAGACGTATCTCTTCGCCGGGCAGGAGGGTGGTCGAATAGGCCGGATCGCCGAGAACGAGCGGTCCGGAGCAGCGTTCAAGCTTGAAATGCAGGATCACCTCAACGGGGACGCGAACGTTGTCCTTGCCGACACGGGGCTGGAACGGCAGACGGTACCGGAAGGTGAGCGAGTCGCAAACCGGCCGCTGCTTGAGTTCCGGGCAGCATTCCAGCTTCGACGCCTTGAAAACTGATGATGAATCAGCCATAGGATACCTCTTTTTCGTTTTGATTGATGAAGGGCACCGTGGTAGCACGAACCACAGGTGAGTCGGGGGAAAAAGAGCTGATAATGCCTTATGGATAGCTCTCCGGGCTGCCGGAGGGAGGCAGGCTCAGGTCGAACGCAAGCCTGTGGACGCCGGGCTATAACCCGGAGAGTCTATTGAACGATGAAATAAACGAGCTCCTGACAGGGGATGTTGACGCTGAACAATCGTGGCTGATGCGTGGGGCAACCGAAAATTAGGCAAATATCAGGTTCGTGCAAATACTTAATACAGACGGTTCAGTTGCTCGATAGAGTTTGTCAGACTCTTATAGCCACCGTTTCGTTTGATGGTAATTATCTTTAACTTGTCGAGCAGGCATTTCGGTGCTGCCGGGAGCGCGGTCACAGGCTTTGGCATGAGCATGGATGTACTGCCGCAAAAAATTGTCACGTTAAACCGTTTAAAGCATGAAACAAGCGTTGTTATGGAGTCTTTTGCCAGTGGCTGTTCTGTTGGCGGTCTTCGGTATCTTTTATGCACTGTTTTCCACCAGGCTAATGGATGACGGGATGCTGTTCTCTTCAGTGGCCATGTTCGGACTGGCCGCAGGCTCGGCCTCCTATCTCCTGACCCGTGGACTCACACAGGGATGGAGTGCCTCGATTGGTGCCGGAGCTGTGCTTTCGGGTCTGCTGCTTTTGATCGCCGGTGGAGCTGTGGCCCTGACTTTCAACGATCTGCAGCTCGAAGCCATGGTGGCAGGTATGGTTACGGTTGCAGGTTTCGCTATCCTGCTTGTGGCCGTCAGTGCGCCAGAGACTACGTCGATAGGGATGGCATGGGCAAGACCCGGCTCGAAAAGCAGCCCTTCTGCATGGGCTGACAGGATCGAGGCCATAGGGCGCAAATGCACACGCCCGGAACTGAAAACCAAAGTGCTGAGGTTAGGCGGCGAAACGAGGTTCCTGACCAGCGACAACGGTCCCGGAAACCCGGAGATCAACCAGGGTATCGGAAGGGCCATCGAGGAGCTGTCCGAATTGGTGCGACGTGGTGACGAACTGAGTTCGATGTCCCAGCTTGCTCGAATAAGAAGCATGTTCGCCGAAAGGGAACTTCAGATGAAGAACTATAGAAGGCCGCTTTGACAACTGATATTGGCGGCAGTGCGATGGCGTTGACGACTTGATACGTTGTTGCTCCGCCAGTCCGATTGCCCCATGGCTGTCTCATAAAATCAAGGTGAGGCAGCCTTTTTGCTTACAAGCGCCAAAGGGACGTAAAAGATCAAAAGGACATAAGGGGTTCAAGTGAAAATGGTGATGCAGCAGCACCGCTTCATTTTCCGGGAACACTGGGCTCCCGGCTTGCCATGCAAAAAAGCTGTCTCATCCTGATTTTTAAGCGACAAGCTTTTTTCCGACGGCTTCCCGACATGCTCTTTATTATTTCGGGATCACCTGACTGTAGAGGCTGAAGCGTTTGATGATATTACGGGTGTACAACACTGCCAGTTTGCCGTTACAGTAGCCGAGGCTTGCGGCGTTATCGTTGTAGAATCTGGGTTCTGACTTGAGCTCGAGGTACCGTTCCACATTTCCCTCCCATGAATTGGGGTTCGCTCCGTATTTCACGGCCAGCTTCTGGGCGTCACGCACGTGGCCGGGGCCGACGTTATATGATGCGAGAATGAATTTCAGGCGCGTGGCATGGTCCTTGATATCCTGCCACTCTTTTTCGAGGAATTTCAGATAAGCTGTGCCGGCCTTTATGTTATCGGCAGGGCTGGACATGTCGCCGGCTTTGAACGTTGCGGCGGTCGTCGGCATCAGCTGCATGAGCCCTGCAGCGCCCGCCCAGGATACTGCATCAGGGTCGAACTGCGACTCTTCGTAGATGAGTGCCGAGAGCAGTCGCCAGTCCCAGTCGATGACTTGCGCATGTTTTCTGACCAGGTCGTCGTATGGCGATATCTTTCCGGCATGGCTGGAATAGAATGCACGGACGGCGTGTTTCCTGAACTGGTACTGGTGGTCGTAATACTTGTCATGCATGACAGCAAGGTCGCCGCTCTTTTTTTTCTGATCGAGCCAGCGGTTCAGTGCCCTGAGCAACAGAGGGGAATTTTTTCTCACTGCCCAGGCCAGCGGCTCTGTTGTGCTCAGCCTGGTTTCGGAATCGATGTTCGGGTAGAGGACCTTGTGAGTCGAGGCGATGTTATCGTCTGCGACGGTAAACTCGATTGTGCCATTATTAACCTTACCGATCAGTTCGCTTGTGGTGAGAGTGCCCTGGACGGTGACGATTTTGATGGATATGCCCTTCTCGTCCATGATCTTCTTCATTCTGGTGAAATATGCAGAACTCTCTCGCACATAGACGGTTTTACCGTCGAGCTCTTCGAGTTTCCGGACAAGGCGGGACGAGTCGTTTTTTGAGGGGTTGTGCTGAACGAGCACCTGTCGTGTGGAGTCCAGCGGGGTGGAGAAGTCTACGATCCCTGTGCGGGGTTCGATAACGGTCAGAAAGTGCGCCACGATGTCACCCTCACCTTTTCGGAGCATCGTGAGCTGTCGGTTCATATCCCTGACGACGACGACTTCGAGCGGAATGCCGAGATCCTTTGCAAAGTTTTCTGCAAGCTCATAACTGTAGCCCATCGGGGAGCCGCCGTATATGAAATAGTTGATGGGGTCGTAGGAGATTATGACTTTCAGTGGTCCTGATTTACGTATTACGTCAAGATCACGCTTCAGGGCGGTCTCTGTTTTGTTGAACCATGTCCAGGTCGCAAGCACACCGGAAAGAACTGCCACAAGCAGGATGACCGGCAGGAAGCGCATAGCGAAAATGCGCATAGTATCTCCATGTTCCCCGGGGTGTGTGGTCATGGGATCATGAACTCATTTTTTTACTGTTACTTCAGGCGTTTAATGTGAAGTACTTTGATTTGATGGTAATTTACGCTATTCATTATCAATGCAGTCAGAACGCCCTCCGGTGAAACCAATTAATTCGTCACATATTCTTCTATTTTACTGAAAAAAAAGCTGTCTTTTTGTTAGCTTCTGTTCAGTTATTCGATGAACGTCTGTTCATTTGTTCCACGAATTGATCATTGATTCGGACATGGCCCACAGGAATATCTCTTTAGCGCTATTCAAGGTTTCGGCCGGTATGATGCTTTTTATCATGCTTTTTGCCGGATGTTCCGGAAAAGCGCAAAAGCAAGATTCTTCCGCAGCCTATAAGGTCGGCCTTGTTTTCGACGTCGGCGGGCGGGGCGATAAATCGTTCAACGACGCTGCTTACAACGGTCTGGAACTGGCGAAGAAGAATCTCGGTATAAAATTTGATTACATCGAACCGCAGGGGGAAGGGGCGGACCGGGAGGCTGCGTTGAGGCAGATGGCCTCGGATCCCGATACAAAGCTCATCATCGGCGTCGGCCTGCTTTTCACCGACGATATTTCTGCCATTGCTAAAGAGTTTCCTGACAAGAAGTTCGCCTGCATAGACTACAATCCCCAGCCGGGTGCGAAGATCCCGTCAAACCTTTCGGGTATCGTGTTCGAGGAGAAGAAGGGGTCGTTTCTTGCCGGGGCCGTTGCGGGGCTCGCATCGAAAACCGGTACGATCGGCTTTATCGGCGGCATGGATTCTAACATTATCAGGAAATTCGAAACCGGATTTTCCGAAGGTGCGAAATATGTTAACCCGGGTATCAAGGTCATTTCAGGATTCATCGGTATGACGGGGAGTGCTTTCAACGATCCGGCAAAAGGCAAGGAGCTTGCGCTCGGCCAGTACAGCCGCGGGGCCGATATCATTTACCAGGCATCCGGCGCGAGCGGCATGGGCGTGATCGAGGCGGCAAGGGAAACCGGCAAGCTGGTGATCTGCACCGACATGGATCAGGAGTATCTCGCTCCGGGCAGGGTTCTGACCAGCATGACCAAGGCTGTTGACAAGGCCGTGCTCGCCACGGTCGAGGACGCCATGAACAACCGTTTCCAGGGTGGGAAGCAGCGGGTGTTCGGGCTCGATGGACGGTATACCGATTATGTCTACAACGACAGAAATTCATCATTGATCGACAAGGCTGCTCATGAGCGTGTCGAACAGATTCGTAAAGGGATCCTTTCGGGAGAGATCAAGATTCAGGAGTGAACTTCAACGCAGTACAATCATCACCAGACAGACGCTTGTGGGTAAAAAAATAGTAGTAACCGGAGGAACCGGGTTTATAGGTTCCCGTCTTATCTTGAAGCTGGCCGAAGAGGGCAAAGACGTTCATGCGATCGTTCGCAGAAGTTCCGATCTTACGCCCATCAAAGCGTGCCTCGACAAGATCACCCTGATCTATGCCGATGTGACCGATGCGTCCACTCTGGAGGGAGTGTTCGAAGGGGTCGATGAGGTTTATCACATCGCAGGCATGACCTACATGGGGCAACGCAAAAATGCGATGCTCGAAAAAATAAATATAAACGGAACGAGGAATGTGCTCACAGCATGTCGCAAGGCTGGAGTACGGCGTGTCGTTCACACCAGCTCGATTACTGCTGTCGGAATAAGCAATTCGACCATACCTCTCGACGAGTCGAGTCCGTGGAATTTCGACACGGTCAAACTCGAGTATGCGAGAACCAAGCATGTAGCAGAACAGATCGTGGCCGAAGAGGTCCGCAAGGGGCTGGACTGTGTGATCGTGGTACCTGCATTCGTCTTTGGAGCCGGTGACATCAATTTCAACGCAGGCAGGATCATCAAGGACGTCTACAACCGCAAGATGCCGTTCTATCCGTTGGGTGGCGTTTGCGTCGTCGATGTGGAAATCGTGATCGAGAGTCTTGAGGCAGCGATGGATAAGGGGCGTACCGGAGAGAGATATATCATCGGTGGCGACAACGTCTCCTACAGGGAACTCATGCAGACGATAATGAAGGTGACTGGCGTACACCAGCGTTCGCTTCCGCTTCCGCTCTGGGGCGCCCATGTGATCAATTACATGCTCAGGTTCGTCGGGAACAGGAAAAATATTTCGAAGCTTTTCAACATGTCCATGTTTACTGTAGCTTCGAAATTCCTCTACGTGGATTCATCGAAAGCGAAACGTGAGCTTGGCATGCGTACCGAGCCTTACGAAAAGAGCATTCGCAGGACCTTCGAATGGTACCGTGATCAGAAATTGCTTGGCTGATTTCTTCAGCAGCCTGAGTTTGCCTCGATATAACGGCCCTGATGACCCCGGACCTGCTTAGAGCGCGTCCGGGGTTTCTGTTTTTTTACGGGCAAACAGGATCATTCTCGGCGAGGTGCCTGCATCGAATCCTGAACCGCGATAATCACCGGCCAGCAGCTTAACCTCAAGGTTTTCGCTTTCCAGCAGCGCCGATATTTCAACGGGGGAGAAGAGCCTGACCGATTCGCTGAATGAGCATTCGTCGCCGACCCCGTCCCTTATGGTGATGGTTTTGCTGACGTTTCTGTCCGTCAGCACTCGCTCTTCAGTAATCGAGAGGGTTTCGATGCTTTTTTCGGTTCGCGGGACGATGTGCTTCCTGAGGTGTTCAGGATTGATGAGGTCGAGCACGTACCAGCCGCCGGGCTTGAGCATGCCGGAGACGTTCCTGAGAACGGAGCGGTCCTCTTCATCGGTCTCGAAATAGCCGAAGCTCGAGAAGAGCTGGACAATCAGGTCGAACCGACGGTCAAGGTTGATGCTGCGCATGTCGCAGCAACTCAATTCGAGGTCAAGCCCTTCTTTGCCTGCCTCTTTTTCGGCTTCGCCGAGAAGGAAGCCGGACAGGTCATTTGCTGTGACCCTGAACCCATGACGGGCGAAGGCGAGTGCGTGGCGTCCTGCGCCGCAGGCGATGTCAAGCACTGAGCTGTTATTGTGCGGTCTGGTGCCGGTGATTCCCAGAATGGTCTCGACGCAGAGATCCGCCTCAGCGTTGTCGCGGTGGTGGTAGACTTTCAGGTAGAGGGGATGGCTGAACCAGTCTTCGAACCATTCCCGGGAGGCGTTGTCCCGGGAAGGAGATCGGTGATCGGTCATGCGTGAATGACTAACGATAAGCGTAGTGACAGAAAGCTCTGCCCACTGCGATTATTTCGCGTGATCGCTGATGGTTTTTTTAACGATGTCCTGCTCGTTTTCACCGTTGGGAATACGAATATTTTTTTCAACGAATTTCCATGCGTTGGTTTTATCAGATTTCACTGAATAGACCAGCTTTGCAACTTTGAAATCAGCAGTGCCTTTTTTTGCCTTGTCACCGAACGATTGTTTCTTGGCCATGTCGTGTCAGAAATGCTTTGGGTTGACGCTAAGATGCTATGAATCCAGCTAAAAGATATCGAAAGTAACAAAAAATGGGCAAAGATCAAAGACTCTTGCTTTTTAGTCAAGGGCAAACCTGAAAAGTGTCGTGAGCGGCACGACAGCAATGCGGACGGAGCGCAGAAACCGGAGCGTACACAGAGTACATGAGGATTTCGATCCCGACAAGTCGGGACCAACGCAGCTATCGAGTCGCGGAACAGGTTTTGGATTTGCCTTTAAGAGTTATTCAGAGGCTCATTCCATGATCAGCTTGCCGTTGTGATAGATCCCCAGGGCTTTTCCCTTGAGTGTTCGTCCCATGAACGGGGTGTTCCTCGATTTCGACCTGAACGAGGCGTCGCTTACCATCCATGAGCGTTCGGGATCGATGATGCAAAGATTCGCCTTTTGTCCGGCCTCGAACAGGATCGGTTGCAGGCCGAGGATGCGTCTCGGGTTGGTCGAAAGCAGTTCGATCGCCCGTGAAAGGGAGATCACCTTTTTATCGACAAGCTCGCTGATGGTCAGGCCGAGCGACGTTTCGAGGCCGATGATCCCGAATGATGCCTGGTCGGGCGGGCACTCCTTTTCATGTTTGGCGTGAGGAGCATGGTCTGTCGCGATGGCGTCGATAGTGCCGTCCCTGAGCCCTTCGACCAGTGCGTCACGGTTCTGTTTCGAAACGAGCGGCGGCTTCATGATGTAATTGCCCTTGTCGACGGCTTCAGCCAGGTCCTCATCGGTCAGGGTGAAGTGATGCGGCGTCACTTCGCAGGTGACCTTGAGGCCGGCGGCCTTCGCCTTGCGTACCAGCTCGACTGACTCTGCTGTGCTTATGTGTGCGACGTGGTATCGAGGTTCCGCCATGGCGCCGTTCAGCTTGTGCTTCCTGAGCCAGGCGAGCAACTGCAGGTCGCGGGCGATCATGATCGGTTCTGCGACTTCGGGAATGCCTTTCAGGCCGAGAATCGCCGAAACGGCACCTTCGTTCATGACGCCGCCGGCGGTGAGATGCTTGTCTTCGGCGTGCTGTATGAGAAGCAGGTCGAAATTGGCCGCATATTCGATTGCCAGACGCATGATCTGTGTGTTCTGGATAGCCGTTCCGTCGTCCGAAACCGCTTTGACACCATAAGAGCAGTACTTGCCGTAAGGGGCGAGAGTCTCTCCCCGGCTTTCAGCAGTCATGGCGCCGATGACTTCGAGATCGACCGGCAATCCGGCGCTGTGGTGGCGGATGTAGGCCACACCGAGCGGGCTGTCGATGACCGGTTTTGTGTTGGGCATGAGGGCAACGCCGGTGAATCCGCCTGCGGCGGCTGCAGCAGCTCCGGATTCGAGGGTTTCCTTGTACTCCTGTCCGGGCTCCCTGAAATGGCAGTGCAGGTCGAACAGGCCTGGGGCCAGGACGTTGCCGCCGAGGTCGATGACCCGATCTCCTTCGTTGGCGGTGATCTTGTCGGCGCCGGTCGCAAGCTGCTCGATTACGCCATCCTCCCCGATTTTCATCGAGCCTTTGGTGTCGAGGTTTTCAGCCGGGTTCAGAAGCCTTGCGTTCTGGAAAATAATGCTCATGGTGAATGGGAAAATGGTTCAGGAGACGATCGCTTCGAGCGTAACCAGCGTTAATGCAGGCCGGCCCTTTGCGCCTCCGGTTTCAAGCGCAGCGTCGAGCCTGTCGCCGGGGCCGACCTCGCCGACGCCTGCGGGTGTTCCGGTGAAGATGAGGTCGCCCGCGCGCAGTCCGTAAATATAAGACAAATAGTGGACCAGATATGCTGGTGAAAAGGTCATTTTCGATACTGGGGAGTGCTGGACCATCGCATCGTTCACTCGGAGCGATATGGCCAGATCGGCCCACGGTCCGGCATCTTCGGGTGCGATGAATTCCGATACGAGTGCGCTTCTGCGGAACCCCTTGCTTTTCAGCCATGGGTTGCCGCCCCTTTTTGCTTCGAGTTGCACGTCCCGGAGCGTCATGTCGAGACCGGCCCCGTAACCGCTGATGAAGCCTGGAGCATCCCCGATGCCGACCTCTTCGGCATCGGCTCCGACCAGAAGTACCAGTTCGGCCTCATAGTGCAGGCTGGAGCTGACTGGCCGGCCCTCGAATACGGGAATCGAAGTCCGCCTTTCTTTCGAAAGCGCCGTGCCGGGTTTCATGAAGATGATCGGCTCCTGTTCATGCCGTTCCTGTGTTTCGCCTTTATTTTCCGGCTCCCATGCCGCCATTTCCCGCGCATGGTCAGGATAATTTTTGCCGACGCAGAATATGGAATACGGCGAATGGGCGGGAGTGACAGGGGATATCGTCATGATATTTTACGAAGAGCGGTTTTCATGTGGTCAAGTTCCTGAAATCTACGGTTCCGGGTCAAGCTATCCAACCTGCTGATGATCCTTTACACCGGTATGGAGCGGTGCGATGGGCAAATGGTCGCCATTTTTTTGTTTTATAAATCCATATCCAATGAATACCTTGGATTAATCCCCCCCTAACATCCCTCAAAACCAGGATGCACGTCACTGCTCGTTCGGCATCCGGGTGGCATGCTCTTGCTCCTCGTCATCAGTTTTTTTATACCTGTACGCTGCTGTCGGATTGCCATCCCGTCGTTCCGGGCGCTGTTCTGGCTGTGACGTACGTGACCAAGCCTCGCATGACAAACAATCGGAAAATAATACAAAAGACGATGGCCAAGATGAACCTCGAAATTCTGCTCAGATCAGTGACAGAGTGGAATGAAACCCGACAGGCAAATCCTGATTTTGCTGTAGACTTCAGCAAAAAAGAGTTGAAGGGTCTCAACCTCTACGGGGCCGACCTCAGGGGAGCAAAGCTCAATGCGACCAATTTCAGCGGTTCGAACCTCAGCAAAGCAGCGTTCAACGGTGCGAGGCTCAACGGAGCAAACCTCAGCGGGGCAGATCTTCGCAAAACAGATTTCAGCGATGCGAAGCTCAGCGGGGCCAATCTCAGCGGAGTGGATCTCAGCAGCGCCGACCTGAGCGGGGCAGACCTCAGTATGACAGATCTCAGCAGGGCAAAACTCAAAGGAACCAACCTGACTGAAGCCAGGCTCAATGGAGCCAATCTCAGCGAAGCCGATCTCAGGGAAGCCAAACTCAACTGGGCCGATCTTTCGGGAGCAGGCATGAGCATGGCGAATTTATCCGAAGCCGACCTTAGTGACGCAAAGCTCTGCGATGCCGATCTTATCGGGGCTGATCTCAGTGATACGGATCTCAGCGAAGCCGATCTCAGGGATGCTGATCTGCGGGATGCAAAACTCAGCATGGCCGACCTCCATGATGCAAACCTGAGTGACGCAGACCTGAGCGAAGCTGAACTGAGTGATGCGGATCTCGGCGAAGCCGACCTCAGGGATGCGAAACTCAGATGGACCAACCTCAGCAGGGCGACACTCTGCGGGGCCGACCTCAGTATGGCAATCCTGTGTGGAGCCGATTTGAGCGATGCTAATCTTTGCGGGGCTGACATGACCGGCGCCAATCTCTGTGATGCGAACGTCAGCGGGGCCGACCTCAGCATGGTGAACCTGAGCGGAGCAGATCTCGGTATGGCTAACTTCAGCAAAGCGGAACTCTGCTATACGAACTTTACCAACCTTGACCTCAGCACGGTCAAGGGCCTTAACGACGTTGGCCACAGAGGTCCGTCTGAAATCAGCATAAGCACGCTTTTCAAATCGAGAGGACGAATATCGGAAACATTCCTGCGCGGATGCGGCGTGTCTGACACTTTTATAGAATACATACGCTCCCTGGCTGGCAAAGCAATAGTCCACTACAGCTGCTTTATCAGTTTCAGCAGCAAGGATAAAGGATTTGCAGAACGTCTTCACGCCGATCTTCAGGCAAACGGGATCCGCTGCTGGTATACTCCTGACAACCAGAAAATCAGTGACTATCTTGACGAAAAAATCGACCATGCTATTCGTAGCCATGAAAAATGCCTCCTGATTCTTTCAGACAACAGCATGAACAGCGAATGGATCAAATCGGAGATCATCAAGGCCATAAAACGCGAGGAGAAGGAGGGAAAACGCATTCTTTTCCCGATCAGCCTGGTCAGGTCGAACAAGATCGAGGAGTGGGATTTTATCGACAGGGAGACAGGACGGAACCTGGCCAGAGAACTCAGGAAATATTCCATTCCATGTTTTTCAGGCTGGGAACATGACAGCGAAGTTTATACCACGGAGTTCAAGCGTCTGCTGGAATTTTTCATTGCAGGCAACGGCGTGTGATGGCGGCTTTTTTATCATTGCCGGAATCCAGCGCTCAAGTACTCCTGATTGACTGTTTTTGTCCTTGAATTTACTGTGAGACAATATTTTGTGTTGATGCGCTGTTTCGTTATCTTTTCGATAAGGAAAAACATTAACCCTTAACGGGATACACCGACATGAACGGATCATCAGGAGCTTTTGTACAGGGAGCCGAAGCTTACGGCAGGTTTCTTGAAGTCTTTATCGACGGTCACTGGTGGGTCGTCGGAGATGCCCTCGAGAACATAGGGAAGACCACCAAAAGGCTTGGCGCAAATGCATACCCCTATCTTTACGGCGGGAGTGCAGGAGGCAGCCTCAGAGGTAACTCACCGGCGGTTTCAGGCTATGCCGCTCCGACCAAGGAAGTCAAGAGCCGTTTCGATTCCTGAGATCGGATCTGCCGGCAGAAGGGAAGCTTGATGACCGGCGTCGTTAATCCGTCATTTACGATATTAGCAGCATGAGGAAACCTTAAGTCCTTATGCTGCTTTTTTTATCAGCACTTTTCCATGTTTCGGGGTTTTGACCGATCAACATCGCGTCAATCATCTCGTGCTGCTGTTTCATCCTTCAGGTCTGCACTTCCAGAGTCTCTAACGGGCGGGTTTACGATCAGAGATAATACAATGAGACTGTCTCAAAAGCCGGCATAATGCAGAAATGTTTATCGGAATCCGCATGCCAAAACAAAAAGGGCCACCTTTCCAGGTAGCCCTTTTTGAATTCTTTACTGCCTGTTCGTGACAGGCGATTTGCAAGAAAATGGTATGCTTCTCTTACTTTTTCGGAGCGATTGCTGCCGTGATGCCATCGGTGACGCCCTGGATGAGCTGGGCTGCCGAGTTGATCGCGGTGGTGCAAAGCTGGACCGATGCGTTGCCGATAGGCGTCACGACGTCGGTGACCGTTTTGATTCCGCTGCCTACAAGATCAGTCGCCTGCTGGGCAAGCTCTCCGACTGCTGAAAAAAGGTCGCTGAATACGCCGTTTCCTGCTGATTCGTTTGCCATGGTTATTCTATGGTTATGATTTGAAAAAAAATAAAAAATGCAAAGGTGAGTTTTTATTGTCCTGCGTACGATTCAACCGAGATGCAACGCATTCGTTCAATAGCAACTCCAGAGCTGAGTTACGCGGACCTCTCTTATCATGTAATGTAATACAATCCGCGCTATTTAACATAAAGGGGCATCTCGAATTATTTGTTCCGCGATCCGGCCGGTAAGCCGGGCAGGAGCCTGAAATCTTCTTATATCCGACCGATGAGCTGGCTGCTGAGCGATCGAAAACCAACTGAAGAGGTTATTGTTCCAGAACCGTCCGCTTAGTTTTCGAGTCGATCATGGCATCGCCGAAAGCGTGGCCAATTCACGCCCTTATGGCCGTCCCACTGCGTTATCGCCTTCTGTTTTATTATCTTGTACCATTGGCTGAGCAATGGGATTGTCCTGTTTGACTATGATCTCCTCACAGCATTCGGAATGCAAAGCGTTGATTCGCAGGGAGCTGCTCCGGGAACGCAGGGCCCTGGACATGGACGCCTGGTTTCGGAACAGCGGAGAGATCCTTCGTCGAGTGAAGACGATACCGGAGATTCTGGATGCCGAAAGGATACACTGCTATGTATCGATGGAGTTTGAGCGGGAGGTTTCCACAATCGAACTCCTCGATTGGTTTTGTCTGGAACGGAAAGAGGTGTACTTGCCTTATATTGAGCGTGGACGGATGGCCGCGGCCAGATATAATTGCGGGATCCGGCTGATGAGTTCGGGAGCAGGACCGCCGGTGCCCGATCCGCTTGTTCTTTCGGAGGAGGATCGTTTCGATGCGGTAATCGTGCCGCTGGTAGGTTTCGACAGGACTGGGGGCAGGATAGGTTATGGAAAGGGCTGGTATGACCGTTTTTTCGACGACCTGGCCAGCAGGGGCATCCATCCGGCGAGAATAGGCCTGGCATTCGGTCTCCAGGCTGTTCCATCAGTTCCATCCGATCCCTGGGATGAACTTCTCGATGTTGTGGTAACTGAAAATGAAATTGTCAATTGCTTGAGCAGCAGGGCATGAAGAACGGTGAATCAGAGATATTGGCGGCTGCGCCGATCGAGTCGGCCCTGCACGATCCTTCGCTCTACGTCAACAGGGAGTTGAGCTGGATGGACTTCAACCAGCGGGTGCTGCAGGAGGCCATCGACAAGGGCGCCCATCCTTTGCTCGAACGGGTCAAGTTCGTGTCGATTTTCAGTTCCAATCTCGACGAGTTTTTCATGATCAGGGTGGCCGGTCTCGATGATCAGTGCGCCGCAGGCATCATGGATCGCACGGTCGACGGCCTGACTCCCCTGGAGACGGTCGAGAAAATCCGGCAGCGGGTGATCGAACAGCTTCCGCAGCGCAACGATTGTTTTTTCCAGGATATCTGTCCGGAGCTCGAAAAGCACGGTATAGAATTCATCAGCACATGTCTGCTTGAACCTAAGCAACAACTTGCCCTTCAGGACTATTTCAGGGAGGAGATCTATCCTGTCCTGACTCCGCTGGCTTTCGATACGGGCCATCCGTTTCCTTTCATGTCCAACCTTTCCCTGAACCTGGCTATAGAACTCAAGGACGAAGAGAGCGGTGCGGTAAAATTCGCACGCGTCAAGGTGCCGGGAATCCTGCCGAGGATTGTCAGGCTCGATGAGGTCAAGGGGCTCGATTTCGATGACGACCGGATCCGCCTTGTCTGGCTGGAGGATCTCATCGAACATAACCTGTCGCAGCTTTTCCCGAAGATGCGCATCATGCAGTGCCATCCGTTCAGGATCATCCGCGATGCCGATATCGAGATCGAGGAGGACGAGGCCGGAGATCTGCTGGAAAGCATCGAACAGGGCATAAGGTCCCGCCGGTACGGCAAGGTGGTCCGTCTGGACATCACGCCCGACATGCCCATGTCGACCAGGCAACTGCTGATGAAGAACCTCGAGGTTTATGAGCGTAACGTTTATGAAATCGGCGGTGTGCTTGGAATGAGTTCCGTGATGGAGCTTCTCAAAATCGATCGGCCGGATTTGAAGGACGAACCGTTCGTACCCAACAATCCCATGGACGGCAAGCGCAGCACCAATATGTTTACGGCGCTTCGCACCTCGGATCTCCTGATGCACCATCCTTTCGATTCGTTCAGCCCCGTCGTCGATTTTGTCTGGCAGGCGGCTCGTGATCCCGATGTGCTGTCGATCAAGCAGACACTCTATCGCATCGGAAGCAACTCCCCTGTGGTCGAGGCCCTGATGTTCGCCGTTGAGCAGGGAAAACAGGTGGCCGTGCTTGTCGAGCTCAAGGCAAGGTTCGACGAGGAGAACAACATCGTTTGGGCCAGGGCGCTCGAAGATGTCGGCGCCCATGTGGTCTATGGTCTGCCGGGCCTTAAAACCCACGCCAAGTTGACCCTGATCGTCCGTCGTGAACAGGGCAGGCTCTGTCATTATCTGCATCTCGGCACGGGAAATTACAACATGGCGACGGCCAAGATCTATACCGATTACAGCTACTTTACGACCAACACATCGCTTTCCGATGATGTGTCCGAACTGTTCAACGCGCTGACCGGCTACTCGAAGAACCGGAAGTACCGTTCACTGATCGTCTCTCCGGTAAACACCCGGAAACGTATCATGGAGATGATACAGCGCGAGATTGACTGGCAGAAACGTGAAGGAAGCGGCCGTATCGTCCTGAAGATGAATGCGCTGGTCGATGAGGAGATCATCAGGGCGCTTTATCGGGCTTCCATCGAAGGAGTCAGGATCGATCTGCTCATACGCGGCATCTGCTGCCTGAAACCCCAGGTGCCGGGAATCAGCGAGAACATCCGGGTAGTGAGCGTTATCGGAAGGTTTCTCGAACACAGCCGGGTCTATTATTTCAACAACGGAGGCAAAGCGGAACTGTTCCTCGGCAGTGCGGATTTCATGCCACGCAACCTCGACAAGCGTGTCGAGACCATTTTTCCGGTCGTCGATCATCGACTTGTCGAATCGGTCGTGGCCGATCTCGAGCTGATCCTGAACGACAATACGAAATCGTGGGAGATGAATCCTGACGGAACCTATGCCAGGAGGAAGCGGGATGGCGGACCGGTAATCGACAGCCAGCGGTTTTTTATGCGGCAGTCATCAAAAAAGAAGAAAAACATCAAATCAAAAGTCAACGGATTATGAACATTGCAGTGGGAAGCGATCACGCAGGGTATGAAATGAAGAAAAACGTGCTCTCATGGCTTGAACGTCACGGTCATACCTTCGAAGATATGGGACCATATTCGGAAGATTCTGTCGATTATCCCGACTATGCCCGGAAGGTGGCCGAGGCTGTTGCGAGAGAGAGGTTCGATCAGGGCATCCTGATGTGCGGTACCGGTATCGGTGTCTCGATCGCAGCCAACAAGGTCAGGGGTGTCCGAGCGGCACTTGCCTGCAGTCCTGAATTCGCGGCACTTGCAAGGCAGCACAACAATGCCAATGTGCTGTGCTTCTCAGCCCGTTTCAACGATCTTGCGACAGCAGAGAAAATCCTTGAAAGCTGGTTTTCCTCCGAGTTTGAGGGGGGGCGTCACCAGCGGAGGATCGATAAGATCGAACCATCCTGTTGCTGCTGAATGGGCGTGACATTCGCATCCCTGATCGAGGCAAGCTATCCTGTGTTCGCTCTCGATGAACCGGTCGGCCATGTGGCCAGGAAGCTGGCGGATGGCGGTATCTCCTGCGCACCGGTACTCGATGGCGGCAGGTATGCCGGTATGGTTTTCCTCTCAACAATTCTGTCCGGCAGGAAAGGGTGGCCATCCGCAAAAACTTCGATCTCTGAGGTCGAACTCGAGCCGGTTCCGGCATTCGACCTGAATGATCAGCTCTTCGAAAAGCTGCAGGCCGTTGCGTCCGTAAAGGGTGATGTCGTACCTGTCGCCGATCATGAGGGGCTTTATGCCGGTGTTGTTTCCAAACAGGGCATCCTCGGTTTCCTTGCGGGCAGGTTTCATTCGGGGGAGGGAAGCTCGACCCTTGAAATAGAGGTGCCGCCGACTGGCGCAAGGCTTTCGGAACTTATTGAGACCATTGAAAAGAACGACGCATCGATCCTCAGCTTCACGTCATGGCCTACCGGTGTGGCCGGCGAAGGGCAGATTCTTTTTTTCAGGGTCGTTTCCCATGATTTTTTCCGGCTTATCCTGAATCTTGAGAAGTACGGTTATCTTATCCGCTACCACTCTTCGTTCCCTGATGCCGGATATGACGAGCTTCGTGAAAAAGCGCTGGAGTTCATTCGTTACATGGACATGTAGGAAAACAAGCGGCGCCCATTGTCCCATAATGTCAGACATATCATATGCAGAGCGAGGTATTCAGTGACCTTGCAGCCAGGGTCCGAAAGGCTGCGCAGGAGTTGTATCCGGAAGTCGTAGGTCTCCGGCGCCATATCCATCAGCATCCTGAACTCTCCTACCAGGAGTTTCGCACTACTGCTTTTATCAGGGACTATCTTGCCGGGTTCGGCATCGAGGCCGAACCACAGCTTCTCGAAACCGGTATCGTGGCCATTTTGCGGGGAGCAGGCTCACCGGCGTCCGGAGAGAGGAAAACGGTTGCTTTGAGGGCAGATATCGACGCACTGCCGCTCCAGGAGGAGAATTCGTATGATTACTGCTCGGCCGAGGCCGGCTGCATGCATGCCTGCGGTCATGACATGCATACGGCGATGTTGCTCGGTACAGCCAGGATACTCTCCGGAATGCGCGAGGAGCTGAAAGGGGATGTGCTCCTGATTTTCCAGCCGGCAGAAGAAAAAGCACCAGGAGGTGCCAAACCCATGATCGATGCCGGCCTGCTGAGCAGGTACAAACCCTCGGCCATATTTTCGCAGCATTGCTTTCCAAGCGTCGAAAGCGGGAGCATCGCTTTGTGCAAGGGCAGTTTCATGGCAGCGGCCGACGAGCTTTACATAACCGTCAGCGGTCAGGGCGGCCATGCTTCGGCGCCGCACAAGACCAGGGACCCGATACTCGCATCGGCCCATATCATCACGGCGCTGCAGCACCTGGTCAGCCGGGTCGCTCCGCCTCACGAACCAGCCGTGTTGTCGATCTGCTCGATCAACGGCGGGCACGCCACGAACGTCATCCCAGGCAAGGTGACCATGTCCGGCACCATGAGGACCATGAACGAGGAGCTTCGTTCAATTCTGCATGAGAGGTTCGGGAGAACGATCAGGCAGGTTGCAGACGCGTTCGACGTGGAAGCTGAGGTCGAGATCAGAAGCGGCTATCCGGTGCTCTTCAACGATCCGGACATGACTGACCTGGCATGGGAAGTGGGCAAGGAGTTCCTCGGTGATGGTCGTGTGAACAAATCCGAACCACTCATGACTGCCGAGGATTTCGCCTACTATCTGAAGGAGTGCCCGGGAAGCTTCTGGCAGATCGGCACCGGTATGAAGAGTGATGGAACGGGCAACCATCTTCATTCGTCGACCTTCGACCCGGATGAACAATCCCTTCAGACAGGCATGGGGATGATGAGCTATCTGGCGTTGCGGTTTTTCTGCTGAATTCTTTTTTGTACCTGAAAAAGAAAAACCGCCTCAATGGGCGGTTTTTCTTTGAATGTTCGAGGCTGTTCAGGCTTTGCCGTTCGAACCGAGCACGTTGACGATCTTGTGCATGTAAAGTTGCTTGAGTGAGTCACGGGCAGGACCGAGGTATTTTCTCGGATCGAACTCTTCCGGCTTTTCGTCGAACACCTTGCGGATGGCGGCCGTCATGGCGAGCCTTCCGTCCGAATCGATATTGATCTTGCAGACGGCTGAGCGTGCGGCTGCCCTGAGCTGCTCTTCGCTGATGCCTACTGCGTCCTTGAGTTTGCCACCGTGGGCGTTGATGATCTGTACGAGCTCCTGGGGGACCGAAGAGGCGCCGTGCAGTACAATGGGGAAGCCGGGAATGCGCTTTTCGATTTCGGCAAGGATGTCGAGCCTGATTTCGTGCTCTTCACCGGGTTTGAACTTGAATGCGCCGTGTGATGTGCCGATGGCGATGGCGAGGCTGTCGACGCCGGTTTTGCTGACGAAGTCCTCGACCTGATCGGGTTCAGTATAGGTGTGCTGAGCCGCATGGACATCATCCTCGATGCCGGCAAGCACGCCGAGTTCGCCTTCGACAGTCACGTCATGCTGATGTGCGTATTCGACCACCTGGCGGGTTACCTTCACGTTCTCTTCGTAGCTCAGGTGCGAACCGTCGATCATGACCGAAGAAAAACCGGTCTCGATACAGTCCTTACAGAGTTCGAAACTGTCACCGTGGTCAAGGTGAAGCACGATCGGCACAGCTTTGCCGAGTTCGGCGGCATACTCCACGGCGCCTGCGGCGAGGTGGCGAAGGAGGGTCTGGTTCGCATAACTGCGGGCGCCTTTCGAAACCTGCAGAATGACCGGAGACGAGGTCTCCACGCAGGCCATCACGATCGCCTGTAGCTGTTCCAGATTGTTGAAGTTGTAGGCAGGAATAGCATAACCCCCGGTGACCGCCTGAGCAAACATTTCACGGCTGTTGACCAGGCCCAGCTCTTTGTAACTGGTGAAATTCTTCATAAAAGGCTCTCCATTTGACTTTATTAGGTAATACTGAATATGGGAAATAATTATTTTACGAATTGCATTGAAACGTGTTATGCAGATAGCATGTTTTGTAATATAATATAATGAACTCGCATTCGGTCACAGAGATCGAATTCAACTCCACCTGAATACTCAACAGCGATATTTACCGCCCATGAAACAATTTCGTGCAACTTTGTGCCAGGCACTCTTCGTTTGCCTTATCCTGCTGATTTCAGGGAGTCATACCCAGGCTCTTTCAGCAAAAAGTGATGCGGCACCCCTTAAGCCGACTCCCACGCAAGAGGAGGCATCACGATACATTGCACAATACCTGATGCAGAACCACTACAGGAAGGTTCCTGTCAATGATTCACTCTCCCTGCAGATTTTCAACCGTTACCTCGATAACCTCGACAATTCCCGAAGCTATTTCATGGCATCTGAGGTCGAGCGTCTCAGAAGGGATGTCGGAACCCATATCGACGACGACTTCATTGCCGGAAAGCCTTTCGGAGGGTTCACGATCTACAACCTTTTCCTGCAGCGTGCGAGGGAGAAGATGCAGTTCATGATGAAGACGCTCAAAACCGCAAAATTCAATTACAAGGTTGTGGAATCTCTCGAGGTCGACCGCAAGAAAGCGCCCTGGCCGGCCGATCGTAAGGAGCTTGAGGAGTTGTGGCGCAAGGAGCTGAAATACCAGTACCTGACCATGAAGTATTCCGGGGATAAAGGCAAGAGCATAGAGACCAACCTCCTGAAGAGCTATACGAACCGACTCAAGCTTCTTGACCAGCAGAAACCGGACGACGCTTTCCAGGCGTACATGTATGCTGTTACTACATCGTTCGACCCGCATACGAGCTATTTTTCACCTGATGAATACGAGAATTTCCAGATCGATATGAGCCGTTCGCTCGAAGGGATCGGCGCCAAGCTGCAGATGGAGAATGAGTATACGGTCGTGAACGAAATCATTCCCGGCGGGCCGGCATTCAAGAGCAACATGCTGAAAAAGGGCGATCGGATCATCGGCGTCGGCCAGGGCAGCGCGGGGGAGATCGTCGATGTGATCGGATGGCGTATAAACGATGTCGTCAAGAAGATCAGGGGGCGAAAGGGTTCAGTGGTGAGGTTGAAGGTGCTTCCTGCCAGCCAGGCGAACAAAGGGCCGGCCAGGATCATTACGATCGTCAGGGCCAAGGTCGATCTGCAGGAGCAGGCTGCACAAAAGAAGATCGTTTACCAGAACGGTCACAAGATCGGTGTGATCGTGATACCATCTTTCTACCTGGACTTCGAGGGCGAGAAGCAGCAGAGAAAGGATTATACCAGCACATCGAGGGACGTCACCAGAATTCTCAATGAACTCAACCGTGAGCGCGTAGAGGGAATCATCATTGACTTGCGGGAAAACGGCGGAGGTTCGCTCGAAGAGGCGGTCAATGTTACCGGTCTGTTTATATCAGAAGGGCCTGTAGTGCAGGTCAGCAATGCGCTCGGCGGAAAGATGGTGCTGAAAGACGAAAACAGCCATGTGCTTTACAGTGGGCCGCTGGAGGTGCTCGTGAACCGCTACAGCGCATCTGCGTCTGAAATTTTCGCCGCAGCCATCCAGGATTACGGGCGCGGGCTCATCGTCGGCGATCGGACGTTCGGCAAGGGAACCGTCCAGAGTATCGTTACGATACAGAGGCCGTTCAACATGTTCATGAAGCAGCCTGACCTTGGACAGCTGAAGTTGACCGTCGCCAAGTTCTATCGTATTTCGGGCGGCAGCACACAGCATATCGGCGTACTTCCCGACATTCTACTGCCTTCGATGATCGATCCAGAGGTCGTCGGTGAGGATACCTATACGAGCAGTCTGCCATGGACAACCATTTCCAAGGCAGTCTATACTCCGCAGGGCTCTATCAGCCGTGACGACATTGCCGCCTTGAAGAGAAAATTCGAGGAGCGGTCTGCACAGGACAAGCTCTACCAGTCCTATCTGGCCGACCTGTCGACATTGAGCCGTATCAGGAAACGGAAGAGCATCGCTCTTTCGGAAGCTGGATTCAAGACAGAGAACCAGACGCTGAAGCGGATCCAGGAGAGCTGGGGTGACAGCAATGTCAAGACAGGCAAAAAGAAGCCCGTCGACTTCATCCTTCAGGAGGCCGCAGGCATCATGGATGATCTCGTAACACGCGAGGCGGCTCCAGCTGCTGCACAACCGGTCAAGCCGGCTGCACAGCAGAAGTAGATCGGCGCAGATATTTTCGGAGTCTTGTCAGGAGGCTGTCTCAATTAACAGGTTGAGGCAGCCTTTTGATTTTGTATGAAATTGCAAGGACCAAAGGGACTTAAAGGACCACAAGGACATAAAGGGGCCAGAGGAACCAGAAGGACATAAGGGGTTCAAGAGGGAAGGATGATGCAGCAGCGCCTATTCATTTCCCGGGAAAGACGGGCTTAAGCTCGGCAAACTCATATGAGAGTTCAGCCAGTAACTTAAAAGTCATTTTTTTGTCGGGGAGCCTGAATACAAAGTCTTTTTGATATCCCTGAAAATGCCGAGCTTGAGCTCAGCGCTCCCGGCAAAAGCAAAAAGGCCGGCTCATCTTGAGTTGTGAGACAGCCTTTTTGATTATTTCGTACCAATGAGGCGGGTACTTATTTCTTTATGGCGCGTTTCGCTTTCGCGATCTGCTCTTCGACGGAACGGAATGAGCAACTGCCGGCGGTTTTCTTGGAGTTGACGCTCGCATCGGGTTTCAGGTCATCATAAATGCCCTGGTCGAATGCGTCTGAGAACGTGAGGTATTCATCGAGGCTGATCGTCGGGAGTGTTTTACCCTCCTGGAGCGCATAGGCGACGATCTTGCCGGTAATCCTGTGTGCGTCGCGGAAGGGGATCTGCTTCCTGACCAGATACTCGGCGATCTCTGTGGCGAGGCTCAGGTCCTCGGCGGTCAGCTTTGCCAGCCGCTCTTCGTTGAGCCAGGTGTTTTCGATCATCCTCCTGAAAATCGAGAGGCTTTGAGCCGTGGTTTCCGCTGTGTCGAACAGCGGCGGCTTGTCTTCCTGCATGTCCCGATTATAGGAGAGGGGCAGCCCCTTCATGATGGTCAGGAGGTTCATCAGGTTGCCGTACACCCGTCCGGTCTTGCCTCTGACCAGTTCGGCGATGTCGGCGTTCTTTTTCTGCGGCATGATGGACGAGCCTGTCGCGAAGGCATCACTGATCTCAAGGTAGTTGAACTCGGCTGTGCTCCAGAGGATGACGTCTTCAGAAAATCTCGAAAGATGCATCATGATGACCGAGCAGGCCGAAACGAACTCGATGACCAGGTCGCGGTCGCTGACGGCGTCGATGCTGTTGGTGAAGACCTCTTCGAACCCGAGCAGCTCTGCTGAGCGAGCCGTGTTGAGCGGCAGGGTGCTGCCTGCAAAGGCGGCCGCTCCGAGAGGGGAGACGTTCGCCCTTTTCCTGAGGTCGGAGAGCCGACCGGCGTCACGTCCGAACATCGAGTGCCAGGCCATGTAATAGTGGCCTGCAGACATCGGTTGGGCACGCTGCATGTGTGTGTAGCCGAACATGATGGTCCGGCGGTAGCGTTCCGCTTTTTCGAGCAGCGTCGACTGCATCAGTTCGATCTGGCCGATAATGTTGTCAATGTTCCTGCGCAGATACAGGCGGGTGTCTGTGGCCACCTGGTCGTTCCGGCTTCTTCCGGAGTGAAGCTTGCCTGCGGCAGGCCCGATCAGCTCCTTGAGCCGGTTCTCAATGACCGTATGGATGTCCTCGTCTTCCCAGACAGGCACAAGCGCTCCCGATGCGATCTCCTCTTCAACGGCCTTCAGGCCCCTGACGATTTCGGCAGACTCTTCGTTCGAAATGATTCCCTCTTCGGCAAGCATGGTCGCATGGGCGATGGAGCCCTGGATATCTTCACGGTAAAGAAGCCCGTCTACATGGACTGAAGAGGAGAAGCGAAGCGCTTCCTGGTCGAATGGCTGGGAAAAGCGGCTTTGCCAGAGGAGTTCCTTGGTTTTGGACATGGTAACGTTAACGGATTGATTTGGTGACACGGGCTCCGCCCTTGAAACTTTTGCTGGAAGATACACAATACAATCAGGAAATTAAGAACCCGACCAATTACTGTTTATGTCCTGTTTCCCTTCTGTTTTTTTTGTTACAAAGAACTTTAAATAACAAAGCATTCTGTTGAAGTATAAAAAAAGATAGCGCTATGGCAAAGGCGACTGCTTTGTCATACCGGATCAGATGCCGGATTTATATGGCAGGGGAATCAAACTGGTTGAACATATTGACAACGAATGTGTTCGAATCGCTGTTTTCAAGCTTTCTCATTGTTTCGACTTCCAGTTTCAATCGTATGACGCGATATGGAGGATTAGTGGACAGTAAAGGAGATATGACTATATCTGTTTGATTATTACAGAGATTATGGCTACAATTATGATGAGTACTCTATTCCTCCAATTGTTGCTCATCAGTGAATTATGGCAGTTACACCAGCCGATTCCTTCCTTTCATTGCATGAAACCACTCTTATGATCGTAACGCTCATGTGTTCGATCATATTGCAAAGAAAGATCCGTTCACTTGCCGACCGATTTTTGTATCGCTTCACCAGGACAATCCTATCTCTTTTTGCCGTATGCTCGGTGACGGTAATTCTCGTTATTTCTTTTATTCCGGCGATAGGGCAGGCAGAGGAAAAGCTTCTTTTTTCCGGGTTCGCTTTTTCAGGCAACTACGAAAACAGGAATGAACTCTATCCTTATAGCGCCAGGGTAGAGCTGATTAAAGACGATAATGGCCAACCATTGCTGAACAAGGTTTTCAATCAGAAAATAAAATTGCGTCCAAAGGAAGATGCGAGATTGAGTACCGATCTTGGCAGGATAGGTATGGGAAGCCAGGTGACCGTGGCTTTTGCCCTTACCTATGAAAATATCGAATACATAGAGTTGAGAGATCAGATCGTCATGTATCTCCGGCTGAATTTCAATGTTCTTGCATTCGACAGAAAATCAAAGCAGTTGATCGCCGCCTATCCTGTTCGTTTGAGATATTCCCAGACGGTAAGGGATCGTTTGACCGATGCAGAGGTTCTTGAATTGTTCAAGACCGTCTATCTCACCAATGATCTGGGCATCAATCCATTCGATTTATGGCTTGACAGGTTTGCCGACCTCAGGATCAGGGATCTCTACAACAAGCATCTTCAGGTCAGGCATGTGGATTTCGAACCGGAGGCATTGACCAGGCTTGCCGACGAACGCGTCAGTCCGAAAGCATTTGCCAATCTTCTCGCAAACGAACTCGAGACGTCGATTGCATCGAACAATAATGTTCCGATCGTACCCTGGAGCCCCGGTGAAGCTGTCGGAAGAGTCATGCCGATGAGATTTGCCGACGGTAATGCGTTCAACCTCAATCTGCCTGTTGCCGATTATGAGGTCGATTTTACCGTACGTGCATTTCGTGGCACGAGCGTTGAAGAGCCGAGTTCATGGCAGAAAATCTACAGGGTACTGGGCACCATAAAGATAAAGGATGTCGCCGCGGCGAGGTACATCCTTAATGAAAATATCTACAACACCCAGATTATCACCCTCGCCAAAAGATATAATCCGAAAATCGAAGATTGGCCTCAGTACAGGAAAACGACATTCGAACTTCTTGATGAAACCTCGAAACAATTCTCTGGAGTCAATTCGAAATGGCTGAAGGAATCGGCATCGAGAGGGAGTGATGCCGAAAGTGCTTTTCATGACGCATCGAAAATCTTTGAACAATTAAAATAGAAAGAGAGCGGAGTATGAGATTCAAAACCCTTCTGATCTTTTGTGCGGCTATGGCCCTCGGCAAACCATCGTTTGCAGAAGATCCCAGAGATTATGACGATCGCGGGAACCCGCCAAGGATGATCATGCCGATGAGGTCTGATAATTCACTGTTTTCGTTCCTGTTTCTTGCACGTAAAACCTCGTCGGTAACGGAGCACGACGACACAAGAACCGATTTCAGGGAGCAGGTGAATACGGCACCTGGAAGAGTGGGTCTCGTTACAGGCAAGCAGAAGGTGACAATAGGCGGAAGCACGGTCAGACGGGAAGACGATGTCAGATATTCAGTGACGAGTTCACAGGATATCGATGCCGCAATGGGCGAAGTATTTACCAGCGCAGGGATCGAGTATGGTGCATATGAGGATGTGATGATCAACGGCGGGGGTCCTGATCCGAAGCTGATTCAAGCCCAGTTCGCCACCACCGATGATATGAGTGCGCAGATCAGAAGCAAGGTCTTTGCCGCCGCCCGCAAGTGCAACGTTCGTTACTTCTCTGTAGGGACGATCGATATCGGCCTCAAGGACGTCGATCCCGTTACAGGCAATAAACGCGTCTATGTTTCCGTTCGTGCGCAATTATGGGATATCAGCCCGATGATCCCGAGAAAGATCGGATCTGTCGGTCCTGTGCAGTTTTGCGGACTGGGGCCCGATCAGAGCGTGGCCGGCAGGAATGCGCTGATCATCGCTGCAAAAGAAACAGCGATTACTCTCACTGAACAATTGAATGCCAAAGGTGTCCGTTAATCATCAACAAGATAAAACAGGAACGATCTCATGAAATTCAGGTCACTATCCCTCATCATCTGTTCGCTGTTGGTAACGACACATACGGCGTCAGCCTTCCCGAGCCTGTCAGGCCTCGTTTCGATTGGTAGTTCAGGTGGAAAAAGCGGATCGAATATCAGTCAGGTCGTCGTCGATTGCAGCATCGCCCTGGATATGTATCTCGATGCCCAGGTACTTCTCATCCGGGCCATCGCCGGCAAAGAGGAGTTGGCTGCCAGACAGGCGACTATCGATTTCGTTCAGAACGGGGACGCGAAGAAAGCTTCAAACCAGGAAAAGGCAAAAATGGGCAGGGAGCTTGATGAAAGCCTCAATCGTATCGTACTGGAAAACAAGCCGCTGGATGAACACCAGAAGAGACTCGCCACAGAAGGCGCCCTGAGATATGTGCTCGCGGTATCGAGGACCTCGAAACTGGTGGGATCGGTTTCCAATATCGACGTGAAGGCGATCGGCATTTTCGACGCCCCGGGCGTGCTCTACCTGATCAATAATCTTCCGGCGGTAGTGACCAACTCGATATCCACGACAGGTAAAGTATTCAAATACCTGTCCGCCAATAACGTAGACATCGCAAACGCGCAAAAAGCCGCCGACGGTCTTGGCGTTTGACGAGCGTCAGGGTACAAACCATTAATATTTTCCAGGGGGGACATCGATGAACAAGCTGAATATATCATCACTTGCCGCCTTCATCGGCATGATGACCTTTACGATGCAGACAGTTTACGCCGATGCGGAATTCTGGCGTCAGAAGGATCAGGAGCAGATGCAGATACAGCGCGAACAGCATGACCAGGACATGGAGAAGCTCGAATTGAAGGAGGACGCAAAAATCAGGCGTGAAGAGGAGAAGACCGAGCAGGAACGCCTGAAGCTCTATCAGGAAGAGGTCAAACGCGATCGACAGAGGTTGAAGAACAAACAGTACAGGAAGTATACTCCTCCGCCACCCCAGCCTCGTGGAGATGTTATCATCATCAACCGATAGCAGCTATTGATCGTCGGGTGCTTTGTCAAAAAAAGAGGCTGTCTCAAAAATCAAGGTGAGGCAGCCTTTTTTGCATGGCAAGCCGGGATCCCGGCGTTCCCTGAAAATGAAAAGACGCTGCTGCATCATCTTTTCCTCTTTAAACCCTTATGTCCTTTTGGTCCATTAAGTCCCTTTGGTCCTTTAAATCCCCCTCTTTTCGGCCTTTGCAATTTTATACAAAAACACAGAAAGAGGCGTCTCAGCAGCAATACTGAGGCGCCTCTTTCTCTTTTGAAGCGTCAGGGAGAACCGGACCTTATTTGCCGGCGTTGACCTGGTTGAAGGTCTTGACGCCAAGGCCGTAAAGGTGGATGAACCCTGCGGCGGCTTTGTGGTTGAAGGTGTCGGCTTCAGTGTAGGTCGCGAGCTCCTCGTTGTAAAGCGAGTAAGGCGAAGTCCTGCCGAGCAGCGACATGGAGCCTTTGAAGAGCTTGATCCTCACCAGGCCGGTCACCGGCTTCTGGGTCTCGTTGACGAACGCGTCGAGTGCCTTGCGCATCGGGGAGAACCATATGCCATTGTAGATGATGTTGGCGTAGTCCTGGCTGATGTTCTTTTTGTACTGGAACACCGATTTCTCGAGCGTAAGCCTTTCGAGTTCACGATGGGCGAAGTGCAGGATCGTGGCAGCAGGGGCTTCGTAGATCTCCCTCGACTTGATGCCGACGACACGGTTCTCGACCATGTCGAGACGACCGACGCCGTTCAGGGCGCCGAGCTCGTTCAGCCTGACGATCAGGTCCAGTCCCTCCATCTGCTTTCCGTCCAGGGCAACAGGAATGCCTTCGACGAACTCGATGTCGACCACGGTCGGCTTGTCGGGTGCTTTCTCAGGCGATACGGTGATCTGGTATGCATCCTCAGGCGGGGCGACCATGGGATCTTCGAGCACGCCGCACTCGATGCTGATACCCCAGATGTTCTCGTCGATCGAGTAGGGGCTCTTCTTGGTGGCCGACACCGGGATGTTGTGTTCCAGGGCGTAGGCGATTTCGGATTCGCGCGAGGTGAACTCCCACTCGCGGAGAGGGGCGAGCACCTTGAGCTGCGGGGCGAGAGATGCGAAGGTCACTTCGAAACGCACCTGGTCGTTGCCCTTGCCGGTACAGCCATGGGTCAGCATGGTGCATCCCTCTTCGATGGCGATATCGACGAGCGCCTTGGCGAGCAACGGGCGGCCGAGGGCCGTTGCGAGGGGATAGACGTCTTCGTAAAGCGCGCCGGCCTTCAGCGCTTTCCAGATGTACTCTTCGACGAACTGCTTGCGGAGGTCGACGAAATGGAAAGAAGATGCGCCGGTAGCTATGGCTTTCGATTCGAGGTTCTCGATCTCCTTTGTCTGTCCGAGATTGCCGGTGACGGCGACGATCTCTGCGCCTTCATATTTGTCCTTCAGCCATTTGATCATGACTGACGTGTCGAGACCGCCGGAATAGGCGATCGCTATTTTTTCCTTGCTCATGCTTCGATACTGGTTTTCATGGTTGTGAGAGGCTTTTCTGAATATATGATTTGATGGACGATATTTGCTTTATCGTCGACGGAATGACGAGCACCGTGTCGTCGCCGGCTATGGTGCCGAGAATGTTGGAACTTCTGAGCCGGTCAAGGAACGATCCGACGCCGTGTGCGCGTCCTGGAAGGGTCCTGATGATGATCGAGGTTTCATTGGCGTTGACCGAAATTACCTCCATGCCGACAAGCCCCTTGATGAGGTCGTCTGAAGCATCTTCAGGCACGACGAGCCTGTACCCGCTTGCGCTTCGGGACCTGACGATTCCCATGTCGGCAAAATCCCTGGACAGGGTCGCCTGTGCGACCCTGATGCCGGCCTGTTCGAGCAGCCCGAGCAACTCCTGCTGACCGGAAACTTCGTGGTTTTCGAGCAGCTCCCTGATCTTTCTCTGCCTGAGGGTTTTGTTCATGATGCCGCGTTCAGGATTTCAGGCGGCTGGCTGCGTTCTTGAGGCGGTGAGTCAGGTGGAATTTCCTGTACTCGTCATGGTTCAGGAGCTTGACCATGAGCGCTTTCTGGACGTGCAGGCGGTTTTCGGCCTCGTCGATGATGATCGAGTGCGGCCCGTCCATCACCTCTGCGCTGATCTCCTGGCCCCTGTGGGCGGGCATGCAGTGCATGACGACGGCCGAGGGTTTTGCGGCCCCGAGCAGCGCCCTGTTGATCTGGAAATCCTTGAAGATCCTCAGGCGTTCGGCCATCTCCTCCTCCTGTCCCATGCTGGTCCAGACGTCGGTATAGAGCACGTCGGCGTTTTTGACAGCCTCGAAGGGGTCGTGCACGATTTCGATGGTGCCTTTGGCGCTGCTGCGGGCTTTCTTCAGGAGGGTTTCGTCCGGCATGTATCCTTGAGGGCATGCGAGCACGAAATGGAACGGGAGGATGCCTGCCAGCTCGATCCAGGAGTTGGCCACATTGTTGCCGTCTCCGACGAAGACCACCTTGATACCCTCGTTCCACATCCCTTTTTCGTAAAGGGTGAATGCGTCGGCCAGCACCTGGCAAGGGTGGGACAGGTCCGTCAGCGCGTTGATGACCGGGATGTCGGCGTTTGCCGCAAGCGTTTCGATGACCTCGTGCTCGTGGAGGCGTGCGACGATTGCGTCGTTGTAACGGGACAGCAGCCTGGCGATGTCTTCGACCGATTCGCGCTCGCCGACGCCGATCGCTTTGCCTTCAAGGCTGATGGCATGGCCTCCGAGCTCGTAGACGCCGAGTTCGAAGGAGACCCTCGTCCTGAGCGAAGGTTTGCTGAAGATCATCGCAACGGTCTTGTTGAGGATCGGCTTGAACGCGTCGCTGTTTTTGTTGGCGTGGCGCTGCTGCTTGATGTGCAGCGAATAGTCGAAGAGTTCGATGATCTTGCCGGCATCCAGTCCGGTAAATCCGAGAAAGTCGCGTTTACTCATGGTTGTTGACTGGTGCTGGCTCATTATGCTTTTTCCTTTTCCTGTTGTATTGGTTCTTTTTCCACTTCGATGACAAACTGCGTCCCTACGCCTTCATCGGTGAAGATTTCGAGAAGGAGGGAGTGGGTCTGCTGACCGTCGATAAGGTGTACCTTGCGAACGCCCCCGTCGAGCGTCAGGTATGCAGAAAGCACTTTCGGGATCATGCCGCCGGAAATGATACCCTTTTCGATGAAGTCGGCTGCATCGTATTTGCAGAGCGTCTTGAGGATACAATCGCCGACCCGGATTCCCTCCACGTCGCTGACGTAGATGAGCTTTTCGGCCTTCAGTGCAAGGGCTATGCTGCTTGCGGCGTCATCGGCGTTGATGTTGTAGATGTTGCCTTCGCCGTCGAATCCCATGGGGGCGATGACCGGTATCAGGCCGGCGTTGCAGAGCAGGTCGATATAGGCCGTATTGATTTCCGTCACGACGCCGACAAGGCCGAGCTGTGCAGCGTTCGGTGAGGGTACGGCACGGATGGTGTCGGCATCGAGCCCGCTGACTCCGACCGCCTTGCCTCCGTGATCGCTGATGAGCCGGACGATGTCCTGGTTGACTTTGCCCGCGAGGGTCATCTGTATCACGTCGATCGTGTCGCGGTCGGTCACGCGCCTGCCGTGTACAAAAGTTGTTTCCAGGCCGAGCCGGGCCGAGGTTTTCGTAATGGCGTCGCCTCCGCCGTGTACGATCACGACGTTGATGCCGACCTTTCTTAGCAGGGTGACGTTCTGGGCGAAGCTGTTCCTGAGCCCATCCTCCTTCATCGCGGCCCCGCCGTACTTGATGACGAAGGTCTTGCCCTCGAATTTCCGGATGTATGGCAGCGCCTCGATGAGCACCTGGCCGATGGCCTGCTGAGGACCTTTTTTGCCTGCAGGGCGAAATTCACTGCACGGTTGTTCCATGGCGAATGGTGGTGAATGGTGACGGATGCCGGTCAGCTTCGATAGCTGCCGTTGATTTCGATATAGCGTTTGCTGAGGTCGCAGGTCCACACGACAGCCGTTCCCGGCCCGTTGCCGAGCGTGACGGTGATGGTGAAGGCATCCTTCGACATGATTTTTTTTGCCTCCTCTTCGGAAAAGCGGGCATCGAGTCCCGGTTTCAGTATCGGTTCGGAATCGAACGAAACTGAAAGCTCCTCCTGCACGAACGATGCGCCCGATCGGCCGACGGCAGCGATGATCCTGCCCCAGTTGGCGTCTTCGCCATGGATTGCGGTCTTGACGAGCGGCGAGTTTGCCACGGTCATTGCGGCCATGCGAGCCTCATCGTCCGACGCTGCGCCCCGGATCCTGATTTCGACGAACTTCGTGGCCCCTTCGCCGTCGATGACGATCAGCTGGGCGAGCATGGTCATGACCGACCTGAGCGCCTCACCGAAACGGACTGCATCATCGCTGCCCCGCATGACCTGCGCACCGCGACCGCTTGCCAGGATGGATGCCATGTCGTTGGTGCTGGTGTCGCCGTCGACCGTGATGGAGTTGAAGCTGACGGCGTTGGCCGCTGCCAGCAACTCCTGCAGGAGCGATGGTTCGATTGAAACGTCGGTAGAAAGAAATGCGAGCATGGTGGCCATGTTCGGGCAGATCATGCCGGAACCTTTGGCGATGCCGGTGATTCTTGCCGTTCCGCCGGAAAGGGCAACATCGACGCCGAAAACCTTGGGAAAAGTATCGGTGGTCATGATGGCTTCAGCCGCGTCCTTCCAGCTGTCGCTACCGGCAGCCGCTTCGAGCGCCGGCAGGGCTCTGGAGATTTTTTCCACGGGCAGGAGCTGTCCGATCACGCCGGTCGAGGCTACGAGGACCTCTTCAGGGCTGATTCCGCAGGCCGCGGCAGTGTCTGCCGCCATACGTTCGGCGTCAAGCATGCCCTGGGCGCCGGTGGCCGCATTGGCGTTGCCGCTGTTGCAGATCACAGCCCTCATAACGCCAGACGACGCGGTGAGGTTCGACCTCGAGAGTTCGACCGGTGCCGCACAGCAGCGGTTGGTCGTAAATACGGAAGCCGCGCTTGCCGGCCCTTCGCTCAGGAGCAGCATAAGATCCTTGCGAACGGGTTTGATGCCGGCATTGATGCCCGCCAGGACGAATCCGGCCGGCCAGAACGGATCGGTTTGTGTGACGCCGGGAATGACAGGCGTAACCCCTTGCGGCCATGTTGTCCTGTCACAGAGGTTCTTTATCGCTGAAGCTGATTTTTCGAATGGTTCCACGCTTGATGAAAATGTTTCGGATTAAAGCAATGCTGTCGTTTCGTCGAAGCCGAGCATCAGGTTCATGTTCTGCACCGCCTGGCCTGCCGCGCCCTTGACAAGGTTGTCAATGGCCGTGACGATGACAAGCGACCCGTCATTTTCCCATGCAAGGCTGATGTCGCAGAAATTTGTGTGGGCTACATGGCGCACTTCCGTCACCCCTTCACGAAGCCTTACGAACGGTGCGGATGCGTAGAAATCCCGGTAAAGGGTACGGATTGAATCCATCTCCACCTTCGAAGAGAGTCGCACGTTCAGCACGGAATAGATTCCCCGGACGTATGGTGCGATCATGGGAGTGAAGACGAACCTGAACCCCGGATTATCAGCGGAGCTGCCGAGCGTCTGCATGATTTCCGGCGTGTGCTGGTGCATGCCGATCTTGTAGGCACGAACGTTGCCGCTCATTTCCGAAAAAGAGAGTTCTGTTTTCGAGCTTCTTCCTGCGCCGGAGATTCCCGAGACTGCCGTTACGTTGACCGAATCGACCGATAGACCGGGCATGCCGCCCCTGAACAGGGGAGCGAGGCCGAGGATGATGCTGGTGGCATAGCATCCGGGATTGCTCACGGCTGTCGAGCCGGCGATCTTGTCGCGGAAGAGTTCCGGCATGCCGTATTGAAGGATGGATCCTTCGTCTTTCTGGCCGCCATAGAATTTCTTGTGTTCGACGATGCTCTTCAGCCTGAAATCACCCGAAAGGTCGATGACCTTCTTGCCGGCGGCAAGCAGTCCCGGCACGAGCTGCAGGGCTTCGCCGTGCGGAAGGGCCAGGAAATAGATGTCGCTTCCGGTCTGTCCCGAGTAGGTCTGAAATACCTTGTCGCAGTGTATGGCGGGATAGAGTTCCGAAATGTGTTTCCCTGCCTGCGTGTGGGCATAGATCTCTTCGATTACGACGCCCGGATGCTTCATGAGCAGCCCGACCAGCTCGGCCCCCGAATATCCCGAAGCTCCTATGATCGAAGCAGTGACTCTTTTCTGCTGCTGAGGGAGATGGTTCATTGCTTTTCGGTCGAATTCAATAAGATGAATAAATATTCAAACAGGCGGATATATTACTGAATTCAGGTTTATTTTCCGAAAGGGAAAACGTTCAATTTCCAAATTCCTGACCGATCGGCGGGTTTTCCGCCATGTCCTTTTTTTCTCTATCTTTATCTTATATGAAGTCATCAGGCGCCAAAGCATGAACCACCGTATTCGAAACATAGCATTCGCAATCGTCCTCGTAGCAGGCCTCATCGTTCCGGTATGGATGTGGATGCGCCCTTCGGCACCTGAAAGACCGACGACCTCGATGCTCTCCGGGGCCACACCGGTAAGGGGTACCGTGACCGTTGCCGTAGACCGTTCCCTGTTGCAGGTCGCAGAGATACAGTCAGGCGTATTCATGCAATATTACCCGGACGCGGCTGTCAAAATTTCATCCGGAAATTCAGTGCCGCCTATAGCGCAGCTCCTGAGGCGCCAGGTTGGCGGAGCCATCATCGAGGGAGCCCTGTCCCGCCAGGAAGATTCTCTCCTGGTTTCGATGAAGCGCCGGCTGAAACGTCAGCCGATCGCACGGAATGCGCTGGTACTTGTCGTCAACCGGGCCAACGCGGTTCGATCCATATCCATCGATGGGCTTAAAGGTATTTTTTCCGGCAAGGTAACCGACTGGAAAGCTCTTGGCGGCACTTCGGGTACTATTGTCGCCTGCCTGGACGGAAGCGACCAGCGTGCCCGCGCCATTTTGTCCGGTGTGCTGTTCGACCGTCCGGAGCAGCTGTCAGCCACGGCGGAAGCCGATGAGATCAGTCTGTTGACCCGTGTCCGAGACGACAGGAATGCGGCGGCAATCATGACTCTGCCGGCATATGCACGTGGATTGCGATCGGTGGAGTTCCGTACCGGCATAAAGGCTTTGCCGCTCTCTTCAGTCAACGAAGGAGAGCCGGTGGCAGCCACTCCGTCGACCGTTTATTCGGGGACTTATCCACTTGTCACGATAGTCAACTATATTTACGATCCTTTTGATCCGCTTGCGACCGGATTCGGTGCCTGGCTTGCCAAAGAGGGGCAGAAGCTCTTCGAACGCGGCGATATGGCGCCTTATGAACAACCGGTACGCACCATCATCCTCAAATAAGTACATGAAGCAGGAAAACGAAACTACAGGCCAGGCCACATTCAGGCTGGCGATCATTGCCGGCGTTACGGCGCTGCTTCTCGCCATTGCCGGCACAGGATGGTTCGGCCTTTACCAGTCGGGAGAGCTCAGGACGATTGCCGAGGAACAGACGCTTTACATGAAACTGGTGGAGTGCCGTGCGGCTATAACATCCATAAACGAACAGTTGCACGACAAAAAGGTTTCCGCGAGCAGGCATGAAGCTCTTCTGGCCAGGCTCAGGCTGGAGCGCGTCAGGTTCGCCGAAATCGGTCGAAGCGGTGCGATCAGGCAGGGGAGTGCAGTTTCCGAATGGTTGCAGGGAAAAAGCTTCACGACGGGACAATTAAAAAGCGATGCGCTGCAGATCATGATAGTCGATATGGACGAGATGATCCTGAGGACAACGAATAAAATCAACACGGGGAGCGCATCGATCGTATCGAACCTCCTCATGTATCTCTTGTTCATCATGATGGTGCAGGTCATCATCGTGTTGACCGGCGGAAGGCTCCTTGTCTCCAATTATCGTCATTCACTTCTGCCTTTGCATCTGCTGGCACACCGCCTTACCCAGTTGAACAAGAACTTGCCGGAAAGCGTGCACGATACAGCCGAGGCGGCCCGGAACATCCTGACCGATCCTGACCCTTCTCCGGAGATCCGTTACGTTACCGAATCGGTAGCCGGGCTTTGCAACGACATCGAGGAGAAGAACAAGAAACTCGACGAGATCTACATTCGTGACGAGAAAACCAGCCTGTACAATTACCGCCACTTCAAAGAGCACCTCATTATTGACGTCGAACGTGCCAAACGGTTCGGAACTGACATCTCGCTGGCGATGATCGATATCGACTTTTTTAAACGCTATAACGACAATTACGGACACATAGCCGGTGACCGTGTGCTTGCCAGGATAGCCGAAGTCATCAGGGATGAGTGTCGTGTTACGGACATTCCTTCCAGGTTCGGTGGTGAGGAGTTCGCCGTACTGTTCCCGAAAACCAGCAGGGCGATGGCCATGGAGATCGCCGAACGGCTGCGCCAGGTAATCAGCGCCGAACCGTTCGACCATGAAAGCAAGCTTCCCGGCGGTCAGTTGACAGTGAGCATCGGGTTGGCGACATTGCCGGACGACGCTTCCGACTGGTATTCGCTCATCAACAATGCCGACCATGCGCTATACGAAGCCAAAGCGGCGGGCCGAAACAAAGTCGTGTCGTTCATTGCGCCGCTGAAGCTCTCTGGACCGGAGTGAGAGCTGCGACAGCAGAGACCTGTCAATCCGATAAATTGGATTGTTCACCTGTCGAAAAGTGCGTAAATTGAATGGTTATTCTCAACACATAGCCGCATCGTAGACGTGATATGTCTGTGAACCGGAATATGAAGCCGGCAGCAATGATTTCCACTCACGGCCGGCGTATGTCGCCTTCTCATTTTCATTTTTGACTTCCGAAAATCTCGCCGGATACGTTCAGCTTTTTCTGTCTGCACTGTTCTCACAGTCTCATCAACTCAAACAGAAGGAAGGCCGGATATGAGAAAAACGATCTTGTCCATAGCAACTGCCGCTTTGTTTGCGCTGCCTTTGTCGGCCGATGCCGCAAAGCCGGTGAAAATAGGTTTTATCAACTCGATTACCGGCAAAGAGGCTCAAATCGGTGAAAACCTCACCAATGGCGTTGCCATGGCCGTCGAAGACATGAACGCGACGGGATACAATGTGACGGTCGTCAAGGAAGACGACGGCGGCGATCCCAAGAACGCTTTGGCTGCCTACGAGAAGCTCGTGACCAGGGACAACGTAATCGGCGTGGTAGGCCCATATACTTCGGGATGTTCGAATGTCGTGGCGTCGCGAGCCGATCAGTACAATGTTCCGCTGCTCGTTCCTGCGGCTGCCAAAGAGGAGATCACGATGAAAGGCTACAAAAACGTCTTTCGTCTCAACGCTCCGGCTAACATCTATTCGCTTGTGCTGATGAAAGCTGTTGCGGCCTTCAAGCCGAAAACGATCGCCTATGTTTACGCAGCAACCGATTTCGGCGTATCGACCGTCAAGACCGCACAGGAGAATGCCATAGCCATGGGGTTGAAGGAGGTCGCCAACGAAAAGTACCAGCAGGGACAGCCGGACTATCGCGCAACCCTTGCGAAGGTGAAGGCTGCCAATCCTGACCTGGTTTTCCTGGTCTCCTACGATGCTGACGCCATTCTGCTGATGCGCCAGGCCAAAGAGATCGGCCTGACGCCAAAGGCTTTCCTCGGCGCAGGGGCAGGGTACACGACAGCGCAATTCGCACAGCAGAAGGAGATCTCCAACCTTGTCGTTTCAGCTTCCCAGTGGACCGACGACGTCAACTGGCCGGGGGCTGCGGTTTTCGGAAAGCGCTACAAGGCCCGCTTCGGCAAGGAGCCATCCTATCATGCAGCATGTGCGTACGAAGCAATGAGGATCATGATCGAATCAGCATCGAAGTCCGATAATTCCGCCAAACTCAGGTCAACCCTGAAAGCCGGGAGCTGGAACGGCATCATGGGGCCGGTAAAATTTGCAGACTATTCCGGTTTTACCAACCAGAACAACCATCCCATGCTGGTCCAGCAGCTTCAGAACGGCGTCTATGAAACCGTTTATCCTGCGCAGTTCAGCAAAAAGCAGCTGATCTATCCTTTCAGGCGATAAGCGTCCGGATCATCCGATCCCCAGGAATCGGGGCGCCTTCATGGTTCGCGTGAAGGCGCCATGTTCTTCTGAGTCATCTAACAGATTTAACGGCAGCCCATGGCGCCGCCGTCACTCACACGGATCCACCCCATGCTGTTTCTTCAATCGCTCATTTCCGGATTGCTGACCGGGGGAGTCTATGCGCTGGCAGGCATCGGCATGTCCCTGGTCTTCGGCGTCATGAATGTCAGTAACTTCGCTCATGGCGACCTGATGATGCTTGGTATGTACATGGCATATTTCGCGTTCACTCTGCTTCAAATCGACCCGTACCTTTCGCTGGTGCTGATCATGCCTGTCGCGTTCGTGTTCGGTTATCTCCTCGAGAAGATCCTGATCAACAGGGTGATCCATCATCCGCACCAGAACCAGATCCTGCTGACCATCGGGCTTGGCCTCATCATGAGCAATTCAGCCCTACTCGCATTCACCAGCGATCCCAGAATCCTGACCACGACCTATTCGAGCAGCTCCTTCAATATTTTACAGGATATTTCAGTCTCCATTCCGCTACTTCTGTCCTTCCTGATCACCTGCGGGATTACGGCCGTACTCTACCTGTTTCTGGCCAGATCACGGACAGGAATGGCCCTGAGGGCGACCAGCCAGAACAGGGAAGCCGCCCAGCTCATGGGGATAAATGTTTCGAGGATGAGCTCCATAGCGTTCGGTATCGGCACTGCGCTGGCCGCGACAGCCGGCGCCCTGATCGCCCCGACATACTACATTCATCCCCTTGCCGGCCACAGCTTCCTGCTGAAGTCATTTACGATCTGTGTGCTTGGCGGGCTCGGCTCAGTCATCGGGGCCACAGTCGGAGGCCTGATCATCGGCGTCGTCGAAGCCATGTCTTCAACCTATCTGTCCAGCGACTGGAAGGATGTCGTTGTTTTCGCCCTGTTCCTTGCCGTTCTCCTGTTCCGTCCGCAGGGTCTGTTCGGAAAAAAGGAGGGGCAATGATGAAACAGACGCTCATATCAGCGGTTCTCCTGATCATGGCGGTCGTTTTGCCGCTTCTGGTTGGAGAGAACCCTTACCTCATCGGCATCCTGATCTCGGTGCTCATGATGGCGACGCTCTCTTCTGCATGGAACATCGTCGGCGGTTACGCCGGGCAGTACAGTTTCGGGCATGCCGCATATTTTGGCGCCGGGGCTTACACCACCATGATCATGTTGTCGGTGTTCAATACCAATCCTCTCATCGGCATGGCCGCCGGTGTCGCGGTCGCCTGCCTTATCGCCCTCATTACCGGCAGCATAGTTTTCAGGTTGCGTGGCCATTACTTCGCCCTCGCGTCGATCGCCGTCGCCGAGATCGTCAGGCTGACGGTGCTCAATCTCGGTTTTACCGGAGGTGCCCAGGGTATTCTGTTGACGGATGTGGCCTTTTTCGGCCTTGATATGAACAGCAAGAACCCCTTTTACTACGGCATGCTGCTTTCCCTTGCCCTGACGCTCGCCATTACGGCTTATATACACAAATCCAAAACCGGTTACTACCTGCAGGCTATCCGTGAAGACCAGGATGCGGCAGCCTCCCTCGGCATCAACCTCTCCTTTTACAAAAACAAGGCGCTTATGATATCGGCCGCCCTGACATCGGTCGTCGGCAGCATCTATGCCGTCTACATCCGATTCATCGATACCACTGCGGTGCTTGACCTGCGAATGTCGATCGAGATCATCCTGACGGCCATCATCGGCGGAGTGGGAACCCTTTGGGGGCCTGTGCTGGGTGCAGTGCTTCTTGTGCCCCTGGCCGAAGCGCTCCGTTCGAACCTGCTGGGGAGTGTGATGTTCAAGTACGGGATCGTGTCGGAAACATCGCCTGTCGGAATTTTTCTCAAGGACGGGCTGGCGCACGCCCATGTGCTGGTCTACGGAATCATTACCGTGCTTTGCATCCTTTATCTGCCCAAAGGAATTCTCGGCTTTTTCAGGAGGGGGAAATGACCAGACATCTGCTCGATATCGATCACGTCAGCAAGCACTTCGGCGGTAATGTCGCCGTTTCGGATGCCTGTTTTTCTGTCGAGGAGAAACAGATCTTCGGCCTTATCGGTCCTAACGGCGCAGGCAAGACAACTCTTTTTAACTGTATCACCGGCTATTTTCCCCTGACCTCCGGTCAGATCGTTTTCAACGGCAGCAGAATCAACAACAGAAGACCTGACGAAATCTGCCGTCTCGGCATGGCTCGTACCTGGCAAAGGGTCAAACCTCTCTGCAACCTTACCGTACTCGAAAATGTGATGGTCGGAGCCTTTGTCTCGACCAACGCCACCCCTACAGCCGAGACGATGGCAAGGCAGCAGCTTCAGGCCGTAGGGCTCGTCGAGTATGCCGACAAGCCGGCCGGATCACTGCCGATCGGGCTGAAAAAAAAGCTTGAACTGGCCAGGGTGATGGCTACCCGGCCTACAATGTTGCTTCTGGACGAAATCTGTGGAGGCCTGAACCATACCGAAACTGCGTCCATCCTCGATATCATCCGGACGCTCAGAAACAGCGGAATGACTATCGTTTTCATCGAACACGACATGAAAGCAGTCACCTCGATATGCGACCGCATCGTCGTCCTGAACTCCGGGGAAAAGCTGGCGGAAGGAACCCCGGAACAGATCACCAGCAACCCCGACGTCATCGCAGCATACCTGGGAGGAGGCCATCATGCTCAAGATTGAGAAGCTGAACGCAGGTTACGG
>DATMYL010000098.1:0-6607 GCA_035560975.1 Chlorobaculum sp. | reverse complement strand
GGAAAAGAATTATCGTTATCTTCAGGAAGAGGCTCGGAGCATTCTGGGAGCCGAGTTTACCGGGTATGCAGGGCACATCCTTTTCCATTGCTGGCGAAAGGAGGTCAGGAAGATGAAGGCGTTTTGATAGCAGGATTTTTGGGAGGGTCTGGCTGGTTTTATCCTGTGAGATTGTCTGGAAGATATTGGACTAAAGTCCGGGATTTTTTTGTGATTTCGTTCTCCCCGGACTGAAGTCCGGGGCAACTGAAGAAAATGTAAGATTTGAATGTCCGTCGTCCCGACAAGTCGGGACTCCTGAATATGGGAGGTTGAACCTCTGGCAACTGAAGAGGATGTAAGATTATTAAATGTCCGTCGTCCCGACTTGTCGGGACTCCTGAATGTAGGATGGTTATAATCTGGTGCTATTGAAAGGAGAATATCTGATTGTCCGTCATTCCGACTTGTCGGGACCTCTGAATATGGATGGTTGAAACCCGGGTCATCTGAAAAGGATATAAGAACTTGAATGTCCGACGGGTTTAAGCTGGACAAAATTGACTGATTGATTCCTCTGTCCCTTTTCCAATTGGAGGCTGTCTCAAAAGAAAAATCAGGAACGCCAAAACCCTGGGAACGCCGAGCTTCAGCTCGGCAATTCATAAGCGAGCTCCGGATTATTCAAAGAAATGGTAAAAATGATGTCTGGTAGCGTTGATGCAGAGTCTTTTTGATTATCCATGATAATGCCAAGCTGGAGCTTGGCGCTCCCGGCAATGCAATGAGCCGGCATCATCTTGACTTTTGAGACAGCCTCATAGCTGATCCCAAATAAATTCGGACTTCAGTCCAATATCTGCAATTATAAAAGACAGATAGTCGTTGTTTGGAAATGGGAAGATTTTGGACTGAAGTCCGGGATTTATTTTGCTATTCCCTTCCCCGGGTTGAAACCCGGGGCTACTGAAGAGAATGTAAGATATGAATGTCCGTCGGGTTAAAACCCTCCTGAATATGGGAGGTTGAACCCGAAGCAACTGAAGAGAATGTAAGATTTGAATGTCCGTCGGGTTTAAGCTGGACAAAATTGACTGATTGATTCCTCTGTCCCTTTTCCAATTGCCCCGGACTTCAGTCCGGGGATAGCTGATCCCAAAAATAATTCGGACTTCAGTCCAATATCTGCAATTATAAAAGACAGATAGTCGTTGTTTGGAAATGGGAAGATATTGGACTGAAGTCCGGGATTTTTTTTGTGTTATTCCTTTCCCCGGGTTGAAACCCGGGGCTACTGAAGAGAATGTAAGATATGAATGTCCGTCGTCCCGACAAGTCGGGACTCCTGAATATGGGAGGTTGAAACCCGGGGCAACTTAAGAGAATATAAGAGCTTGAATGTCCAGAGTTCTGACAGGTCGGGGCTCTGGAATGTAAGACGGTTAAAACCCAGTGCTAATGAAGGGAGAAGATCTGAATGTCCGTTGAGCTAAAGCCATCCAGTTAAAAATGCAGTGTATGTAGTTCCCCCATTGATTGCTAATGAACAATCCGGGAGGGAATATTGAAAAATGTACTTGTGGTAGGGGCTGCTGGTTATCTGGGTAGATATGTTGCCCTGGAGTTCAAGAAACGGGGATATCGGGTTCGGGCATTTGTTCGCGACCCTGAAAAGCTGAAACATGCAGGTCCAGCTCATCAACCCCCTATATTCGATATGGTGGACGAGGTGTTCACCGGGGATGCGACCAGGCCGGAAACGCTCATCGGGCTCTGTGACGGTATCGACATCGTGTTTTCATCGATGGGTCTGGCTCGTTCCGATTCGCACCTGACCTTTGAGGAGGTCGATCACATTGCCAACAGGAACATCCTCGAACTCGCCCTCAAGGCAAAAGTGTCGAAGTTCGTGTACGTGTCGATCTTCAGGGCTGAACTGATGATGGAGAGTGATGTGGTTCGGGCGCACGAGGCGTTTGTGGACGATCTCAGGGCTTCGGTGATCGACTATGCAATCATCCGCCCGAACGCCTATTTCTCAGATATGGCGCAGTTCCTGAACATTGCCCGCAAGGGCCACCTGTTCTGGCTCGGCGATGGTCATAACCTGATGAACCCTATTCACGGAGCCGACCTGGCTGTGGTGTGTGTTGATGCTGCTGAAGGTACGGTCAGGGAGATCGATGCTGGCGGGCCTGATATGTTCACGTTCCGTTCGCTCTTCGAACTCGCTTTCGAGACCGTCGGTCGGGAACCCGGGATCACCTTCCTGCCGCTCTGGCTTGGTGAAGCCGCTCTCTGGACCATCAGGTTGTTCAATTCCAAGCTTGCCGATTCGGCGTCATTTTTTGTACTTGTCAATAAAATGGAAAACGACGCGCCGAAATACGGGTCGCGCCGCCTGAAAGATTATTTCAAAGAGATGGCCGCAGACAGCGGTCAGCCCCCTCATCAATCAAAACAGTAAACGACCATGAAAAAAGTACTTGTTGCCGGCTCTACCGGTTATATCGGGCGTTATGTGGTGCAGGAGCTCAAGAGTCGCGGCTACTGGGTTCGCGCTCTTGTTCGGAACCCCGACAAGATCAAGACGCCGGGAGCGCACCTCGAACCGTCGCTCGAAAACCTCGCTGACGAGTTTTTCGTGGGAGATGCCACGAAGCTGGACAGCATCGTGGACCTGTGCAACGGCGTTGATATCGTTTTTTCATCTCTCGGCATGACCCGGCCCGATTTCGTGCATTCGAGCTTCGATGTTGATTACAAGGCGAACCTGAACATACTGCGACTGGCTATGAAGGCGAACGTGAAGAAGTTCGTCTATGTATCGGTATTCAACGCGCAGAAGATGATGGAGATCGAAAATATCCAGGCTCATGAGAAGTTCGTCGATGAGCTGAGGGCTTCAGGTCTTGATTACGCTGTGGTAAGGCCTACAGGCTATTTCTCGGACATGGCGCAGTTCCTGAACATGGCTCGCAACGGAGTGATGTTTTCACTCGGTGACGGTGACATGAAGTCGAACCCGATCCATGGGGCAGACCTGGCCAAGGTGTGCGTCGATGCGATCGAGGGTATCGACACCCAGATAGACGTTGGCGGTCCGGAGACCCTCACCTATCGCGAAGTGGCGGAGATGGCTGCCGATGTGGTCAAAAAGAGGCCTTTCACGGTTTCGCTGCCGTTGTGGCTGGCCGATGGTGTGGCTGCCGTTACGGGATTGATCAACCGCGACATCCACGACATCGCGCTGTTTGCGACCACCGTCAGCCGGAACGATACCGTCGCTCCCGCTCATGGAACGCATCGTCTGCGTGATTTCTTCGAGGAGATGGCCGCGCACGAAGGTTAAGTATTATTATTAATGCAAGACTGTGATCCCGGAAGTTGCAGGGGGTCGCAAAGCCTTTATTTGCAGAGGTTTGAGGGCTCCCGGCGTAGATGATGTTTTTTTCGGCATTTGTTTTTTCTCACGAGCTAAATTCGGTACTTTTAAGTTCATGGGAAAGTGCGCAAAAGCGCAACTTATGCCGTTATAAACACTGAGAAATCAAGGGTACATGCTCAAAATTTTTGAAAAGATATTTGGTTCCAAGCACGACAAAGACCTCAAGAAAATCCAACCGCTCGTCGAGAAGATAAATGAGCTGTATGGACCGCTTCAATCCCTGTCTGAAGAAGCGTTCCGAAAGAAAGGTGTAGAGTTGAAAGCCAAGGTACGTGAGCGTCTTGCGACTTTCGACAAGCAGATAAAGGAAATAGAAGTAAAGCTCGACCGTCCTGATGTCAGTCTCGAAGAGAATGAGCAGCTGAACGGTCAGCTCGATCAGGTACGCAAGGATTATGAGGTCGCCACGGCCGCAATACTAACCGAGGTGCTGCCTGAGACCTTTGCACTGGTAAAGGAGACCTGCCGCCGCCTGAAGAACCACACTTATTACGTGATGGGTCGCGAGATGACCTGGAATATGGTACCTCACGACGTGCAGCTTTTCGGTGGCATTGTGCTGCACCAGGGCAAGATTTCCGAAATGGCTACCGGTGAAGGCAAGACGCTGGTCTCGACCCTTCCTGTGTTCCTGAACGCCATGACCGGAAGAGGTGTGCACGTCGTGACGGTCAACGAATATCTCGCCCAGCGCGACATGCAGTGGATGAGGCCGGTTTATGAATACCACGGGCTATCCACCGGCGTGATCCTGTCGGAACTGCATTCCGATGAGAGGCGCGAGCAGTATCTGTGCGATATCACCTGGGGCACCAACAGCGAGTTCGGGTTCGATTACCTGCGCGACAATATGGCTGGGACGCCCGAAGAGATGGTACAGCGCGGCCACTACTTTGCGATCGTCGACGAGGTTGACAGCGTGCTGATCGACGAAGCTCGAACCCCGCTTATCATATCAGGACCGATTCCGAACTCCGACTACGACAGCAAGATATTTGAGATCAAACCCTGGATCGAGCAACTTGTGCGGGCCCAGCAAAACCTTGTAGCTTCGTTGCTTACCAACGCCGAGAAACTGATCAAGGAGAAGTCGGGAAAGGATAAAACGGCTGATTTCGATGCCGGCCTTGCCCTCTTTCGAGTAAAGCGCGGCCAACCGAAGAATAACCGCTTCAACAAGATGCTGTCGCAAACGGGCATAGGCAAGTTGATCCAGGCGGTCGAAAACGAGTTCCTGAAGGACAACGCGAGCCGCTTGCACGAAGTGGACGACGAGCTGTTCTATGCTATTGATGAAAAAGCCAACACGATCGATCTTACCGACAAGGGACGTGAGTTCCTGAGCCGCTTGAGCCATCAGGACAGGGATCTTTTCCTGCTGCCGGACGTGGGCACCGAGATTGCGGCCATAGAAGCCGACAAAAACCTCCAGCCGTCCGACAAGATCATGAAAAAGGATGAGGTGTATCGCCTCTATGCTGACCGTTCGGAGCGTCTGCACAACATCAGCCAGCTGCTGAAGGCCTATTCCCTGTTCTCCAAGGATGACGAGTACGTGGTCCAGGACGGTCAGGTGTTGATCGTCGACGAGTTCACCGGCCGCGTGCTTGCAGGCCGCCGTTACAGCGATGGGCTGCACCAGGCGATCGAAGCCAAGGAGAATATCAAGACTGAGGGTGAAAGCCAGACGATGGCTACCATCACCATCCAGAACTTCTTCCGCCTCTACAAAAAGCTGGCCGGTATGACCGGTACGGCTGAAACAGAGGCTTCGGAGTTCTACGAAATCTACAAACTCGACGTGGTCGTCATTCCGACCAACCGGCCGATCGTACGCCGCGACATGGATGACCTGGTCTACAAGACCCGCCGCGAAAAGTACAATGCTATCGTCACGAGGGTGCAGGAGCTGCAGGAGAAAGGCCAGCCGGTGCTGGTGGGTACTGCAAGCGTCGAGGTGTCGGAGACCCTCTCGAGGATGCTCCGTGCCAAGCGCATCGTGCATAATGTGCTCAACGCGAAGCAGCACGACCGCGAGGCCGACGTCGTGGCCATGGCAGGCCAGAAAAGCGCTGTAACGATAGCTACGAACATGGCCGGACGAGGCACCGATATCAAGCTCGGAGACGGTGTCCGCGAATTGGGCGGTCTGTTCATCCTCGGCTCTGAGCGTCACGAGTCCCGCCGCATCGACCGCCAGCTCAGGGGACGTGCCGGACGACAGGGCGATCCCGGCGAATCGATCTTTTTCGTATCGCTCGAGGACGAACTGATGCGCCTGTTCGGTTCAGAGCGAGTCATCGCCATCATGGACAAGCTCGGTCACGAGGATGGTGACGTTATCGAACACTCGATGATTACCAAGTCGATCGAACGAGCACAGAAGAAGGTCGAGGAGCAGAACTTCTCCATCCGTAAGCGCCTGCTCGAATACGATGACGTCATGAACCAGCAGCGTGAGGTAATCTACACTCGCCGCAGGAAGGCCCTCAAGATGGACCGACTCAAGACAGACATCATGGATCTGCTGCACGACTATTGCATCAACGTGGTCAAGAAGTTCCACGCTGTCGCCGATGCGGCCGGGCTTGAAGAGCAGGTACTTCGGGAGCTTTCTGTCGAGTTCAAACCCGAAGCAGGAGCGTTCGAAAGTGAGCCGGAGGAAAAGACGGCCAATGCGCTCTTCAAGGTTGCCAGTGAGTTCTACAGCCGCAAGGAGAAGGCTCTCCCGGACGAAATGATGCGCCAGATCGAGAAGTACGCCGTGGTATCGGTGATCGACCAGAAGTGGCGCGAGCACCTGCGAGAAATCGATTCGGTTCGCGAGGGCATCAACCTGCGAGCTTACGGCCAGAAGGATCCGTTGCTCGAATACAAGCAGGAGGCGTTCAATCTGTTCATCGGAATGTTGCAGGAGATCGAAAATGAAACACTGTCGCTCGCGTTCAAGCTCTTCCCTGTAACCGAGGATGAGGCGGAAGAGATCGAGAAAAAACAGCGACGCCAGGCCGTCAAGCAGGAGAAGCTTGTGGCACAGCATCCGGAGGCCGAAAGCGCTTACGAAATGGTTGTCGAGTCCGAAGGCAATCCCGGCGGCGTACTGCCAGGGGGCGATGTCGTGATCCAGATGCCGGTGAGAGCTGAAGAGAAGCCCGGCCGCAACGATCTGTGCCCATGCGG
>DATMYL010000097.1:0-14136 GCA_035560975.1 Chlorobaculum sp. | reverse complement strand
GTCCATAACGTCCATTAAGTCCATCACGTCCATTCTTACATTTCCCCCATTCTTTCTTTACAGCCCGTTGCGCTTGAATATGGTGTCGACACTGTTCTTGAGCTTCTGCTGGGTGGTTGCAGGGCTGAACAGCGTTGCGATTTCGCTTTCCGATACGTGAGCGAGGATCTCCTGGTCCTGGAGCACAAGCTCCTTGAGCTGGACTTTCTCCTCCCAGCTTTTCATGGCGTTGCGCTGTACCAGGCGGTAAGCGTCCTCGCGGGTGAGCCCCTTGCCGGTCAGTGCGAGAAGCAGCGTTTGAGACAGGGTCAGGCCGTATGAGGTATCGAAGTTCTGCTCCATTCTTTCCGGGTAGACCAGCAGGGTATCGATCGAGTCCCTGAAGGTGCGCAGCATATAGACCACTGCAATTGTCGAGTCGGGCATGATGACGCGTTCCACGGAAGAGTGCGAGATGTCGCGTTCGTGCCAGAGTGCGACGTTTTCCATGGCGGCGATCGAGTTGCAGCGCACGACCCTGGCAAGGCCGGTAAGGCGTTCGAAGGTGATCGGATTGCGCTTGTGCGGCATTGCCGAGCTGCCTTTCTGGCCCTTGCTGAAGAACTCTTCCGTCTCACGGACCTCGGTGCGTTGCAGGTGTCGCAGTTCGACCGAGAACTTTTCGATCGACGAAGCGATGATGGCCAGTGTCGTTGCGTATTCGGCGTGGCGGTCGCGCTGCAGGATCTGGGTCGAGATGGACGATGGCGTCAGGTCGAGCTTACGGCAGACTGCGGCTTCGATGTCCGGCGACAGATGCTGATAAGTGCCGACCGCTCCGGAAATCTTTCCGACGGAGATGATCTCCTGGGCGCGTTTCATGCGTTCGAGGTTCCTTTTCATCTCCTCGTGCCAGAGCAGCAGCTTGAGGCCGAAGGTGGTCGGCTCGGCATGGATGCCGTGCGTGCGGCCCATCTGCAGCGTATACTTGTGCTCTACGGCTCGCCTGGCGATCACTACGATGAGCGATTCGATCTCTTTGACGATGATTTTGGCTGCGTCGCGCATCTGCATCGCAAGGCAGGTATCGACAACGTCCGAAGAGGTGAGGCCTTCGTGTATGTATCGGGAATCCGGTCCGACATAACCTGCCACGTTGGTCAGGAACGCGATGACGTCATGCTTGGTTTCATTTTCGATGACCAGGATCTCCTCCACATTGAACTTAGCCTTTTCCCTGATTGTCGACAGGGCGTCGGCCGGGACGAGGCCGGCTTCCATACGGGCTTCGACGGCTGCGATTTCGAGCTGCAGCCAGCGTTCGAACTTTGCGTCGTCTGTCCAGATTGCCGAGATGTCTTTCGGCGAGTAACGTGGTATCAAGGTCGGATAACTTTTGGTTGGGAATGCATGGTCACAAAATACGTGCGTAATATAATCTGGTGCAGGTGAGAAAAAAACTGAAAGGCGAGGGTGAACTCCTTCATGGTTTTTTCACGCTCTCCTCCTGCAGTTCACGGTACAACTTCATGACATAATCGAGCGCAGCCTGGCGGTCGTAGGGGATGAGTCCGTCGATGATCGCGCTCTCCATGCGCGATTTTATGATGCCGATCAGGCGCCCTTCGGAAAGCTGAAGCATCTCCATGATGTCGTGCCCGCTGACCGGCGGGCGCCATTTGGCGAGCAGATCCTTTTCGCTGACCTCCGAGATTTTTTGCTCGACGTTGTTGAAGTTCATCATGATCCGCTGCACCTTGCGGGGGTTCTTGCTGGTCACGTCGGCCCGGCAGAGGGACATCAGGTCTTCAAGGTCCGCTCCTGCGTCGAACATCAGGCGACGCACTGCAGAATCGGTTATCTCCTCCTTGGAAAGCGGTATGGGCCGGTGGTGCAGCCGGACCATTTTCTGCACGTACTCCATCGGTTCCATCGGCCACTTCATGTATCTGAAGATTTTGGCAACCAGCTTGCCGCCGACCGCTTCGTGCCCATGGAAGGTCCAGCCGGATCCCTTGCTGAACCGCTTGGTCACTGGCTTTGCGATATCGTGGAACAGGGCGCTTACCCTGAGCCAGAGCTTGTCGGAGTGAGTCGACAGGTTGTCCACGACCTGGAATGTGTGGAACAGAGTGTCCTTGTGGCCCAGGCCGTCAACCTGCTCGATGCCGGACATCGCGGCGATTTCGGGGATGATCTCCTTCAGGAGCCCTGTCGAGTAGAGAATCTCCAGGCCGATCGACGGTTTTCGGGACTCCATGATCTTCAGGAACTCATTGCTGATCCGCTCGCGTGATACGATCCGGATCCGGTCGCACATGGCGCTCATCGCTTCCAGCGTCGTCTTGTCGAGCCTGAACTCGAGCTGACAGGCGAACCTGGCGGCCCGCATCATCCTGAGCGGGTCGTCCGAAAAGGTTTTTTCCGGATCGAGCGGGGTCTTGAGCAATCCTTCGCCGATGTGGCGCATGCCTTCGAACAGGTCGATCACCTTGCCTCGATTTTCGCGGTTCAGTTGCAGGGTGAGGGCGTTGATGGTGAAGTCGCGCCTGGAGAGGTCGTCTTCAAGCGTGCCGATGCTGGTAATCGGCTTGCGGGATTCAGCGTTGTAGCTCTCCTTGCGGGCGCCGACGATTTCGAGCTTGAAATCGTGACCGTAACCGTCGGGAAGTTCAAGCTGCGCCGTGCGAAACTTTTCAAACAGCACGAAATGCCTGCCGCCGAGCCGTTCGACGATTTTTCGGGCGAACGGCACCGGGTCGCCGATCACCATGATGTCGATATCGGTGCATGGCCGGTGCATGATGAGGTCGCGAACATATCCACCCACCAGGAAGCAGGGGAGCCCCTCCTCGTCGGCAAGGTCGCCGATCCGGTACAGGATTTCGGGGATCGATCCGGTTTCGAACATCTGCATGGGATCAGACTCGGTATTCATCGGGAAGGGTTCAGTCAAGATCGGCCGTGTTTTTCTGGATTTCCCTGGTGATGCTGCCGGCAACCATCAGGGCCCTGCGTCCGTCAGCCGAAGTCACCACTGCAGGTTTGCCTGTGCGGAGAGCATCGATGAAATGTTCCAGCTCCACTTTGAGGGCGTTTACTTTCGGCACATCCGGGCTTACGTAATCGAGTACCAGATCCTTCAGCGACTCCTGGATCTCGCCGAACTGCTCGAGGATTTTTTTTGTCGCGAAATTCTTTATCGGGTTTTTCGACGAAAGCTGATCGGGTTTCACCAGGCGGAACACCTCTGACTTGCCTGTGGTGAAATCGAGCGATGCGTAGCTTTTCGGATTTTTGCTGAAGAATCGCAGTTTGCGAAGGCGGCTCCTGCTCAGGCGGCTTGCCGTCACGTTGGCGATGGCGCCGTTTTCGAACTCGATCCTCGCCGTAGCCATATCGAGCTCGTTCGAGAAGACTTTTACTCCCGAAGCCGCGATGCTCCTGATGTCCGATTTGATCAGCGAAAGCACCAGGTCGATGTCATGGATCATAAGGTCGAGCACTACCGAAACGTCTGTAACCCTGCGCGAGAAGCCGCTCAGCCTTTCGGCCTGGATGTACATCGGTTCGCCGATGTAAGGCTCCACGGCCAGGAGGGCAGGGTTGAACCGTTCGATATGGCCCACCTGGATAGTCAGCCCCTTCTCCTGTTCGATCCTTATGAGCTCGTCGGCCTCTTCGAGAGTAGCCGTGATCGGCTTTTCGATGAACAGGCTCAGGCCTGCTTCCAGAAGTTGCCTGGCGATGGCGAAATGCGAGCTCGTGGTCGTGGAGATCACGACGGCATCGCACGAAGCGGCCATCTCCTCCAGGGAGGAAAAGCAGCGGATCGAATATTTGCGGCCTATCTCCTGAAGCCGTTCACTGCTCAGGTCGAACACGCCGGAAAATTCGACATCCGGCATGGCGGACGCGATCTCCCTGAGGAGACCAGTATGGTATTCGCCGAGCTTGCCGACGCCTGCTACGCCAATGCGCATGGTATACTCCTTGTCATTGCTTCGGTTGCGCCGCTATTCGGCGAGTCCGGCCGATGGTTCGAGGGCCTCGATATCATACTTGAACAGACTGAACGAAATGAGTGTTCCGACGACGGTCAGCGCACCAGCCAGGATATAGGGGAAACGATGGTCGATTCCATAGAGTATGCTGCCGCTGAAGGGTCCCAGGATGCGGGCCAGGGCGTTGATCGACTGAGCGAACCCCATGATACTGCCCTGCTTCTGCTTGTAGCTGTAAAGGGAGATCATTGAAATGATGAGCGGGTTTACCAGGCTCGTGCCGATCGCGAAGAAGAACAGAATGCCGAGGCCGAGCGTAAAGAGCGAACTCTGCGGTATGAAAGGTATGAAAAACACGCCGATGAAGGATGCGATGTGTCCGAACACCATCAGTTTGTGCTCCCCGAACTTCTTGCCGATTTTAGGGAGCATTCCGCCCTGGATGATGACCGAAATGAATCCGACGAAAGCGAACAGGTAGCCGATCTGCTGTTCTGTAGCATGGTAGAAATCGCTCCATAGCAGGATGGCCGAGACCTGCATGTTCACGATGGCCAGCGAATAGATGAAATTGAGGATCATCATGAGGGCGACAGGCCTCGAACTGAAAGCTGAATGGAGTGTTTCCGAGTAGGCTGCGCTTTTCCTTTTAAAGGATGCGATCAGTGATGTGTCGGCATGGACGGTTTTGGGGTGTTTTTTAAACAGTGAAGCGATGCTGACCGCATGGGTGTTCGATTCGGTCAGGAAAATGAGCGCAAGGATGAAATTGATGCTGTTGAGTACAGCAGCCACGATGCCTACTACCGAGATGCCGTAGTTCGTCATCAGTACCCCGCCGATCACCGGGCCGATAATGAAGCCGATGCCGAATGCAGCTCCGAGCATGCCCATGGCTCCTGAACGGCTTTTTGAATCGGTGAGGTCGGTTATCGATGCCTGGGCGGCGGAGATGTTCGCCGAGCCGATGCCGGACATGGAACGGGCCAGGATCAGCAATGGTATGGAAGCTGCCTTGGATAAAAAGATATAGGATATCGAAGCAAGGAAAATGCTCGACAGCATCACAGGCCGCCGTCCGATCTTGTCGCTCAACTTTCCCCAGATCGGTGAAAAGATGAACTGCATCGATGAATAGATCGCGGCGATCAGGCCGATCATGAAAGGTGAAGCTCCAAGCTGTTTCGCATAGGTCGGCAGCAGGGGCAGCACGATGCCGAAGCCGATCAGGTCGAGCAGTACAGTCAGGAACAGGACGACCAGCGGTGACAGCGGTGATTTTTTCATGAAAGGCCAGCCTTTAGGTGAAGCGTAAAACCCTCAAAATACAAAAAACGACTGCCATGACGAAACGGGCTGTCAAGTTTATATCCGCCAAATATAAGCCGGAAAAGTTGATGCACGGGTTCAGCGGTTGCCGGCAGGCGATTTTTCCAGAAGCGACTTGAGGCTTGCGATCCCTTCAAGCACCCTCGGACCGGGGCGCAGGTAGATGTTGTTGTCGAAATCCCCGTAGACGCGCCCATTCCTGACGGCACTGATCTCCGACCATCCGGGACGGGATTTGACAGTCTCCTGAGCGGGACTTTTTTTCGACATGTACATACAGGCTATCACTTCGGGATTCTGGCGGATGACCCACTCCGGAGAGACCTCGAAATACTCTTTGTCGACGACGTCTCCGATGTTCCGGCCTCCGGCATAGGCGATCATGCGGGAGGTGAAGCTGTTTTTGCCGCCCGTCCATAGCGGGTCGTTCCAGATTTCGAGGTAGATGCCTGTTTTTTGCCTCTTTTGTTCCGCCTCTTTCCGGAAAGCGGCCAGGCCCTTGTCGATGACCTCCGCAAGGCTGTCGGCTTTCCGGACGTGACCGGTGAGCGCGCCGAGTTTCCTGAGCGCCGGCGGTACGTCTTCGGGAGTCCGGCATCGGATGCTTTCGAGGCGGATGTTCATTGCTTCGATTTTTCTGCCGATCTGCTCTTCGGCCAGATCGACGTCGATCACCAGATCCGGTTCGGCCGCGGCGAGCACTTCGAGCGATGGACGTCCGAAAGCCCCGATCACAGGCACTTTTTTCACTTCGACAGGCCAGTCGCAGGCGCTGGTTCTTCCGATGAGCTGATCCCCGGCGCCTATGGCGTAGAGCATCTCGGTAAGGCTCGGCGCCAGGCTGACGATGCGGTGCGGGGTATCGGCATTGCCGGGCGTCTGATGGGATTGCCGTGCGCATCCCGCAAGAGAGCAAAGAAGCAGGGCGAGCAGGACAAGTCGGGATGGGCCGGAATTACCGGGTGAGCGAACGGGCATAGTGTTGGAGCACAAGGTTGTGGTTGAATGCGAGCGGCATCGAGAGCGCCTCTTCGAGGCCAAACCAGCCGATCTCCGAGACTTCGCCAGGCTGACGTCGCAACGTGCCGTTCCCGGTTCCCCGGAAGGCGAGCGCCACGGCGTGGAACCGGTGTTCAGGAAAAATCTCCTCGAACCAGCCGATGCTCTCAGCCTGCGTGAAGTCGAGTCCGGTCTCTTCGAACACTTCACGACGGATCGCATCGGAAGCGGTCTCGAAGTCGTCGATGTGACCGCCCGGCAGGCACCATGATCCCATAAAAGGCGGGACGCTGCGCCTTGTGAGCAGGACACTTCTTCGGTTGCCGTTATCAGGAGTGACGACGGCGGCTACGGTCGCTTTTGCCATTGGGTCGGTGCCGGATTTAAGGGTGACTGCGATCGTCAAAGGTAAACACCAACCGTAAAAGAGCCAAGGGGATACTTTTGCGCCGGTTCTGCGTTATTTGAAAAACGGGTCGTCTTTGGCACCCCGTTGACTTGTCAATAAAAATGTAATGAAGTATTTCTTCCATGAGTCTGCACACAAAAACGTGGGTTCAGAAGCTTCCTGTCTCAATCGGGGAAGCGTGGGACTTTTTTTCGATCCCCGCCAACCTCGGCCGGATCACCCCGCCCGAGATGATGTTCAGGGTTACCGCGGGAAGCGGTGAGACGGCGATCCACGAAGGTATGATCCTCTCCTATATCCTTTATCCGTTCATGATGATCCCCGTACAATGGACGACGGAGATAGTGCGCGTTTCGAAACCGGATTTTTTCGAGGATCGCCAGCTTCAGGGGCCTTATGAATCGTGGCATCACCGCCATGAGTTCCGGGCGATCGATGGCGGTGTGGAGATGACCGACATCGTCGAGTACCGGTTGCCGATGGATGCGTTCGGGGATCTGGTCGATTCGCTGATCGTCGGTCGCCGCCTCGACGAGGTGTTCGAATACAGGCGCCGACGGACAGGTGAAATTCTTGGGCGGATGGCGTGAGGCCGATTGCATTTTTATCCGGAATTTGTTATTTATGTGCCGCAAAGATGGTGTTCTTTTACATGATAGCTGGTGCCGGCTTGAAAGCCGGAGAATAGGGAAGTACGTGAGATTCGTACACTGTACCCGCAACTGTACAACGGCAAGCTGCCGCTGACAGGCATGGCCACATGTCTGAAAGCTGCAGTCGATGCAAGTCACTGCCCAGGTCCTCCAGGGACGGGGTGGGAAGGCTGTATCGGTTTGGCCGCATAGTCAGGAGACCTGCCAGTTAGCTCTTTGCTCAGTGACACGACTACGGGTTATAGTCAGGCAAAGGCGTACTTTCCGGTGATCTCCGTGATTTTCAGTTAACAGCTGTCATCGATTCCTGCATAGCCGAGGCGTGATTTTTCCTGTCCGGCCGATCAGTAAGCTCTTTCGATGATCCATATCTCATGGCTCTGTCGCCAGTACGCGAACTGCCTTTATCGTTAACCCCTGTCTGTTGATGTTTATCATTAATTCAACACAGGAAAACAGCATGAACAGGAAAAAACTTGCCATTCTCATGGCGGCGATGCTCTGCAGCAAAGGGCTGCAGGCGGAAGAGGCTTCAACAGGTTATATCGGTCCGGAGGTAGTGGTTACCTCAAGCCGTTTCGGTGAACTGAAGAAGAGCGTAACGACGAATATTACCGTCATAAACAAAGAGAGGATTGCCCAGTCCCCTGCAAAGGATCTCGGTGAACTGCTCGCAGAACTCAGTGTCGGATATATTCACAAGTATCCCGGCACGACAACTGCCGTAGGGATCAGGGGGTTCAGGAGCGATGAGCATGGTCACGATCTTATGGGCAAAGTGCTGGTGCTTCTCGATGGACGGCGTGTCGCTACCGGCAATCTTGCGAAAATCGCCACGGAGAACGTCGAACGGATCGAGATCATTCGCGGCCCGGCGGCTGTTCAATATGGATCGGCGGCTATCGGCGGCATCGTGAACGTCATTACTGCGAGGGGAAATGCTGCTCCCGCTTTTTCTCTGGAGCAGAAAATCGGCACTTATGCCTACAAGCAGACAACGGCAACCAGTTCGGGAAAGGTCGGAAATCTCGATTATTCTGGCAGTTTCTCGATTTCCGAGATGGGCGACTACAAGACTGGCGATGGGAAAAAGTTTCAGAACACCGGTTATCATGATCTGAAAAGAGGAAGCCTGAACCTCGGATACGAGTTTCTGCCAGGCCACAGAATCGGAATGGTATACAACCACTTCCAAACAGGCAAGATTGGTTCTCCCGGCTATCTGAGCCAGAACGACCTCGATGATTACACCGTTCAGAAAAACCGTTCCGTTGATTTCATTTATGAAGGAGCCACAACCGACAGAAGATTTTCCTGGATGGCCCGTTATTACACCGGGCAAGACCGGTACACCGAATATGATCCGGTGGCCAGCAATCCCGATAACTCATTTTACGAGGATGGCCTGCCCTATGTCAATAATGTCGACTACAAGGGTACACAAGGACAGGTGACCTTCAAGGATGGAGGCCTCAAGCTTACTGCGGGTGCTGATTGGCTGAAATACGATCTTGAATCGACGTCGGATCCGACGACATCGTCATATGAGAATCCGGCAGGTTTTATCCTGGGATCTTACAGACTGTTCGGCGACCGACTGGTTATCACGGGCGGATTGCGCTATGACGATTATAAGGTCAATCTCCCGGTTGGGATAGGCACTTCGCAGAGTACGGACAATGTCGCTCGACATGCCGGAGCGGCATGGAACATCAACGACTCTTTCAAGCTTCGTACCTCCTATGGAGAGGGCTTCAGGATTCCCGAAGCACTGCAGCTCGCATCTGATTATATTTCCACATGGGGCACTCATTACGTGGGTAATCCCAATCTCAAACCCGAATCAAGCAAAACCTGCGAAGCCGGCATCGACATGAATTACCATGGCTTGAACGGCTCAGTAACGCTTTTCAAGACCGATTTCAAGAACAAGATCCAGACAGCGACTGTCAGTGGAAATTCTACCTGGGTCAACATTGGCGGAGCAACGGTTTCCGGATTAGAGACAGGTCTGTCATGGACCATGAACCCATTCGGATCGGAATGGGCGCTATCGCCCTTTATCAACTATACATATCTGACCGATTACAGTGACAATGCTACTGGGGAGCAGTTGCTGTACACCCCTGAATGGTCTGCTGCAGCCGGGTTCACAGTGCATGATCAGCATGGCTTCAAAGGAATGTTCAATCTTGCCTATACCGGTAAAACGAACGTTCAGGTATGGGAAGACTGGTCCGGCCGAGTTGTGACCAAGGCCGGTTTTCCGGTAGCCAGCGTGTCGTTTTCGAAAAAGGTCTTTCTCGGACATGAGAAGGATCATGGTCCCGGGGTTACATTCTCAGCCGAAGTCAATAACCTGTTCGACAGGAACTACGAGTACGTCAGGGGTTATCCAATGCCTGGTCGAACATTTACCGCTGGTATCAAAGCGGATATCTGAGCGCGAGACGTGCCGGTTGAACGAAGCGGATGGAGCGCGCCGAGCGCTCCTCTGCCCGAACGTAAATAAAACAGGGAGAGGATGCTGAATACTACCATTACCGATAATGAACGCGATGCGCTATACAAGGTTATTTACAGCAGGCGCGATGTCCGGAGTCAATTTCTGCCTGAGCCGGTGGCCGATGAGGTGATCAGGCGCGTGCTCGATGCGGCTCATCATGCTCCGAGCGTCGGTTTCATGCAGCCTTGGGACTTTATTGTAGTCAAGGATCCCCATGTCAGAAGGCGGATCAAGAGGGGGTTCGAGATTGCCCATGCAGAAGCTGCTGCCATGTTTTCAGAGGAGCAGCGTGAACAGTACCGGACGTTCAAACTCGAGGGAATCATGGAAGCACCTCTCGGTATATGCGTCACCTGTGACCGGACGCGAACTGGCGGGGTGGTGATCGGTCGGACGGCCAACCCCGAGATGGACCTTTACAGTTCGGTCTGCGCAGTACAGAACCTCTGGCTTGCCGCAAGGGCAGAAAACCTCGGGGTCGGTTGGGTCAGTATCATCCATCATGATGATGTGCGAAAGGTTCTCGGCATCCCGGAACATATTATGCCGATCGCATGGCTCTGTATTGGCCAGGTGAGCTTTTTCCATGAAACACCCGAACTCGAACAGGCTGGATGGTTGCCGCGGATGCAGCTTGAACAACTGATCCATAATGGGCAATGGTAATAATCAAAGGTATTTTTCCATGAACAACATAGCGATTCTCGGCACGGCGTCCGACGTCGGTAAAAGCATCGTCGCGACTGCCCTGTGCCGTATTTTCAGCAATGCAGGAATCGACGTGGCACCCTTCAAGGCGCAGAACATGTCGAACAACTCGGGCGTTACGCTTGCCGGGGATGAGATGGGCCGTGCGCAGATCGTCCAGGCGCTTGCTGCGCGCGTGGCGCCTCATTCCGACATGAACCCGGTGCTGCTCAAGCCCAATACCGATACCGGCGCCCAGGTGGTGCTGCAGGGCAAGGTCTGCTCAGACCGGACGGCAAGGGAGTATTTCGGGGACACTTCGCGGTGGGCGGAGGCTGCTTTCGAAAGCCTCGAACGCCTGATCGGGCGGCACGAGATGATCGTCATCGAAGGTGCCGGTTCGTGCGCCGAGATGAACCTTTACGACCGTGACTTCGTGAATTTCAGGACGGCCCGGAAAGCCGGCGCGTCGGTCATCCTTGTCGCGGACATCGATCGCGGCGGGGTGTTCGCGCAGGTTGCCGGAACGCTTTCGGTCATTCCCCCTGAGGACCGGGCACTGGTCAGGGGGGTTATCGTGAACCGGTTCAGGGGAGACAAATCGCTCTTTGAAGATGGCGTCAGGATGCTTGAGTCGATGACCGGGGTGCCGGTTCTCGGCGTGATTCCCTATTATCGCGGATTTTCGATCGACGCTGAAGATGCCGTGCCCCTCTCCTCGGTTGTCGATCCGAAGCGTGATCCCTCTCCGGAAAAGATCGGTATCGCAGCGATCTATTTCCCGCACATATCCAACTTCACCGACCTTTCGCCGCTCGAACAGGACCCGTCGGTCGAGCTGCATTACCTGCATTATCCGAGACCGCTCGACCCTTACCGTGCGCTGGTGCTGCCCGGATCGAAGAATGTGCGCGGTGACTTCGATTGGCTGCTCTCGATGGGTTGGCGCGAGCATATCGATGCCTTCAGGGCTAACGGGGGGCTCATCATCGGGCTCTGCGGCGGATACCAGATGCTGGGCGAGTCAATCGCCGACCCGCACGGAGTAGAAGGCGCTCCCGGAGTCAGCAGGTCGCTCGGATTGTTGCCTGCGGAGACGGTGCTCGAACGTGAAAAAGAGCTGAGCAATACGGTCGGCGTCATCGCCGGCACAGCTCTGCGCGTCCGTGGTTACGAGATCCATATGGGCAGGACTAACGTGGTGCCCGGAACGGAAGGGATGGTCGAAGTCACTGAACGCAACGGCGTTTCGTCGGACGGACTTGACGGTGCGCGGAGCGACGACGGGCGGGTCATGGGCACCTATTTCCACGGCTTTTTCGACGAGCCGGGTGTGAGGAGCTGGTTTCTCCGTCAGCTCGACGGCCGTTACCAGCCGGCAAACGGCAGCATCGGTTCCGGGGAGGATGTTTTCGACCGGCTTGCCGCCCATTTCGAGGAGAGCCTCGATCTTGGCGCACTTTTCAGGATCGCAGGCATCGATGCGCCTGTGCCATAAAAAAGCTATCGTTCAGCGGCACGCAGTTTTGCCGTTGACGGGGCAGCATGTATTTTATTTGACTGTACCTGCGCGGCAGCGTCGATCTTCCGGAGTTTCCGGCTCGACAAGATGCCCGCAGAACAAAAAAACAAACTGAAGTCCATGAAACAGAAGCGGGTTCTCCTTTTTACAGGTAACGGCAAGGGCAAGAGCACGGCCTCGTTCGGTATGCTCGCCCGTGCGCTCGGCCACGGCATGAAAGCCAGGGTAGTCCAGTTCGTCAAATCGCAGGAGGATGTGGGGGAGATGGTGTTCTTCCGGCAGTTCGACAACGTCGAGTGGGATCACTACGGCAAGGGGTTCCTGCCACGGGATCCGTCAAGCCCGGCCATGGAGGAGCACCGGCAGGCGGCGCGAATCGGGCTTGATGAGGCGCTCAAAGCCATCCGGTCGCCGGAATACGATTTCGTACTCCTCGACGAGGTTTGTTTCGCACTGTCGCAGGAGCTCATGCCTGTCGAGCCGCTGATCGAGGCGATTCGCAACGCGCCTGAAGGCAAGATCATCGTCATGACAGGACGCAACGCACCGCAATCCCTCATCGATATCGCCGACACGGTCACCGAGATGCGCATGGTCAAGCACGGTTACGAACAGGGGCTTCCCTCACAGGCCGGGGTGGAGGAGTGAGCTTGCCTGCCAAGGCCCAAAAGTGCGGCGGCGACGGTTGCCGGCCTCTTCCCGTCAAGGTTTCACCGAACCGTCGCAGGGCGCTGCTTTTCCTGGTTGCCGTGCCGGTGCTTCTCTGCGTGTCGCTGCTGCTCGGCCCTTCCGGCGTCGGCCTTCCCGATATGGCGACGTCTTCAGGACAGGCGATTTTCTCCCTTCGGCTGGGGCGGTTTTTCATGGGCATGATGGTCGGTGCGGCCCTTTCAGCCTCCGGCACCGTGTTCCAGGCGATCCTGCGAAACCCGCTGGCAGAACCATATGTGCTCGGCGTCAGCGGCGGCGCGGGACTCGGCGCTGCCTTGAGCATCCTTGTCGGGGGCAGCCTGCTGGGCGCAGTCGGCCTTCCGCTGACGGCGTTCTTCTTCGCGGTGCTTACCCTTATGGCCGTGTACGGCATCGCGAACCAGGGCGGAGTTCCATCGGTCTACAGCCTCATTCTCAGCGGCGTGATCGTCAGCGCCATCTGCTCCAGCGTCATCATGTTCCTGGTCTCGACGGCAGACATCGACGGCATGCATACCGTCGTATGGTGGATGCTGGGCAACCTGCAGCCGGGTTCATGGTCTGAACAGCTGGTTTCGGTGCTGATCATCACCGGGGCCATCGGCGGATTGTGGCTGCTCGCTCCCGCCCTGAACGTACTGACGCTCGGCCGTGAGATGGCTCACTATCAGGGTCTCAATGCTGAATTTGTGACGGTGTCGAGCCTGCTTCTGGCCACCCTGCTTGCGGCAACGGCAGTCTCCATGGGGGGGATGATCGGCTTTGTGGGCCTTATCGTGCCGCACGTCATGAGGGCGCTGTTCGGCCCGGACCATCGCTGGCTGGTGCCGGCTTCGGCGATCGGCGGCGGCACCTTCCTTGTGCTGTGCGACTCCCTTGCAAGGAGCGTCATGGCCCCTATAGAAATCCCTGTCGGCGTCGTTACGGCGCTTGCCGGCGGGCCGTTTTTCCTCATCGTGCTGCGCAGGAAGATGAAATATGCCTGGATCGACTGACATGGGTACGCCGGCGCTTGCCTTCAGGGGCGTTTCCGCCGGATACAAGGCGCGGCCGGTGCTGCACGGGGTGGATTTCAGCATCGCCGAGGGGGAGTTCGTCTCCGTGATCGGGCCGAACGGCTCCGGCAAAAGCACCATGCTCAAGACTGCCACCGGCCTCATCAAGCCGTCGCAGGGCAGGGTTGAGCTTTTCGGGCGCGAAGTCTCCTCGCTCAAGGCGCGCGACAGGGCTTCGCTCATCGGCGTGGTGCCGCAGAAGCTCGAATCCCCGATGGCCTTCACGGTGGCCGAGATCGTCATGCTCGGCAGGAGCGTCCGCGGAGGGTGGGGAGGCCCGGATTCGAAGGATTACGACAGCGC
>DATMYL010000096.1:0-19521 GCA_035560975.1 Chlorobaculum sp. | reverse complement strand
CACTTCTCGCTGCAGTTGCCATGCTCTGGGCAACACCACTCCATGCTGCCCACCCGCTCATAACCGATGACACCGGCACCCAGGGAAAGGGCAAGTTCCAGCTCGAATTGAACTCCGAATTCTCCAACGAAAAGGAAAACGAGGACGGCGTATCGATAAAAGAAAGCGGTGGTGAAGCTGCAGCAACGCTTTCATACGGGTTGTCTGACACCATCGATCTTGTTGCCGGGCTTCCCTGGCAATGGTACCGCCTGAAAGAGGATGGTTCAGTGGTCGCCGACGAAGATGGCATCGGAGACCTGAGCCTGGAGCTCAAATGGCGATTCTTTGAGAATAGTGATAAAGGCTTGAGCCTGGCCATTAAGCCAGGCATTTCGATCCCCACTGGTGATGAGCGAAAAGGGCTCGGCAACGGCAAGCTTTCGGGAGGAGCGCTGCTCATCGCCACCTGCGACAGTGATATTGGCGCACTGCACGCCAATGTCGGTTATACACGAAATGAATACCAGCTTGATGAGGACAGGGAATCATCACGTAACGACATCTGGCACTTTTCGCTTGCAACGGAATTGAACCTGGCGCAGAATATTCGTGCCGTGACCAATATCGGCGTCGAAACCAATTCCGACAAAAAATCGGACAACAGTCCGGCCTTCCTGATAGGTGGCCTGATCTACAGTGTCTCCGATGATTTCGATATCGACCTCGGCATTAAAAAAGGGCTGAACGAAGTTGAGACAGACACGACCGTACTTGCAGGAATAGCCGCAAGGTTCTGATTATAAACCAACGGAGGAACACTTCATGCACATGGCAGACGCACTTCTTTCACCGGTGGTCGGCGGGGCATTCTGGGCTGTAAGCGCCGGTATGATTGGCTGGTCGGCAAAAAAAATCTCCAATGAGGCGGATGGATCGAAAACCGTGCTCATGGGAGTGCTTGGAGCATTTGTCTTCGCAGCCCAGATGATCAATTTCACCATACCGGGTACCGGATCGAGCGGCCATCTCGGTGGAGGCCTTCTTCTTACCGTCCTGCTCGGCCCTTGGCGGGCATTCATCACCCTTGCTTCGGTACTGGTCATACAGGCCCTTTTTTTTGCCGACGGGGGGCTGCTGGCCCTCGGTTGCAACATTTTCAACATGGCGTTTTTACCCTCTTTCATTGCATGGCCCTTTATTTACCGGACGATAGCCGGAGTCAGCAGTTCGCAGGCAAGAATCGCGGCAGGAAGCATCTCTGCCGCTACTGCAGGGCTCCTCATGGGAGCGATGTCTGTGGTGCTCCAAACGACGCTTTCAGCAATATCTGATCTGCCATTCAGCACCTTCATCCTTTTCATGCTGCCAATCCATCTGGCAATCGGCATAGTCGAAGGTGTTGTCACCTGGGGAGTACTGACCTTCGTCGCCCGAAACGAACCAGCCCTGCTCGCCGGTTCGGCAAAGCCATCGAGAATCCGGATGGTAGCAACGGGACTCGTCATACTGGCCATGGCTACTGGCGGAGTGCTCTCATGGTTCGCCTCATCATACCCTGACGGACTCGAATGGTCAATGGCGAAAACATCAGGCAAAGAAGAGTTGTCTTCAACTGAAGAACCGCTCCATGCCATTCTTGCCTCCGCACAGGAACGTCTGGCTTTTCTGCCGGATTATGACTTCAGGAATAAAAGCAAGATGACAGAAGAGACCAATGCTTCTCCCTCCCCGGTCAATGTCGGCACTAGCCTTTCCGGACTCCTCGGAAGCTTCCTTGTGCTCTTGCTTGCTGGATCGACAGGTTTTCTGCTCAGGAAACGCGCTGCAGAAACAGCCCATTCATGACTTGGCGACAACGTCCTGATTTCAGCGAGCCTCCTTCATGTCCGCTTCCTGTCAGCGACAGTACGGCCCTGCTCCTGCTGGCCATGTTCGTGCTCTTCGTGCTCTCTGTCCCGAAATACGATCTTGCGGGAGTTATCGCTTTCGCTGCCATTCCTTCGCTGCTCGTCACTGCCGCCGGGATCCCCTTCGCTCCGATCATGAAGCGGCTGTTCATCGCATCGCCTTTCATCCTCTTCATGGCCGCCGGCAACCTTTTACTCGACCGCGCCCCGTTCCACAGCCTCTTCGACCTGACGATCACCGGCGGCATGATCTCGGCAGCAGTGATCGTGACCAAAACCATGGTCACCCTGACGGCGCTCCTGTCGCTCCTCTCCTGCATCCCGTTCCACCGGTTCGGTACGGCCCTCAGGTCTATCGGTGTGCCTGAGGTGTTCGTCACCCAGCTCCTGCTTGTCTACCGATACAGTTTCCTGCTCACAGAAGAAGCCGGCATGATGCAGAAAGCACGCGATCTCCGTTCGTTCGGAGGAAAAGGAAATGGACCGATCGTAACGGCCCGGCTGATAGGCTCGCTGCTGATCAGGACCACCTCCAGGGCCGAACGCATCTATATGGCCATGTGTGCCCGCGGATTCACCGCCGCCCTGCAATCCAGGCCGGCTGCACCGCTTACAATCAGGGATAAGGCAGCTCTTGCCTTATCCCTGATCATGTTCATCTGCCTCAGGCTCATTTTCTGATTATCACTCCCATGAATACCGAAACCGGAGCGATCCCTTGATCAAAATCGACCAGCTATCCTTCACCTACCCTGACGGCACCAGGGCTATAGACGGCCTGACGCTGCAGATTCCCCTGGGGGGAGCTGTCGGCATCGTCGGAGCCAACGGGGCGGGAAAATCGACCCTGGTCAGCCACCTGAACGGCTGGTTCCTGCCCCAGCAAGGGTCGATCATCGTTGACGGTGTGGAGGTCAGCAGCAGAAACCTGGAACGGGTCCGGAAGCACGTCGGGCTGTTGTTCCAGAACCCGGACGACCAGCTCTTCACGGCGAGGGTTTACGACGACGTGATGTTCGGGCCGTTGAACCTCGGCATGGAGCTGAAAAAGGCTGAAGCCGCCACTGAACGGCTCCTCAGGGAGTTCGGTCTCTGGGAGATCAGGGACAAACCCCCTTCCCACCTGTCGCACGGACAAAAACGGTTCGCCGCCCTGGCCGCGGTGCTTGTCATGAATCCTGGAGTCCTCGTAATGGACGAACCTACCTCGGATCTCGACCCGCGCAACCGCCGCAAGCTCATCGGGCTGATCGGCAGCCTTCAGGCTACGAAGATCGCAGTATCCCATGACCTCGATTTCATCTGGGAGAGCTGCGCCGAAGTGTGCATCATGAATGAGGGCAGAATCGTCGCCCAGGGCGAAACCAGGCAAATCCTCTCAGACAGGGCGCTGCTCGAGAAAAACGGCCTGGAGCTGCCGCTGCGCCTTCAGGATTAGTTCAGAACCTGCGGTTGAACTCTGTTCGCAACTGCTCCACCCTCATCCTGTTCACCCCGAGATCGGAGTACCCCAGACGCGATGCCGACCTTACATGGATCACCCCTGCAGAAGCATCAAGCCTGAACTCGACATCATCAGTGAAGCCCAGGACGGGCACCACGAAAGTCGTCCAGAGGTAGCCGTTCTCCTCGTTCTGAATCGTACCGCCCATTGCAGCAACAACCTTCTTCAGAGTCTCCCATGCATTTTCGGGCGCTCCTTTGAAAGAGAGAGGATCCACATGATCTCCCGGCCTGGCGCTTTCGCTGCTGACGCAGTTAGGTGTGCCGGGACAGGGACGCAGCATTCCGTTAACCGGATGAAGCTTCTCTGCCGGATGCGGCCACAACCCGGACGTGACGCCCGTTATGCCTCCTAATAGATCGTCGATGATGTTCATGGTGCAGGCTCCTGTAGGATAGTGTTTGCAGAAGAATTTCTGTTCATACGTTCAACACCGCATCCCTGTCCACTGTTCCTGTGTGGCCCGCACCATGTCCCCGGGAAGATTACTCCTCCGGGGCAGCAACGGGTTCTGAAGTGCCCTGGTCGGATGAGGCCTGGGGCGTTTCGGGCTCCGCCTTCCTGCGTGCAGGTCTTCTTTTGCGTTTGGGACGCGCTGGAATCTCCTGAACGGGCTCAGGTTCAGATGAGGCCGGTTCGGAAATCGCCGCTTCTGATGACGCCGGTTTGGTTACAGCGGATTCCGGTCGCGGGGGTTTGGGCGCGGCTGGTTCAGAACGCCTCGGTTTGGTAAACACCGGTTTGGGAGGCTCCGGCGTGGATCCAAGGTTTTCGGTGGGCACTGCGTCCGCCGGCTCTGTTTCTGAATTCGTGGGTTTGGTTACCAGATATTCCCTGGATTCCGGCTTCGTTGGCTCGGGTTCCGATGGCACAGGTTTGGTAACCAGATACTCCCTCGCCTCAGGATTCGCTGATGCTGCTTCCTGTGGTGCCGGCTTGGTTACCAGATATTCCCTGGGTTCCGGCTTCGCTGGCTCTGGTTCTGACGGCACAGGCCTGGTAACCAGGTACTCCTTCGGTTCCTGCCTTGTCGGCGCAGGTTTTGTAAACGCCGGTTCGGATCGTTCCGGTCTCGTATGCGAAGGTTCCGGCCGTGTGGTTTTGGTGAACGCCGGCTCAGATCGTTCCGGTCTCGAATACGATGACTCCGAACGCGGAGGTCTTGGAGCTGCAGCTTCAGAAGGCGTAGCATCTGCAGAGGCCGGGTGATTTTCGGAATCCGGCCTCCTCTTTCGCTTGTCGCGGATGTAGAGCTCGGAGTTGTTGTTCCTGAACTCGGTATCGAACAGGTCGATGGAGCGGATCAGGTCCGAAAGACGCTTGAATCCATAGTTCCTCGGATCGAACGAAGCCTGGTTGGAGATGTTCTTGCCGATCTTGGCCAGGTTTGACCAGCCGTCCTCCTCCTGTGCGCTGTCGACAGCGTTCCTGACCAGGGTGAGGAGCTTGCTGTCGCCTTTGAGTTCCTGGGGGGTCTTGCGTCTGCCGCCTTCGCTTCTCGACCGTTCCTGAACCTGGACCCCGATCGATTCGAGGTACAGGAAGGTGGAACAGGCGTTCACGAACGGCGACGGTGTCGACTTCTGCCCGAATCCGTAAACGTTCAGGCCCTCCGAAAGGATTCGCATCACGAGCGGAGTGAAATCGCTGTCGCTCGACACGATGCAGAAGGCATCGAGCTTGCTTCCGTACAGCAGGTCCATACCGTCGATGGTCATGGCCATGTCTGTAGCGTTCTTGCCCTTGGTGTAATCGAATTGCTGGATCGGCCGGATGGCATAATCGTGCAGCTTGTCTTCCCAACCTTTAAGCGACCTGCTTTTCCAGTTGCCGTAGGCGCGGCGGATGTTGACCACTCCATATTTGGCCATCTCGGCCAGAATGAAATCGATTTTGTCACTCGGGGAATTGTCGGCATCGATAAGCATTGCTATCGTTTCCTTGCTGTGCTCCATAATGGTGTTCTTGTCGTTGGTCCCGCGCGCTGCTTCCAAGAAGCGGAAGGACAATATTCTGAAATTGGAGCCCTGACGGCAATCGCTGGTGTTCAGGCGGGAGGGCTGCTGCCCGGACACCCGTGAAGAAGCGTTAAGCGACTATCAGGGGCGACCTGCATACATTTTCAATATAGCTCCTTGATGGCATGAATTTACATGGCAATAGACCGCGAATCGCCGGAAAAAGCAAGAATCTGCGAAGTCGCCCCAATCACTTTTCCGGCAAGGTAAGAGGAAAATGCCGGCGAATCGTTCAGGCATGGGATCGACTCGACCTGAAATGAGGGCTTTGCAGAGGCGAGATGAGCTGCCTGGTGAATCGTTTCGTTGCCGTCTGAAAAATAGCCCGCCGCAAACAGTGAAACGTGTCGGCATCCGCTCCTGCCCACCGTCGTGCAGACATCGCCGAACGACGGAGCGCTCCACTCACCGCCGACGTCGTGGTTCAGGTACGCAGTCGTAATCATTCCCCATGGGTTCCGAGGATCGGATTCGATGACCGAGGTCAGATGCCGTGAGAAAGCTTCTGTCTCCGCATGGCCGGTATGGAAAGCGGGAGCAGCTCCGTTCCTGTCCCTGATGATCGTGCCGTGGAACAGCAGCATCAGCACGTTGTGCCCACTCTTCGAAACAGGCAGGGCGCGGCCGCTTTCGAACAGATGGTCCAGATAGGCCCGATGCAGCGCAGCGTCCGTCCATAGCCTGCCGATCACCCTGTTCCGGGAAAGCTCCAGTGGAGTGCAGATATCGGCAAGATGGGCGCAGAGGACACCGCAGATCAAGGCGTTGTCCACCGGAGCCATGGGCACCACTATCCGCCCGTCATATTCCCGGGTATCGGCAAGCACATCCTCGACATAGGGTTCTGAAGCCGAATATGCCGCCCTGACCTCGAACCTGATGCCTGAAGAGGAGGCTCGATGGCGGTCGAGATGCTCCTGGAGGCTGACTACCTGTGCTCGGGTAAGCCGGTTTTGCGGCGATCCGGCAAGCGAACCTGCACGCACCTTTTTTTTCAGGGAGGAGCTCACCGAAATCACCTGCCGGAGCAACGGCGGGATATGTATCACGCTTGATGCCCGATCGAGGGTGTGTCGGCTTACGCGATAATTCTCGAAAAAACCTGAAGTTTCGGCCTCGCCGTGGGCGACGAGAACCACCGCAATCGTTTTTACTGCCATGAGATGCCGTAGTTGATTCTGCTCAGGACTTTCCCTTCTTGCCGTTTACCAGACGTGCCTCCATGCCTTCCCTGAACTTTTCCTGAGGGGATGTCGCAACCAGGTCGCCCGGTGCCAGACCGCTGAGAACCTCGACATAGGTAAGGTCGCTGGCTCCGGTACGAATCGGCTGTTTTTTCAGCCTGCCTTTGGCGATCGTCCAGACAAAGCTCCTGCGCTCCTCTTCGAAAACAGAGCTTTTCCTGACCAGGAGCGCGCCTTTCCTGGTGTTATAGATGATGTTCGCCGTGGCCGTCATGCCGCCCTGGACAGCTTTTATGGACTCGTTCAGCTTCAGGTAGACGCGAGAGGTCTTGGTCACCCTGTCGGTCTGAGGCACGATCCTGCTTACCGTGGCCTGAAAGCGTTTCTCGGGCATCGAATCGAACGCTATGACCGCAGCCATACCCGTTTTAAGGCGGGGCACATCCAGTTCGTCGACCTCGACGGTCACCATGTAGCCGGTAGGATCAGTCACCGTCGCCACTTCGGTATTAGCCTTGACGAAGTCACCCGTCTTGACGTTCTGCAGCGTAAGGATCCCGTCGAACGGCGCGACGACCGACAGTTTTTTCAGGTCGTCCTCCCGGCTTATCTGTTGTATCTGCTTCTGACGGAGCATTTCGAACGACTGGGAGCTGTTACGTTGAGCCTCGTCGAGCTGCTGGCGGGAAATGGCACCGTCCCTGAACAGCCTGCGGTTTCTTTCGAGCCTGAGGTTGTTATCCTTCACGAGGGCCTGCGCTTCTGCAACAGCTGCACGAGCCTCATCGACGGACAGTCCCGGCTGTTTGCTGTCGAACACGATGACGGTCTGCCCTTTACTTACATGTTGTCCTTCCAGGGCACTGATGGAACGAACCGTACCGGAAGTTTCGGCACTAAGGCTGGCAATATTTACCGCCTCGACATAACCGGTGGCATAGACGGCTTCGATAAGTTCGGATCTCGACACTTTTTCAGCCTCTACATCGATGGTATTGCCTCGGGTAAGCAGATATCCGACAGTCACGACAAACACTACGGCGAGCGCGATCGAGAACTTTGGAAGCATTTTCTGCAGGTTCTGCATGTCAGTCAGGGGATTAACGGTTAAAAGGCAACTCGGTTGTTACGACCCGGAATGCCATTATGTGGCCTGTACGGCGGTTTGCCATTTTTTCTCGGGCGCGACCTTGGTTTTTCAATATTTTTATGAATCTTTAGGATCACTTCGCCGGACGTTACCTGAATGAAGCAATTCAGCTTCAATATCGGCACTACGGCAAAAATTCTAATCTACAGCTTCAATGAGCGAGAATCAAGATACGCAGAAGAGCTTTCTTGAAACGGTAAAATTCGATGAGAAAGGGCTCGTGCCCGCCATCGTGCAGGATCATGAGACCGGAAAGGTGCTGATGATGGCCTGGATGAACCTCGAAAGCCTCCAGATGACCCTCGAAAAGAAAAAGGCCTGTTACTGGAGCCGCAGCAGAAAACAGCTCTGGCTCAAGGGTGAATCGTCAGGCAACATGCAGGAGGTGCACGACATCCTCATCGACTGCGACGGCGATACCCTGCTCCTCAAGGTCTCCCAGAAAGGCGGAGCCTGCCATGTGGGATACCACTCATGTTTTTTCAGGAGAACAACGGACGGGCAGACGATGGAGATCTGCGATACGCTGATGTTCAATCCCGATGATGTTTACGGCAAAAAAAGCTGATCCACCGATGAGCAGTTCAAAAGAAACGGCAAAGTCGCTGATCCAGTCCAAATCGCGCTCCTCGATCAGGAATATGTTCGACGAGGTCGCGCCGACTTACGACTTTCTCAACCACCTGTTGAGCCTCGGGATCGACAACTACTGGCGCGGGGTTGCGTCAGGAAAAGCAAGGAAGCTCCTGGCCGGAGTCCGTGAGCCGAAAATCCTCGACGTGGCCACAGGTACCGGGGATCTTGCCGCATCGATGGCCAAAATAAAGGACGCGAAGGTCACCGGCTTCGATCTTTCGCCCGAAATGCTCGCCATTGCGCGGAAAAAATATCCCGACATCAAGTTTATCGAAGGGTATGCAGAGAAGCTGCCGTTCGAGGACAAGAGTTTCAATGTGGTCAGCGCAGGCTTCGGGGTAAGAAACTTCGAAAACCTCGAGCAGGGTATGCGTGAATTCTATCGAGTACTCAAACCGGGCGGCTGCGCCTACATCATCGAACCGATGATTCCGCGCAACGCCGTCATGAAAAAGCTGTACCTGATCTATTTCAAGAAGGTGCTGCCAAAAATAGCCGGCCTGTTCAGCAAATCGACCTTCGCCTACGACTACCTGCCGAATTCGGTAGAGCAGTTCCCCCAGGCCGAAGCATTCACGAAGATCCTCAGGAACGCCGGGTTCAAAAAGGCCGAATACCAGCCGATGACGTTCGAGACCTCGATCCTCTACATCGCCACGAAATAAGATCGTTGGATAAAATTGCAGGGACTAAAGGGACTTAAAGGACCAAAAAGACATAAGGAGGGCAAAAGGAAAGCATGATGCCGCCTCTTATGGTCAACATGGTACTAAAGAGGCTGTCTCAAAAGAAAAACCAGGAACGCCAAAACCCTGGGAACGCCGAGCTCGGCAATTCATAAGCGAGCTCCGGATTATTCAAAGAAAGGATAAAATGATGTCTGGTAGCGTTGATGCAGAGTCTTTTTGATTATCCATGATAATGCCAAGCTGGAGCTTGGCGCTCCCGGCAATGCAATGAACCGTCATCATCTTGACTTTTGAGACAGCCTCCTACATAAATCCAATAAATAGCAGCGCCCTGAATGTTGTGCTTTTGAATGGCAGATTATGAGTCACTCTGGAGGGCTGCGCTCCCGGCATAAACAAAAGGCTGCCTCATGTTTACTTATGAGACAGCCTTTTACCGATTTTGATGCTTTAACCCCGGACTTCAGCTCCCATATTCAGCAGGACTTCAGTCCTGCGGACATTCTAACCTCTTACATTCCAGTTGCCCCGGACTTCAGTCCGGGGGGATGGAGATCCAAAAAAAATCTTCGGGCTTCAGCCCAATATCTTCGTGCCCGGTTCGCCCCCGGCTCAATTTTTCCCGATTTATTTCACCAGCGCGAACAATCCTTCGAACTTAACGGCCTCCTGGCCTTTCTCGCCGACGACCGCATGGATCACGAGTTTCGCTGAGCCTTTCTTTTCGAAACGTTCGAGGAATTCGATGAACTCCTCTTCCGGAGGCATCGTACCCGTTGCGATGATGTCGCTGGTGACCGGCCGGAAATACTCGACGCTACCTTTGCGGATCACGATGCTCCCCTTCACGCCGGCCTCCCTGAGCCTGAGAAACAGCAGGCCCCACGACGAGAGCACTGCCGCGATATAGAGGCTGCCTCCGAAAGCCGTGCCGAGATGGTTGAAGTTGTTGGCGAGCGGTGCGATGATCGTCAGTTCCTGCTTCGTGTAACGCTCGACGATGATGCCCATTGCCTGAGTCAAAGGGATAGCCTTGTTGAGGATATCCTGAAGTTTCTGTTCCATTGATTGGATGAATGATTGATGCGATGTAACCTTTCAGAAGCGCTCCCGGTCGCTGATTTCCACCCTGTATTGATTGAAATTCCGGCAGACATGCTCCGTGTGCAAACGATCCTTGTGGATCTTGACGATAAGATCGACCACATTGACCGGCTCGATGACGTGGAAAATATTGTGCATATCCCCCTTGTCGAACAGCTTTTTCGGCATCACCTCTTTCTCGAGCCAGCCCAGCAGGTTCGTCCAGATCTCGCCGTACAGGATGATCGGTGTTTCGCAAAGCTGCTCGACCTGGGTGAGCTGCCATGAATAGAAGAACTCGAGCAGGGTGCCTATGCCGCCCGGAGCGACGACGACCGCATCCGACAGGGACATGAAGGTGTCGATGCGGTTGCTGAAGCGATCGAACTCCTCCTTGATGTCGAGGAAGGGGTTCGCATGCTGTTCCCGAGCCATCTTTATGTTGAGGCCGATAGATTGTCCGCCGTTCTGAACGCTTTGCGAGCCGGCATTGGCTGCCTGCATCAGGCCGGGCCCGCCACCGGTCACAATGTCGAAACCCTCATGGGCCAGCCCTTTGGCAATTTCGAAAACATCCCGGTACGCTTCGTCCCCTTCACTGATTCTGGCTGAGCCGAATATGGCTACACGGTAATGAGGATCCATGGTTTATACGATACTATTGGTTTAACTGCCATACGCGCTAACCAGCGGAGAAGGCACTGACGTTCATTCACTTTGCTGCGGCTGTCCCTTCGCGCGTCCACTTCTCCGTCCGCCCTAAAAGGGAGATGCCGATGAAACCGCGAAGGCGTAAGGTATTCCTGTCCCTGCCGTCGTCGTCGAGCTGCATGGAGGAGCTGTACTCGTGCCCGCTGTCGGGATCGTAAATGTGCCCGTTCTTCCATTTGTTCTCTCCCGCGAAGATAAAGTCGCGCAGGATGACCTGGCCGACAAGCACCCTGCTCCGTTTTGCCGGATCGGGATTTTTCGTATCCATCAGACCCGCCTGCTCGCCCCAGACTATCCTGCCTTCATAGGTGCTCTTTTCGGTCCTGTAGATCTCTATCGTGGAACGATGCCTGCCATCCCTGAAGGTCATCCATTTTCCGACGACGTCGTCGGCTTCGACCGTCCGGGCTGAAGCAGGCATGACAGCGGAAAAACAGAGCAGCAACACTGCCAGCAGGGAGATAACGTTTCTGTTCATGGGGTATTTTTTCTTTTTGAAATGACTTACAACATAGCCTCGAACTCATCCTCGTTGATGACCCTGACGCCGAGCTTCAGCGCCTTGTCGAGCTTGCTGCCGGCTTCACTGCCTGCCACTACGAGCCCGGTCTTTTTGCTCACCGAAGTAACGATGCGACCGCCACGTTCGAGCACCAGCTCTGAGGCCGCCTGGCGATCGTAGCGTTCGAGCCCGCCGGTGAAGATGACGCTGAGACCTTCGAAGTTGTTGTTGACCAGGGCCTTCGGCTCATCGGCCTTCATCGGCAAACCAGCCTCTTCGAGCTTGGCGAGCATCTCATGCACCCAGGGCTTGGCGAAAAATTCACGGATGCTCCGGGCGATCACCGGCCCGATGTCCGGTACGGCCGCAAGCTCCTCCTCGCCGGACTCGTGAAGACGCTCGATCGAGGGGCACGCATTGGCAAGCTCCCTGGCCGTAGCCCGGCCGACATGGCGGATTCCGATGGCGTAGAGCAGGCGTTCATACCCCCGCTTCCGGCTTTCGGCGAGCGCATCGAGCAGGTTCCGGGCCGATTTCTCCCCCATCCTTTCCAGGCTTTCGAGCTGCTCCCGGCTCAAATGGTACAGGTCGCCGGGATCCGCGACCAGTCCTTTACCGACCAGCTGTTCGACGAGCGACGCCCCGAGGTTCTGGATATCCATGGCGTTGCGGGAGGCGAAATGGAGGATCCTTCCCATCTTCTGGGCCGGACATCCCGCTTCGTCGGGGCAGTACCAGCTCACCTCTCCCTCGGGCCTGACCAATGCGGTTCCGCACTCGGGACAAACTTCTGGGACATCGATCGGCTTCGTATCGGAAGGCCGATCTTCGAGCACCACGCTGACAACCTTGGGAATGACCTCGCCCGATTTCTCGATCATGACATGATCCCCGATCCTGACGCCGAGCCGTTCGATTTCGTCGAAATTGTGCAGGGTCGATCTCGATACGGTCGATCCGGCAAGCTTGACCGGCCTGAGTTCGGCCACCGGGGTAATGGTGCCCAGCCTCCCGACCTGGAACACAACCTCTTTCAGCACCGTTCCGGCCTGCTGTGCAGGATACTTGTAGGCAATCGCCCATCGCGGGCTTTTTGCCGTCGCGCCGAGACGGTTCCACATGGTTACGTCGTTGAGCTTCAGCACCACGCCGTCTGTCTCATACGGAAGCTTCCACCGCTTTTCGGACCACTCCCCGATGAATCCGGCGATCTCTTCCATGTTCCTGCACAGCCGGTAGTGTTTTCCGGTCATGAATCCCATGGTTTCGAGCTGACGAAGCCGGGTCAGATGCGGCATTGACTGGTCATCGAGCCCGTTGACAAAGTAGGCCACGAACGACATCCTCCGGCGGGCGACCTCCCCGGAGTCCTGAAGCTTGAGGGTCCCTGCCGTGGCGTTCCTCGGATTGGCGAACCTGTCCTCCTCGGTACGATCCTCGTTGAGCTTTTCAAAATCCTCCTTGCGCATGAACACCTCTCCGCGCACCTCGACCTCGCTGCCCTGTGCGCCGAATAGCGGACCGGCGGAGACGGGAATGCCGAGCGGGATAGTCGGAATAGTCCTGAGGTTCGCCGTGATATCGTCACCCCGCGTACCGTCGCCACGTGTCGCCCCGCGCACCAGCAAGCCGTCGCGGTAAAGGAGGCTGACGGCTACTCCGTCGAACTTGAGCTCGGCGACGAACTCGGGGGGCCGCCCTCCCTCGGCCTCGACCAGCTTTTCGACCCGGCGGGAGAAATCGGCCACCTCATCGATCGAGTAGGTGTTGGAAAGACTGAGCATGGGCTCCTTGTGCACGACCGCCGGGAAGATTTTGGTGATCTCTCCGCCCACGCGCTGCGACGGACTGTCGGGAGTCACCAGATCAGGAAACTCCTTTTCGAGGTCGATGAGCCTTTCGAGCAATTTGTCGAACTCGAAATCGGAGATGATCGGCATCGCTTCGACGTAATAGAGGCGGTTATGCCGGTCGATTTCGGCCCTGAGCCGGTCGATCTCCCTCTTTGCCTTGACGCTGTCCATCGTTCAGGGGTGATTTTTTGAGGGTGCCATGGCCCATCCTGCAATGTTTTTCAGGAATCCGGCCGACCCGAACACACCGAGCTTGTCCCATGTCGCCTTCAGGATTCTCGGGTAGCGCCAGGCAACCTTCAGCATGACGGCTGCAAGCTCCTCGAGCTTCATTTCGTCACGGAACATGGCCTGCCGGTAGCGTGGCGGCATTTCGTCGAGCACGATCATCACCTCGTTCATGAGCTCGTTGACGAAATTGGGTTCATCAGTCAGGGGGTCATAGCACATGTACTTCATCAGGTTCGCCATGGAGGCCACGTTCGGCTCGAATGCGCTGATCGCACCGAGATCGAGCCTGCCCAGCCGGTTTTCCCGAATCGCACGGTCGAGCCCGGAGGTCACGCGCCCGAGATTGCGCACCATCGAGCCGAAACCACAGAATGTGAGCGGCGAAGCGAGCGAAGCTGCGTCCCCGAGCAGGACGATACGGTCGTCCGAAACCACCCTGGTGCAACCGACCCCGTCGTGAAACCAGGCCGGAATGATGCCGTAGACCGGTCTGTGGATGGTAAAGCCCGCACCCGGCTGCTTGTAGTCGGGAAGCTTCCGGAAATAGGTTTCAAACAGGCTGAGCAGCGATTTGTCGTTCAGGGAATCGACCTTGTCGTAGAAGAACAGATAGGTAATGTACTCCCTGTCCTTTGCCGGAAAGCCCTCCCATATGAGCTGCCGGCCCTTGCCGGGCGAGGTCTCGGCCGGCTCGGTGCTGGCGAGGATCTCGCCGACCTCGAAATCGGCATTCTCGAACCCGCTGGCGATCGTGCCGACAGTCGGGCAGACATGGGTCTGGGGGCGCCCGCCGTTGAGCTGCATCGCGACCGGCGATACGATGCCCATGGCGTCGGCAAGGAGCTGCGCCTCGTAGTACAGGGACGAACCGTCCCGGTCTTTGGCCTCGACGACCACGTGATCCGGAAACCGGTAGCAGCAGACAAAGGAGGTACGGCCCATCACCTTCGATCCCTCGACTTCGAGCACCTTGTCCCTGGCCATGCCGAGCAGCCGATCGGCATCGACCGCGCAGTCGAGCACGCCGTCGATGTAGAGGCGCTTCTGGCGACCGCCGGGCATATGAAACTCCACCCAGCCGGTCCTGTAACTCCTGACGATGGTCGATTCGATCTCCGCGGCGCTGAAAACCCCCGTATCCACAAGCCGTTGCAGCTCGCTTCGAGAGATGTTCCAGTCACGGGTGGTCTCTGCCGGTTCGCCCCTGTCGATAACCAGCACCTTCCGTCCATAACGTTTCGCCATCACGGACGCGTGCAGCATGCCAAGCGTACCTCCGGCATAGACGATGTCATAGCTGCCTGCGATCTGTGCCCTGGATGGCAGCCGGGAGCCATCCCTGACCACGTCGGGCACCGGGTGCATCAGGGCATCCCAGTAGCGGTCTATCGACAGGATGGAACGAAGATGACGCTCTCCGTCCTCGATCGCGGTGAAATGGCTGAAGACAAGGGGATGCGTGTTCCTGATCTGCTCGAGCATGAATCGTGTTTGAATTGGTTTAGCGTTGGTCTGTCCGGCCCTGGCCGCTTTATGCAAGTTCCTGCTGCAGGGTGCGTGAATCGCTGGCGATCATGCCGTCGACCAGATGGATGCGGCGGCCGGCCCGGTTTGCGAACTCCTCGTCATGGGTGACGACGATCACCGTCTGGTTCAATTCCCTGTTCAGACGATCGAACAACTGATAAACATTATCGGCGGATTTCGAGTCGAGGTTTCCTGTCGGTTCGTCGCCGAGCAGCACCTTGGGTTCGTTGGCAAGAGCCCTGGCGATGGCCACTCGCTGCTGCTGTCCGCCGGACAACTGGTTAGGCTTGTTGGTGTACTTGTTTTCGAGTCCGACCACATCGAGCAGCTTCATGGCCCGATCACGGATCTCTTTTTTCCCGTACTTACGTCGGATAAGCATGGGAAGGCTGACATTTTCGATCGCGTTGAATTCGGGAAGCAGAAAATGGAACTGGTAGATAAAACCGATCTTCTGGTTCCTGATGACGGTCATCTCGGCCTCATCCATCTCGGTGATCTCCTGTCCGTCGAGCCATACCTTGCCGAAGGTCGGTTTGTCCAGGCCGCCCATGATGTAAAGCAGGGTCGATTTACCGGAACCGGAAGGCCCGGTTATGGCAACGAACTCCCCTTCGAAGATATCGAGCGAAAGGTTGGGAATGATCGTCTGCCGTACATCTTTCGACAGTTCAAGCTCCTTGCGGATACCCTCGAGACGTACAATCGATTCAGCCATCAGTTACCGTTTTCATTCATCGTTACCATTTTACAGGGCGAAACTGTCCAGACCCGGCACAACCCCGCCGACACTACGTAAAGTATAAGAAAAAAGGGCCGAATCAGGGAGGCGGATCTGAGGTGGTATCTATTTATCGTCTTTCCTGACGTATTCGAATAACGTCAATTGATCCGGGCTGCCGTCAGGAGCGTGTTTCATTATTTTCCGTTATAACCTATATTGCACAGCGAAATGAGTTGAAGTTAAAGGGAGTCCTTGGGGCAATACGACACAAACGTAGATAAAGTCGACACCAAAACCGTCATCAGTCTGATTTATTTAGGATCAATATTATATAATCCTTATTTTATTAGGCAACAGTCGGAATTATCCAACAACCGGACAAATTACGACACGTATTCCCTTAACTGATTATCGGGTGCAAGAATTCAGTAGCGACAGAAAATGCGCTTAACGATATAACTTCAACAACATAACGTCCTTACGAAACAGATGTATTACCGTATTCCTGATATAGAAATAGAACGTTTTCTCGAAGAGGACGTTCCATTCGGCGACCTGACGACCACCCTGCTCGGTATTGACGGCCACGAAGGGGAAATATCGTTTACGACTCGCGAACGGACCGTGGTCTGCTGCACGGAAGAGGCTGTGCGGCTACTGGAAAAATGCGGGGCGAAACTACTCTTTTCGATCCCGTCGGGAACCATCACAGAACCAGGCACCCTGATACTCAGGGCTGAAGGTTCGGCAGGAGCCCTGCATGCGGGATGGAAGGCGGCGCTCAACCTTCTGGAATATGCTTCCGGCATTGCTACCCGGACCAGGGCTATCGTGGAGCGTGCCCGCGCGGCCAACCCGGACGTCAGCGTCGTAACGACGAGAAAGTCGTTTCCCGGCACAAAAAAAGTGGCCATAAAGGCGATCATGGCGGGCGGCGCACTTCCCCATCGGCTCGGCCTGTCGGAATCGATCCTCGTGTTCCCGCACCACACCGTTTTTCTCGGCGGGCTAGAACCCTTTCTCGAAAATCTTCCGGCGTTGAAAACAAGTGCTCCTGAACAGCGGATCATCGTGGAGGCCCAGACGCCTGAAGAGGCGCTCAGCATTGCCGCAGCCGGAGCCGACATCGTGCAGGTCGACAAAATGTCCATCGCGGCACTCTCGAAACTGGTGCTCGATATCCGAGCGGCATATCCGGGCGTGGCCATCTCTGCCGCAGGAGGCATCAATGCCGACAATGCCGCCGCCTACGCAGCGACAGGCATCGACATCATCGTGTTGTCTTCGGTCTATTTCGGCAAACCATCAGATATTTCTGCAGTCATCAACCACAAACCATAATAACGATGAAAACAATGCAACGCTCCTTCCGGCGCATCGTCATGCTTCTTTGTGCCTTCATGACGACGGCCATGCCGGCGATGGCCGGCCAGGTCAACCTCTCGGCGGCAGCTAGCCTGAAGGAGAGCATCAATGAAATGACCGAAAAGTACACGGCAAAACACCCCGGCACCACGTTCGTGAAAAATTTCGGGTCTTCAGGAGCCCTTGCCGGTCAGATCGAGAACGGAGCCCCCTCCGACCTGTTCATTTCTGCGAGCTCCGAGTGGATGGATTACCTGAAAAACAAAAACCTGGTTGACGCTTCAAGCGAGAAAAACTTTGCCTATAACCTGCTCGTTTTTGCAGGCGCCACTTCGAAAAAAGTCACCGGCATTAAGGATCTGGCCGGCCTCGACAAGATCGCAATCGGCAGCCCGAAAAGCGTTCCGGCGGGTGATTACGCAATGCAGGCTCTCAAGAAGTCCGGTCTCGACCAGAAGCTTGCAGGCAAACTGGTCATGGGCAAGGATGTCAGGGAGTGCCTGATGTATGCCGAACTTGGCGAAGTGGACGGCTCTTTCGTTTACCGTACCGATGCGCTGCAGGCTAAAAAGGCAAAAATCCTGTTCACCGTACCGGCTGAACTCTATTCGAGGGTGACGTACCCTATGGCTTTGACCTCTGCCGGCGCAAAAAACAGCGAGGCGAAAGCCTTTATCGAATGGCTGCAGGGCGGTGAAGCCAGATCGATCCTGAAAAAGTACGGGTTCGTCCTGAAATAAGTCAAAAACAACCAGTCTGAAGCAGTACATGAACCTGACTCCGTCAGATATCTCAGCCATCGTCCTGTCGATGAAAATCGCCCTTACGGCGACGGTCATCTCCCTGCCGTTCGGCTTCGCCGTGGCCGGACTGTTAGTGTTCGGAAAGTTCAGGGGCAAGGTGCTTCTCGAAGTGCTGGTCAACCTGCCCCTGACCCTGCCTCCGGTGGTGATCGGCTATTTCCTGCTGCTCCTGCTCGGCAAAAACGGCTGGGCAGGCTCGGCGCTCAGGGCAGCCGGCATAGAGATCATCTTCACCTGGAAAGCCGCCGTCATCGCCTCGGCGACCGTCGGCTTTCCCCTGCTGGTGCGATCGGTCCGGCTCGGCATGGATTCGATCGACCGGCAGCTTCTCCAGGCGTCCCGAAGCCTCGGGGCTCCATGGTACGACACATTGGCGACCATCGTCCTGCCTCTCTCATTCCGGGGAATGCTCGCCGGCTCATCGCTTATGTTCGCCAGGAGTCTCGGAGAGTTCGGGGCGACCATCATCGTGGCAGGCAACATACCCGGCCTGACCCAGACCATCCCGCTTGCCATTTACGATTATGCAAGCTCCCCGACCGGCACCTCCATGGCCCTGTCGCTCTGCCTCGTTTCAGTCGTGCTCTCTGTCGCCATCCTTTTCGTGCATGAAGGAATCGGCAAAAAACTCGAGAACGGGAGGGGTTCATGAAGCTCCGTATCGACATCGAAAAACGGCTTGGAGAGTTTTCGCTCAGGATGAACAGTGAGATTTCCGGCGAGCGAATCGGCATATTCGGCTCCTCGGGAAGCGGCAAATCGACCCTTGTGCATCTGATCGCGGGCCTTCTCCACCCAAATTCGGGGGAGCTGTATCTCGACGACGACTGCTTTTACAGCAGCCGGAAAAGCATCGACATCTCCCCTGAAAAGCGTCGCATCGCGCTCGTTTTCCAGCAGGCCATGCTCTTCCCGCACCTCGGAGTCAAGGCGAACCTTCTTTACGGCTATAAACGCTGCCGCCCCGAAAACCGTAAGATCAGCCCGGAGGCCCTGACGAAGGTACTGAACCTGGAGCACCTGCTTCAGCGCGGGGTGGGCAACCTTTCCGGCGGGGAAAAACAACGCGTCGCCCTCGGCAGGGCCGTGCTTGCCAACCCGCGCCTCCTGATCATGGATGAACCGCTTTCGGCGCTCGACGACTCCCTGCGCTACCAGATCATCCCCTACCTGAGAAGCGTCAGCGAGGAGTTCAGGATCCCTTACCTCTTCATATCGCACTCGATCACCGAGATGCAGCTGATGACCGACCGGGTACTCGTCGTCCAGGACGGACAGATCTCTGGCGTTTCGACTCCCGACAAACTTGCCCGCGACAACATGGCCCTCAGTCCGCACGGCTACATGAACCTTTTGCGCCTGAAAGATCCCGTCATGCGGGAGGGGCTGTACCACTACCTTTGGGGAAACAGCAGCCTGATCGTCTCCTACGGCCGGCAGGAAGGTGAATCGCTGTTCGAACTGTCGTCACGCGACATCATCCTCTTCAAGAAAAATCCTGAAGCGATAAGTGCAAGAAACCTCATTGAGTGCCGGGTTGCTGAAATATTCGACTCGGGAGGAAGAAAAGGGGTCGTTCTCGAATCGGGAAATCAGAAGCTCGTTGCCGAAATTGTCCGCACAGCGGCTGAAGAGCTCGAAATAGCCCCTGG
>DATMYL010000095.1:0-3486 GCA_035560975.1 Chlorobaculum sp. | reverse complement strand
GCAATTCACCATCGGCATCGGCCAGGTGATCGCGGGCTTCGATCAGGCATTGATCGACATGGAGCCGGGCGATAAGAAAACCGTCAACATTCCCGCCGACAAGGCATACGGACCGCGCAGCGAGGAGCTTGTCGCAGAGATTGGGCGCGATCGGCTTCCGGCGGACCTCGAACTCGAAATCGGCCAGCAGCTTCAGCTCGGCCTTGCCGACGGCGACCAAGCCGTGGTGATGATCGTCGACGTCAGCGAAACGACCGTGACGCTCGACGCGAACCACCCGATGGCAGGCTTTGATTTGAATTTCGATTTGGAGCTTGTAGAGATCGTTTAAGAGAAAGAAAAAGGACTGTAAAGAAAAGGACCAAAGGGACTCAAGGGACATAAAGGACAAGAAGGAATAATATTCTTCAACCTTTATGTCCCTTTGGTCCTTTATGTCCTTTTGGTCCCTTGAGTTTTCCCTCTTCTTCTTAATGCACCGAGCATGAAATGCACGGGTCGTACGACCTTACCAGCATCACGCAGAGTTTTTCGGTCTCCTGTTCACTTTTGCCTTCTGCCAGGGCCTGTTCGGCCAGGGCGTGCAGGTCGTAGTGGATGTTGGCGTTGTTCTGCGTGGTCGGGATGATGCAGTCGGCTTTGGTGACCTTTCCTTCGTCGTCGGTCTCCATGTAGTGGTACAGAACGCCTCTCGGCGCTTCCACGGCCCCGGTGGCCGCTCCTGCCTTCGGTTTGTAGTCAACCCTGATGTCTCGGAGGTCGTCGTCGAGCAGCTGGTCTATGATCGATTCGGCTTCTTCGATGATCTGGTGGCACTCGACGAGCTGGGCGACGTTGTTCATGAACGGGTTGTGGCAGACCGGTTCGAGCCTGAACGATGCTGCTGCTTCCCTGGCGCGCGGCCCGAGCAGGTCGTAGTTGTTGTTGAAGCGTGCCAGTGAGCCGGCCGCGGAGGACTGGCGGCTGACTTTCGTGAATTTCGAGGTCGAGAAATCCGTCAGGTACTCGTTGGTCATCAGCAGGTAGTCGTTTTCGTCGTGTACGACTCCGTCCGTAGATACCAGGTCTCCGCCGATGTAGGGGTAGCTCGAACCGTTGCGCAGCGAAATGAATTCGGTTTCGCGGACGAAGTCCGGCAGAGTCAGCGTCCTGAAAAACGCAGTTGTCTTGTCGAGCGCCGGCTTGCGTTCGACGATCATCTTTTTGAGATCCAGCAGTTGCTGTTTCGACGGCGCCTTGCTCACTCCGCCCAGCACGAGGCTGACCGGGTGGGTGGCGCGTCCGGTCGTGACGATGCTCAGCGTATTGCCGAGCTCCTTGAGCATGAGCCCCGCTTCGACTATTTCCGGGTGCGACTGCATTATCGGTACGGCGCTCGGCACGTTCAGGAAATCGGGCGCGGCGAGGAAGAAAAGATGCAGCGCATGGCTCGACAGGGTCTCGCCGTGCATGGCCAGCAGCCGTATGATCCTGGCGGTTTCGGGCGGTTCGATCTCCATGGCGCGTTCGAGCGCCCGGATGCTGGCCAGCGAGTGGCTGATCGAGCAGATGCCGCAGATCCTCGATGTCAGGAATGGCGCCCGTTCGGCGCTTACCCCCTTGACCATGACTTCGAAGAACCTGGGTGTTTCGATCACGGCCCATGTCGCTTCAGCGAGTTTCCCGTTTTTGACCGAGATGTGGATGTTGCCGTGCCCTTCTACCCTTGTGAGGTGGCGGACATCGATGTTGAAATCAACGTTCATTTGTCAAGGTAGTCTACGAACCCGTTGTAGAATGAGAGCTTTTCCCTCATATCGGCCGTGCTGAGCTGCTTGTCGATGACCAGCTGTTTGAACGAGGGGAAGTTGATGTCATCGGCCGGGCCCCGGCAGCCGAGGCAGGGGGTCTTGCCGGTGGGGCAGACGGCGTCGCAACCGGCCCTGGAGATGGGCCCGAGGCAGACTTCGCCAAGATCGAAAAGGCAGGTGTTGAGCCGCTGCTTGCAGTCCACGCAGACCGGATATTTCGGCAGGCTGACCTGCGAGCGTGTGATGACGCCGACCACTATCCGCTCGACCTCTTCTTTGGAGACAGGGCAGCCGGGGATCGATAAATCGACCTGGACGATGTCGCTGATTTTCATGGAGGGCATCGTCTCGATCGCTTTGCCGTCATAGACCTCCCGGATGGCTTCATCCTGCGGGATGCGGTTCTTGAGGCTGTTGACCCCGCCGAAGCAGGCGCACGCGCCGAAGGCTATAAGAACCTTGGCCTGGGCGCGGATTGCCTTGAGGCGCTCGATTTCGTCTCTGCGGGTGATGCTCCCTTCGACCAGGGCGATGTCGTAGTCGTCGTGCCGCTCCGAGGAGATCTCCCTGAAGTTGCGGATGTCGAGCAGGTTGAGGAAGTCCGGAAGGGTCGATTCCTTGTTGGCCAGTTGGAGCTGGCACCCTTCGCAGCAGGTGAAATCGAAAGATCCGATCTTCACCTTGTTCATTGCAAAACCGAGATGGTTCATGAGTGTTTCCTAAATCGCTTCCTTGAGGTTCATTACCGACCAGTAGTCGAACACAGGGCCGTCCAGGCAGGTGAAGGTCGAGCCGACCATGCAGCGGCAGCATTTGCCCATTCCGCAGTGCATGCGGCGCTCGAGCGACACGAACATCCGGTTCATCGGGATGCCCATGCGGTCAAGGTGGCTGCAGACGAACTTGAACATGATCGGCGGGCCGCAGACAATGGCGTAGGTCTCCTTGGTGTCGAAAGTGAATTCGTCGAGCAGGGCGGTGATCATGCCGCTCCGGCCGGTCCATGATTCATCGGGTTTCTCGACGATGGTGCGCATCTGCACATGGCTGACCTTCTGCCACTCTTCGAACTGGTACTCGAACAGCATCTGCGACGGTTCTTTGGCGCCGTACAGCAGGAACACATCCTTGTACCTGTCGCGGTGGTCGGTGATCCAGAAGAGAGGTGCGCGCAACGGGGCGATACCGAGTCCGCCTGCGATCAGCAGGACGTTTTTCCCCTGCATCTGCGCCATCGGAAACGCGGTACCGAAAGGCCCCCTGATGGAGACGAATGCCCCCTGGCGAGCTTCGAAGAGCGCCGAAGTCACATGGCCGGCCTTGCGGATGCAGAGCTCGATGAACTCATGGTTGCTGGTCGAACTCGAGATCGATATGGGCGCTTCGCCGTATCCCGGCACTTCGAGCATGAGGAACTGGCCGGGCCTGAAGTTGAACACCTCCCGTTCGAGAGGATCGATGATACGGAGCTGGAACAGCCGTTCGAGCCCGGAAAGCGGCACGATGTTGGTGATCCTGCACTTATAACCCTTGTCGGTGATCATCACCTCGGACTTTTTCTGGAAGTCCGGGATCCTGCCGGCGAACGGCTCGAGGTTCAGATCTTGTCCGGGGATTGTGAAACGCATGTCAGGCATGATTCTCGCTCCAGTCTGAGGTCGTTGATGACGTCTTTAGGGTTGATGTCGGCAAGGCA
>DATMYL010000094.1:0-14125 GCA_035560975.1 Chlorobaculum sp. | reverse complement strand
TCCAAACAAAGGAGAGAATACAATGGCTGAACAAGTGAATCCCGCAGGGGTCAAGCCGAAGGGGACGGTACCTCCTCCCAAGGGGAATGTACCTGCTCCAAAGGCAAATGGCGCGCCAGGCGGAGCATCGGTCATTAAAGAACAGGATGCCGCCAAGATGAGACGTTTTCTGTTTCAGCGAACAGAAACGCGCTCGACGAAGTGGTACCAGATCTTCGATACCGAAAAAGTCGATGACGAACAGGTGGTGGGTGGCCATCTCGCCCTGCTCGGTGTGCTCGGCTTCATCATGGCGATTTACTACCTGTCGGGCATCCAGGTTTTTCCCTGGGGTGCACCCGGTTTCCACGACAACTGGTTTTATCTGACCATCAAGCCGCGAATGGTTTCGCTTGGAATTGATACATACAGTACCAAAACCAGCGATCTCGAGTTTGCCGGCACCAAGCTTATCGGCTGGGCGCTGTTTCACTTTATTTCAGGTTCCATCCTGCTTTTCGGCGGATGGCGCCACTGGACTCACAACCTGACCAATCCGTTCACGGGTCGTGCAGGTAACTTCCGTGATTTCAGGTTCCTTGGTGTGTTCGGTGACGCTGTTTTCAGCGGCACCAGCGCGAAGTCCTACAAAGAAGCGCTCGGGCCACACGCTGTCTACATGTCGCTGCTCTTCCTTGGCTGGGGTCTTCTGATGTGGCTTGTCCTCGGGTTCGCTCCAATTCCCGATTTCCAGACGATCAATTCCGAAACCTTCATGTCTTTCGTGTGGTTTGTGGTCTTCTTCGCCCTGGGGATCTACTGGTGGAACAATCCTCCGAATGCCGCCATTCACCTGAATGATGACATGAAAGCCGCTTTCTCGGTCCACCTGACCGCCATCGGCTACATCAACATCGCACTCGGTGTCATCGCTTTCGTGGCCTTCCAGCAGCCCTCATTCGCTCCTTATTACAAAGAGCTCGACAAACTCGTCTTCTACATCTATGGTGAACCGTTCAACCGCGTCAGCTTCAACTTCGTTGAGCAGGGCGGCAAGGTCATCTCAGGTTCTAAGGAGTTCGCAGAGTTTGCTCCTTATGCCATTCTGCCGAGAAACGGCGAAGCATTCGGTATGTCGAGGGTCGTGACCAACCTCATTACCTTCAACCACATCATCTGCGGCGTGCTTTACGTATTCGCAGGTGTGTACCATGGCGGCCAGTACCTCCTCAAGATCCAGCTGAACGGCATCTACAACCAGATCAAGTCAATCTGGATCACCAAGGGCCGCGACCAGGAAGTCCAGGTCAAGATCCTCGGTACTGTTATGGCGCTCTGCTTCTCGACGATGCTTTCCGTTTATGCCGTCATCGTATGGAACACGATCTGCGAGCTGAACCTCTTCGGAACGAACATCATGATGTCGTTCTACTGGCTGAAGCCTCTGCCGATTTTCCAGTGGATGTTCGCCGATCCAAGCATCAACGACTGGGTTATGGCCCACGTCATTACGGCCGGTTCGCTCTTCTCGCTGATCGCTCTCGTCCGTATCGCCTTCTTCGCACATACATCTCCGCTGTGGGATGACCTCGGCCTCAAGAAGAACTCTTATTCTTTCCCTTGCCTCGGACCGGTTTACGGTGGTACCTGCGGCGTTTCCATTCAGGACCAGCTCTGGTTTGCAATGCTCTGGGGGGTCAAGGGTCTGTCAGCAGTCTGCTGGTACATTGACGGTGCATGGATCGCTTCGATGATGTATGGCGTGCCTGCTGCCGATGCAAAGGCCTGGGATTCGATCGCGCATCTGCAGCATCACTATACGTCCGGTATCTTCTACTACTTCTGGACTGAGACTGTGACGATCTTCTCGAGCTCGCACCTGTCGACCATCCTCATGATCGGTCACTTGGTGTGGTTCATCAGCTTCGCAGTGTGGTTTGAGGATCGCGGTTCACGCCTTGAAGGTGCTGACGTCCAGACCCGCACCGTCCGCTGGCTGGGCAAGAAGTTCCTCAACAGGGATGTATCGTTCAGGTTCCCGGTGCTGACGATTTCGGACTCCAAGCTTGCCGGTACGTTCCTGTACTTTGGCGGTACCTTCATGCTGGTGTTCCTGTTCATTGCCAACGGCTTCTATCAGACAAATTCGCCTCTGCCTCCGCCTGTCAGCCACGCAGCAGCGTCAGGTCAGCAGATGCTGGCCCAGGTGGTCGATATGCTGATGAAACTGATTGCGTAACATAACGGTACGAAGGGGCGTCTGCCCCTTCGACCTTCTTGAGCAATAAACGTTTACCACGTAAAAAATTAGAGAGGGGGGTTTTTATGGCCGAACCTGTAGAGAATAAAAACCAGGCACCTGAACCAGTAGCGAAAGCTGCTCCTAAAGGCGCTCCAGCTGCACCGAAAGCGGGTGCCCCGGCAGCGCCCAAGGCTCCGGCTGCACCCAAGGCCGCGGCTCCTGCTGCGAAACAGTCAGGCAAGGGAAGGCTCGAGCCTCTGAACACGAATCTTGGACGCTCTGGCGTCCGCCAGGAATCGGCTCTTCCTTATGTCAAGCCGGCTGCCAAGCCCGCACCGGGCGCCGCACCTGCCGCCAAAGGGGCTCCGGCCGCAAAGGGAGCACCTGCCGCAAAGGGCGCGCCAGCCGCAAAGGCTGCACCTGGTGCACCGGTTGCGAAAGCCGCACCGAGTGCCGCGCCTGCCGCACCTGCTGCTAAAGCCGCACCAGCAGGAACACCGCTGAAAAAAGCCGAGCCGCGTGCCAAGAAGCACTATTTCATTATTGAAAATCTTTGCGTAGGCTGCGGCCTGTGCCTGGACAAGTGTCCTCCGAAGGTCAATGCCATTGGATACAAGTTCTATGGCGATGTACAGGAGGGTGGCTTCCGATGCTACATTGACCAGGTTGCCTGCATTTCATGTTCAGCATGTTTCTCTGGAGACGAATGTCCATCAGGTGCCCTCGTTGAGGTGCTTCCGGATGGAGAGATACTGGATTTCAGCTTTACACCGCCAGACAGGCTCGATTTCGATCTTCGTTTTCTGCATCGCTTTCATCGCGAGGTCAGATAAGCGTTCGACGAGCCGATCCAACGAGACAAAAAGCATTGCTTTTACCGAAGCAATGCTTTTTTTTATTTCGGGGAATTCCATGACCAGACAAAAGCAAACTCTGCAAGTCGTAGAGATATCTTGACGTCGAAAGAACATGAAGCGCGAAAGCGGCAATAAGGAGTGCCGATTGATCGAGGATACGGAAATCGATAATGTGACATTATCCCGGAGATACAGTCCTGTAAAAGAGGACTTTATGGTGGCTGATATTGCTGACCGTATCCAGAAACAGATTTATCGATATGCCCAATAGATTAGAGCGTAAAAGATCAACTCTACAAAAATCAAGACCGATCAGAAGGTATGTCATGCAGGACACTGGTCATTGTACCGACCTATAATGAGGCGGACAATGTCGAGCGGCTACTCAGAACAATTCTCGAAAAGTTCGACGAGCAGCTTGATATAGTCGTCATCGATGACAGTTCGCCTGACGGAACTGCAAGTATCGTAAAGCGGATCACAGAAAATGAACCGCGCGTCAAACTTCTGGTCAGACCGTCGAAACTTGGCCTCGGTACGGCATACCTCATGGGGTTCCGCTATGCCCTCGATCGAGGATACAGCCGCATTATAGAAATGGATGCTGATTTTTCGCACGATCCGGCATCCATAAGCCTCCTGCTTGAATCCATGGATAATGCCGATATCGTTATCGGTTCCCGATACATGAACAATACGGTCAATGTGGTAAACTGGCCACTGTCGAGGCTTATCCTTTCAAAGGCTGCCAGTATCTATACCCGAATAATAACCGGGATGCCGATTTCGGATCCAACAGGAGGTTTCAAGTGTTTCGATGCGAAAGTGCTGAAGTCGATCGATCTCGACAGGGTTCATTCCCAGGGCTACTCGTTCCAGATAGAGATGAATTTTCGGGCCTGGAAAAAAGGTTTTGTCATCCGTGAGATACCAATCATATTCGTCGACAGGAGCGTCGGTAAGTCCAAGATGACAAGAAAGAATATCTTCGAAGCTGTCTGGATGGTCTGGTGGTTGAAAATTCTTTCGCTGGTCGGGATGTTGTAGCTGAAGAAGAAAATGGACGGAATGGCCGGAATGGCCGGAATGGACGGAATGGCCGGAATGGACGGAATGGCCGGAATGGACGGAATGGACGGAATGGCCGGAATGGACGGAATGGACGGAATGGACGGAATGGACGGAATGGCCGGAATGGACGGAATGGACGGAATGGACGGAATGGCCGGAATGGACGGAATGGACGGAATGGACGGAATGGCCGGAATGGCCGGAATGGCCGGAATGGACGGAATGGCCGGAATGGACGGAATGGCCGGAATGGCCGGAATGGCCGGGATGGCCGGAATGGCCGGAATGGCCGGAATGGCCGGAATGGCCGGAATGGCCGGAATGGCCGGAATGGACGGAATGGACAGGATGGACAGGATGGACAGGATGGACAGGATGGACGGAATGGACAGGATGGACGGAAAGGACGGAATGGACAGAGTGGACGGAATGGACAGGATGGACAAGAAGAAAATTTGTGGATGACTGCCGAAGGCTCTTTATCCCTCGTCCATTAAGTCCATCTCCCACATTCGTCCATTCCGTCCATCCCGTCCATCTCTTACATTTCCTCTCCCCCGCTCAGTGTTCGTTCTTCGTTTTTTCCTTTTCTGCGATCAAATGACTCACTATGTCTGCAGGAGCTTCCTCATAGTGGTCGAAAGCATAGCTGTAACGGGCGCGGCTCTGGGTCAGGCGCGTCAGTGCGTGATGAAATGTCGAAAGAGCTGCCTGCGGTATCAGCGCCCTGATGATCTGGAATCGCGTATCTGAATCCATGCCGAGAATCTTTCCCCGTTTACTCGAGATATCGCCGACAATTTCCCCGGTGAACTGGTCGGGAGTCTGCACCCTGAGCGAATAGATCGGTTCAAGTACCAGCGGCTTCGCTTTTTCACAGGCTGCCCTGAAGGCCATGCCTGCGGCAATTTTGAATGCGAATTCAGAGCTGTCGACCGGATGGAACGAACCGTCATAGACCACAGCTTTCATATCGACAACCGGATAGCCGGTAAGCGGTCCTTCGATGATAGATTCACGAAGCCCTTTTTCGACAGCCGGGATGTATCGGGTCGGTACGACGCCTCCGACTACTTCGCTCGCAAATTCGAATCCGGAGTCGCGCGCCGAAGGTTCGACGCGTACCCAGACGTCTCCGTACTGGCCGCGTCCGCCTGACTGTTTCTTGTACTTGCCCTGTGCTGAGGCGGAAACCCTGATTGTTTCGCGATAAGGGATCCTGATCGGGGCAACCTCAACCTTGACGTTGAACTTGTTCAGGAGACGGCTGATGATGATGTCCAGATGAGTTTCGCCGAGAGTTTTCAGGATCGTCTGGTTGAACTCGACGTCGTGCTCGATGGCAAAGCTCGGGTCCTCTTCGTGGAGATGGTGCAGTCCTGCCGAGATCTTCTCTTCGTCGCCCTGTGCGACCGGAACGATAGCCGATGAGAGCACCGGTTCCGGGAAAAGAATAGGGCTGATACGGCAGTCTATTCCTTTATCGGCGAGCGTGTCGTTCGTATGGGAATCCTTGAGCTTTACCACCATGCCGATATCGCCGGCAACGAGTTTGTCGACAGGAATCTTTTTCTGTCCCAGCATCGTATAGACCTGGCCGAGTTTTTCAATCTGGCCGGTTTGTGCGTCAACCAGTTCATGACCACTTTCGATATGGCCCGAATAGACCCTGACGTAGGAGATTTCGCCTACCCTCGGTTCAGACATGGTCTTGAAGATGAAAGCGATAGTCGGTCCGTCCGGATCTGGCTGGAGGAGCTTGTCGTCGTTATTGACCGTGCAGTACGCGTGTTCGGGGCCGCGTTCGATCGGCGAAGGGCAGAGGTTGACGATGGCGTTCAGGAGGCGTTCGGTGCCGATGAGGTGAAGGGGTGATGCGCAGAAAACCGGGAAAAATGTCCTGGTCACCAATGCCGATTTGATGCCTGCCCTGAGTTCGTCCTCTGTCAGATTACCGATTTCAAAGAAGCGGTTCATCAGCTCCTCGTCGGTTTCAGCGACAGCCTCAACGAGTTGCTGGTGAAGTTCTTCGGCCTTTTTCCTGTAAAGGTCGTGAATTTCGGTGACCACCATGTTGCCTGGTTTGTCGGGGCTGAATTCGAGCTGCTTCATCATCAGTACATCGATCAGGATATGGTGTCCGAGTCCCTCATCGACAGGAAACTGGATCGGAGTGACCAGGTGCCCGAAATGGTCGCGCAGCGCATCAACGGTACCATTGAAGTCTGCACGTTCGGCATCGAGCCTGGAAAGTACGAACATGGTCGGTTTGTAGTACTCTTTTGTATACTCCCAGATGGTGTCCGTCCCGACTTCGGCACCGGCCGCCGCGTTGACTGTGATCAGTACCGTATCGGCTACGCGCATGGCCGATTTGACGTCTCCGTGGAAATCGAGAAGACCGGGCGTGTCGATGATATTTATTTTTTTCTCATTCCAGAATCCATGGATGAGGCTGGTATTAAGGCTGTGTTTTCTTTCTGTCTCGTCTGCAGCATAATCTGACAGGGTCGAGCCTTCATCGATGCTGCCGAGTCGGTTGATAGCTCCCATGCTCAGGGCCAGCGCTTCACACAGCATGGTTTTACCCGTCCCGGAATGGCCGGTAACGACAATGTTCCTCAATTGATCCGTTGGAACAACTTGCATGTAAGTACTCCTTGATTTAAATGTTGGTGATCGAGCCGTCTGCTTTCACCAGTATTTTGCGCCGAAAGATCATACAGGGAGTCCGCCTCCGGCATGTTTCAAAAAAATTACATAAAAAAATTGTATTTGGTGCCGCTGCCGATATGAAAAGGTACTGTGAAAGGCATAAAATGAAGTATCGTTGCCCGAACAATGCACACCATTCCGTATCTTTTTATTCTGTTCTTCATTTAACCCTAAATCACTGCATCATGTCAATCATCAGGAAGATCCATGCCCGTCAGATCATGGATTCGAGAGGCAATCCTACCGTCGAAGTGGATGTTTATACTGAAAGTTCTTTTGGCCGCGCGGCAGTTCCAAGCGGAGCCTCGACCGGCGTCCATGAAGCTGTCGAACTCAGGGACAAGGACAAGAGCGTCTATCTCGGAAAAGGTGTACTCAAGGCAGTCGAAAACGTTAACACTCTGATAAACGATGCGTTGCAGGGCATGGACGTGACCGAACAGGAAGAGATCGATGCGGTCCTGATCGCCCTGGACGGAACTCCCAATAAATCGAAACTTGGCGCCAATGCCATCCTCGGGGTCTCTCTCGCCTGCGCAAAGGCTGGAGCGGAGTTCAGCGGTCTGCCGCTTTATCGCTATATCGGCGGTACGACGGCAAAAACGCTCCCTGTTCCGATGATGAACGTGCTCAATGGCGGAGCCCATGCCGACAATACAGTCGATTTCCAGGAATTCATGATCATGCCCATCGGATTTGGCTGTTATGCCGACGCACTGAGATGTGGAGCCGAAGTATTTCATTCGCTCAAGGCCCTGCTGCACGATCGCGGGTTGAGCACAGCTGTAGGTGACGAAGGAGGATTCGCCCCGAACGTCCAGTCCAACGAGCAGGCTATCGAACTGGTCATCGAGGCTATCGGCCTGGCTGGTTACAAGGCTGGCGCCCCGACAGACAAGGGAGGCCTGGGTGACGCCCACGTGATGATCGCCCTCGATCCTGCCAGCTCTGAGTTCTACGACACCGAAAAGAAAAAATATGTCTTCAAGAAGTCGTCGAAACGTGAGCTTGATTCCGCAGAGATGTCCGATTACTGGGCCGATTGGGCTAGCAGGTACCCGATCATTTCGATCGAAGACGGTATGGCCGAGGACGACTGGGAAGGGTGGAAGATGCTGACTGAAAAAATCGGCGACAGGGTCCAGCTTGTCGGGGACGACCTGTTCGTCACCAACAGCAAGCGCCTTGCCGAAGGAATCGAACGCGGTGTCGCCAATTCCATCCTGATCAAGGTCAACCAGATCGGTACCCTGACCGAAACCCTTCAGGCGATAGAACTTGCAAAACGCAATGGTTATACCTCGGTCATCAGCCACCGCAGCGGCGAAACCGAAGATACTACCATCGCCCAGATTGCCGTAGCGACCAACGCCGGCCAGATCAAGACGGGCAGCATGTCGCGCTCGGATCGTATGGCCAAATACAACGAACTGCTCAGGATCGAAGAGCTGCTCGGCAGCACGGCCGCTTATCCGGGTATCAAGGCCTTCAGGGTCTGATTCTGGCGGTTTCGGCTTTTCCGTATCAAAAAAAGTTTAATGAGGCAGACGGCACGTCGAACGGTCATCGATCTATCGACGTGCCATATGCGCAACGTCACCCTATCAGAACCATGACAAGATATCTCACGGAGATCTGGGACTATATCCGGTCGAATCCGAAGAAATTTGTTATTCAGGCAGGCCTGGCCCTGTTTGCGTTCTGGTTTATTTTTGGCGATTTCGGGCTGGTGACGCGTATCAGCATGGAGCTGGAACATCGCCAGCTCGCGAAGCGTCAAGCCGAGCAGCAGAAGAAAATTGTTGCAGATCAGGGTACGATACAACATGCCTATAATCCTGACAGCATAGAAAAGGCAGCCAGGGAGAAGTACAATTTCCGGAAGAAAGGGGAGACAGTGTTCATCATCAGGCCGTAGCCCCGATATTCGCGGAATTTATGACGATAAGTAAAGCGGCTGTCTCAAAAGTCAAGGTGAGGCAGCTTTTTTTTGTATTGGCAAGCCAGGAGTTCGGCGTTCCCGGGAAATGAAAAGGCGCTGCTTCATCATCCTTTCCTCTTGCCCCCTCTATATCCTGTTGGTCCTTTCAAATTTATACAAAAACATAAAGCGGCTTTCACGGATAGCAATACGAGAGACAGCCGCTTTATGTTTACACAGGGACAGTAAGGACTGAGAGCTGAGCTTGTTGTTGGTCAATGTTTACCGTAGAGGGTGCCAGGGTCGCGCGGCGGGAAGAACTCCGGATTGACGACGTAGAACTCGTTGTTCACCCCCTGTCCCTTGACATCGCCAGGCGCCTTGTCCTGGACGTAGTAATAGAGCGGATATTCCCTGAAAGTCGACTGTGTCACGCCGTCAGCCCTTCGAATGGAACCGAAGTCGGAGGCTTTCAGTTTCGGCGGCAGCGTCATGGTCGCCGGGAGGTTGACGGCAGGCCAGTTATCGACGCAAGGGCCGGTGCAGGTACTTTTTCCGGGGGAGTCATGCTTTTTCCAGTACAAGGTCATGCCGTTGCCATCGGCCAGATAAGATCCGACAGGTTTGTTATCCCTCGTCATGATTTTGACGCTGAACTCTTCTGCGTATGCGGCTTTCATGCCGACAAGCGTCATTGCCACAAAGAGGATCAACCGGTACATGGTGCTCATTTTGGTCTCCGTTTTGTTGTTCGATATACTACGTTATCATTGCGGGAGGTCTACAGCTCAAAAGCGGTACTGCCCTGTGTATATCGGGGGAACAAAAATGGGAGATTAGGGGTGTAAACAGCCTAACAGCGACTCGAGATAAATAGTTTATTGATAGTCGTTAATTCCGGAAAGTGCAGGCCAGCCACTTGAAGGCGGAGGGGGCGTCCGTCCGGCTTTTATTTGTGCCGGTCATTGCCTACCTTCAAAAACATCGTGTCTTTTTGCTTATCAACCTCAACGAGCGACTTCATGACCGAAGAGATCAGTACCGCTGGTCATAGCATCGATTATCCGGCGCCTGTGTACAGTTATCGCCGGCGCTTTACCCGGGAGGTGGCTTTCGGCGACATCGCCCTCGGCGGATACCAGCCGATCAGGGTAGAGTCCATGACCAACACCCATACCATGGATACCGTGGCGACGGTCGCCCAGTGCCGCCGGTTGTATGAAGCCGGCTGCGAGATCATCCGGCTGACGGTTCCGACCGAAAAGGATGCGGAAAACCTGAGGAACATCCGGGACCAGCTGCGCAGGGACGGCATCCGCACGCCACTGGTCGCGGATATCCATTTTTCGGCCAGGGCGGCCATGAAAGCCGTTGAGTTTGTGGAAAACATCCGTGTCAACCCTGGCAACTATGCCACCAGCGCCAAGTTCAGCAGCAATGACTATACCGACGACGAGTACCGGGCGGAGCTGGACAAGGTTCGCACGGAGTTTACCCCGCTGGTCAGGAAGGCAATGGAGTTGGGCGTATCCATGCGCATCGGCACAAATCACGGCTCCCTGTCTGACCGTACCGTGAGTCGTTTCGGCAATTCGCCCGAGGGTATGGTCGAGGCGGCACTCGAGTTTGCAAGGATTTGCGAGGATGAAAAGTACCATGACGTGCTTTTTTCCATGAAATCATCCAACGTCAGGGTCATGATCCAGGCCTACCGACTGCTCGTGGCCAGGGCCGATGCCGAACTTCGTTATGCTTACCCGCTGCATCTCGGCGTGACTGAAGCAGGTGACGGCGACGAGGGGCGTATCAAGTCGGCCATGGGCATCGGTGCATTGCTTGAAGACGGACTTGGGGACACCATTCGCGTTTCCCTGACCGAGGATCCGGTCCATGAGGTACCCGTCGGCTTCGCGATCGTCAGGAAATACAACGACTACCATCTCGTCAGGGGCGACAATGCCCATCTTCCTGTCAAGCATGTCGTGGAGCATGGCCGCAAGAACGCCGGGCATACGATGTTGCCGTTCGAACCGTTCAGCTATTCGAGAAGGGCTTCGAGTCAGGTCGATGGTGCAGGCGAGCAGATCGGGGGCGATGCCTTGCCGAGGGTCGAAACCGCGGCAGCAGCCTCGATCGCCGAACCGGAACTGCTCAAGGCTGAAATCCTCCAGCGGCTCGATCCCGAAAAACCGGCCGATTCGATCCGCTCGGAATTTGTGGGAGTCAGTGCCGGCAGCGTCGAGGATCTTCCGGCGCTTGAACAGCTCCTGGACTCGCTCGGCGAGCTCCGCGAAAGGGTAGTGGTTTCAACGGCCGATACAGTCCTTTTCACGAAGCTGCTTCCGCTTGTTTCGAGGGCAAGGCTCGATATCGTGGAGGGCGAAAGCCTCGGTGCCGATCTTTTCGAAACGATGCATGACCGTGGCGCTGCTGTGGAGATCTGCTTTATCCACGAGAAGTCGTCGGAAAACGTCCCGGCAGAGGTGCTTGCCCGTCTGGCCGGCAAGCTCAGGGCCAGAGGGCTTCAGCGCGTGCTGCTTTCCATCGTTTCCGCCCAGCCGCTCTATCCGGTCAGGAAGCTTGCGCTCGAACTGAAAAAATCTGGCATCGATTATCCCCTGGCAGTGCGTTATCGCAACAGGGAAGGGAACAGTTCGGGAGTGCTGATCGAAAGCGCAATTCAGGCAGGAACGCTTTTCTGCGACGGAATCGGCGATCTGATCGCTCTCGAAACCGGTCTGCCTGCCGGTGTTGAAGTGGGTATCGCGTTCAACATCCTTCAGGCGGCAAGGATCCGCATGTCGAAAACCGAGTTCATCTCATGCCCCGGTTGCGGCAGGACCTATTTCGAGCTGGAAAAAACCACAGCCCTGATCAAACAGCGGGTTTCGCACCTGAAAGGACTGAAGATCGGCATCATGGGTTGCATCGTCAACGGGCCAGGAGAGATGGCCGACGCTGATTTCGGCTACGTCGGCTCCGGTAAAGGGCGGGTCAGCCTCTACGTCGGCAAAGAGTGCGTCGAGGAGAACATGCTCGAAGAGGGAGCTTTGGAACGTCTGATCGAACTGATAAGGCAGAACGGTAAATGGGTTGATCCGATATGAACTATTACACGCTGATTACCGGAGCCTCCACAGGTATCGGCAAGGCGCTTGCAGCCGATTTTGCCGCGTCGGGCGACAATCTGGTGCTCGTCGCCCGATCCAGGGAGAAGCTCGAGGAGCTGGCCGGGGAGCTGAAACGGTCGCACGGCGTCGATGTCCGTGTGTGCAGCCGGGATCTGGGCCATCCGGACGGTCCGTCCGGTGTGTTCGAGTTTTGCACAGGGGAGGGGCTTGTCGTCGACAAGCTCGTGAATTGTGCAGGATTTTCCGTTGCAGGCTGTTTCGCCGGAATGCCGGAGGAGGAGCTTCTCCAGATGGCGATGGTCAATATGGTGGCCGTGGCCGGGATGAGCCGTCTCTTTCTGCCGGCCATGATCGAACGCCGGAGGGGGGCTGTTGTCAATATCGCATCCCTCGCAGCATTCCAGGGCGTGCCGGGCATGGCCTATTACTCTGCGACCAAGGCCTTCGTGGTCAGGCTCACCGAGGCGCTGGCCGGGGAGCTTCGTGGTTCCGGCGTCCGCATATTCGCTGTGTGTCCAGGTTTTATCGACAATGACCAGTTCTACAGCAGGGCAGGCCATGACCGGAGCCGGATCATCTCCCCGATATCGAGTCCCCAGGTGGTCGTCAGGGCGGTGCGCAGAGGTCTCGGCAACGGTTCAATCCATGTGCTGCCGACCCGGTTCGACCGCATAATGGTTTTTTCCCAGCGTTTTCTGCCAAGAACGCTCGTGGTTTGGGTTGCGGGTTTATTTGCGGGCGCAAAGGAAAAAATATAAATTTGGACGCTCCTGAGACATTTTTTTCTTTGCATTATTCATACTGGAAATTATATTACCAGCCCTGTATTTTTATGAGCTGCTGGTGTAGCTCAATTGGTAGAGCAGCTGATTTGTAATCAGCAGGTTGCGGGTTCGAGTCCCATCGCCAGCTCGTAGTACATGTTTGGGTAGGTAGCGAAGCGGTCAAACGCAGCAGACTGTAAATCTGTCGACATATGTCTTCGGAGGTTCGAATCCTCCCCTACCCACGGTTTTTTTTGTTGATGACATGCTGATGTAGCTCAGTTGGTAGAGCACTTCCTTGGTAAGGAAGAGGTCATCGGTTCAAATCCGATCATCAGCTCAGGTTCCTGGAGGAGCGTTTATACGTCAGTAGCTCAATTGGTAGAGCAGCGGTCTCCAAAACCGCAGGTTGGGGGTTCGATTCCCTCCTGACGTGCAGGCAGGCTGGATTCGAATGCTGTTCACGATCTTTACCTCGTTGGTCAATCATGAAGAAATACATTGATATAGTTAGTAAATACTATCATGACGTCCTGAGCGAGATGCGCAAGGTGTCGTGGCCGACGCAGGAAGAAGTGAAGGATATGACGGTTGTGGTGTTGACGGTTTCGGGCATTCTTGCCTTGTTTACCTTTGCGGTGGACTGGGTGATCAATGCTGCGATGGGGCAATTATTGTAAGACTAAGGATTTCGAGGTATCGAGATGAGCACCAAAAAAAAGGTGATAGAAGATCAGCAGCCCCCACAGCTCCACTGGTACGCCCTCAGGATCTATTCCGGACATGAGCGCAAGGTCAAGGAAGGTATCGAGATGGAGGCCGAAAGGCATGGGTTGACTGAGAAGATCAAGCAGGTCTACATTCCCTACGAACGCTTTGTCGAGGTGAAAAACGGCAAAAAAAGGAGCCTGACCAAGAACGCGTTTCCTGGTTACGTGCTGCTTGAGGCTGTTCTTGACAAGCAGACAAGGAACCTGATCATGGATATTCCATCGGTCATGGGTTTTCTTGGCGTTGATGACAATCCAACCCCGCTTCGTCCCGACGAGGTCGAAAAAATTCTTGTTCCCGAAGGTACGGTCGAACATCGTTCCGTCGTTGAAGCCCCGTTCAGGGTCGGCGACTCGGTCAAGGTTATCGACGGGCCGTTCAGCTCGCTTACCGGTATTGTTCATGATGTCTGCACTGAAAGAATGAAGGTGAAGGTCATGATCAACTTCTTCGGAAGAAGCACTCCTACCGAGCTGGATTTCTCACAGGTCAAGTCAGTTTCGCAATAACAGAGTTCAAGTTTTCATTCAAGCTGTTGAAAGAGAGATAGAATATGGCAAAAAAGGTAGTAGGGTTCATCAAGTTGCAAATTCCTGCAGGAGCCGCGAATCCTGCTCCCCCCGTAGGTCCGGCACTCGGCCAGAAAGGGGTCAACATCATGGAGTTCTGCAAGC
>DATMYL010000093.1:0-5116 GCA_035560975.1 Chlorobaculum sp. | reverse complement strand
TTTGGCCAAGTAACTCTGGAATGATGGTCTGCTCTGTTCTCATTTGCCGTGCTCCTTGATTTTTGGTCAAGGTAACACCTACCGCATCAGTTCTGCCTTTCCTGACTAATTGCTAAAACACAACTTTTGAAAATAGCTCGTGATGATTTTGACCCAATACCTAGAGTTTTTAGAACACTGGAAATAAATGGGAAAAAGCATTTCTACATAGATTATATGAGCATATGTTTAGAAGGGCTTGGATGGCAGCGATCAAAATCGCAGCGCGATGAATATCGCCTCGCATCACCGGAAGATAAAGATAAAATTATGAACGAAGGTTATCGCCAGAATATTGATGAATGGCTTAAAACCCATTCAGAAAACATAAAACATGCTCACTCTGCAGCTAATGAAAATAGCGTAAAATCCAAATACGAATGGCTAGCAAACTACCACAACGAGATAGCTAGTAATTTCACTAGGAATCAAGATTGCCAATGCATAATTTGATACAGGAAAAAGCTAACAATGCGCTCCAGCCGACGTCTGGGGGAATCGGGGACGGTGTTTTCTTTAAGTTTTTATGGGAAATGCGGAGTGTGAAGCCCAGGCGGGGAGGGCCCGGTCGGTCGGGGGTATTGACGTCTGGAATTGTCGAAAATCCGTGTTATGCCGGGGCGAAAAGTGACTGAAGCGAATGTCGTCCCCTGATTTTTTTGTGCAATGGCTGAAAGCCGGCGCTTTGTTGCGTTGTTATTGCCGGTTTGGTGCAGTAGTGATATGATGACTTGCCGTTTTTTCGCTACATTTTCTGTAAGCGATTATTGTGGCAGGGCATGCGGGTCGTTTGCAAGCACATGATGTGAACTCCTCAATGGTTTATACGTATGTTTTAAACAAAGGCGCTCATGGAGTAAAAAGCCCTGTTGACCTGTTTCCTGCCGGTTTAGACTGATCTGTATAACCCGACAGGTCTGAATATTTGTTAACGGGTTTAAGTTATTTTTAATAAGGTAATTGGCTGGTCTGTGAGTGTGAATTTGAAATTGTCATTATACAGAAAGAAGCTTTCTGCTTTTTCAGAATGAGGCAGATCAGTCTAAACATTGTTCGGCTGCAGAGGGCACATCGCTTGAGTCATCGAGCAGCCTGAGACAGTGTGCTAAAGGAGTAAAGGCATGAAAAAATATCACGTCGCATTGTCGTTCGCTGGTGAAGACCGCAATTTTGTTGATAATGTCGCAAGAAGATTGCAAGACTGCGGTGTCAAGGTCTTTTATGACAAGTTCGAGGAAACCAATTTGTGGGGGAAGGACCTCTACACCTACTTGTCAGATGTGTATCAGAATCAGGCGTTTTTCACGGTCATGTTTATCTCTGAGGACTACAAACGGAAGTTGTGGACAAATCACGAGCGGACAAATGCCCAGGCCCGAGCCTTCTCCGAGAACCGCGAGTACATCCTGCCAGCATTCTTTGATACGAGCGTTGAAGTGCCGGGAGTACTGAAAACGACTGGATACGTGGACCTCTCAACGCTACCCCCTGAGGAATTCGCAGACAAGATCATCGACAAACTTGAGAAATCAAACGTCCTACTAATCACGGAGGTGCATTACTCATACTCCGATGTCGCTCGTGCAGACGTAGATTTTCCGCTCCGGGACGGAGACGAAGTCTCAGAGATTATCACCGCCCTTCGATCAAATAACTGGTACACGCAGAACCCAGCGATAGAGAAAATCTTCAAGCTTGACTGGAAGACGCGGACCTCGGATGAGGCATTTGTCCTTGGACGGAATATCTATCAATGCGCGGACGGAGGCGAACGCCGGGCCGAGGCAATCATGAATGACCTACGGCGCGAGTTTGCGAAGTTCCCTGACGAATGGGCCACACATATCCTGAATGGCATGTTCTACGAGGCATACTTCAACCACGAGGGGAAATTCAGGGGATCGAAGCTAAAAAGTAAGTTTCTCTCGCACTTATTTGCTATCGAGACTGTGGCAAAATTCGAAAAGTCCATCGCGTACATCCAGTACGTGCTCGATCCGTACCGAGGCAGCCTTGGCGTCCTGCCGAATAAGTCTCCCGAGGTGCTGCGAATTAGAGTCAAAATCGAGGAGAAGGACCCACCGGTGGTCACGAGCATAAAGGCTCAAGAGAAGGAGCAACTGGTAACCAGCTCTGAAGATTTAGACGATCCCGGCTGGCGGTTCTCCTACCGTGGATTTACGTTGGATGGATTCCCCGAGCAGCTCATGAAGTTCTGGAATATCCCAGAGGAGCACTTGGAGATTGATTACGACAAGGATCTTCCAGGCACAACCAAAGTCCACTTGCCCAAGGGGACGACGTTGGGACAACTGAAAGTGTGAAGCGCTTTTCGGGATTATCAGGGGGTACGGCCGAACCTGTAGCTGCAGCAGACAGCCAGGGACGTGGCATTTCTGGCAATACGGAGTAGCCTGAAATTAATCACATTATCCAAGTTCAGTGGAGGCCCTGGCTGCTGCTGAGCATGGCGTTAGGTGTACAAGCAAAGCACGGAACAAAACATGACAATCGACGAGTATTTCGAACAGGTGCAAAATGCGGTAGATGTATGTGCTAGAGATTCAATTTCAAATCAAGATTACGTCGAATACCTTATATCTAATAATTCCAAAAAAACACGAGAAATTATCGAAATTAGAAAAGAGCTACTTTGTTCTAGTGATTATCAAAATTTAGGTGGATATTTAGAAATTGGTTTTTTTACTGAGTTTGATCCTTCTGAAAGAGTTGCCTTGTTTTCCTTTATGTTTGAAATTGGCAACGATTTAAAAATAAAGCTGCTTCGTAATTCATTTGAAAAATACGAAATTAATCAACCGCTTTTCTCTGGCGATCAAGAACTATTTAAAAGTGAGGAAGATGGGACGTTCTTTATTATTTGTATCGTAGCGAAGAGGTCAAATTGGGCGAGGGGAATCGGGGACGGCGTTTTCTTTAAGTTTTTATGGGGAATGCTGAGTGTGAAGCCCATGCGGCGAGGGCCCGGTCGGTCGGGGGTATTGGCGTCTGGAATTGTCGAAAATCCGTGTTATGCCGGGGCGAAAAGTGACTGAAGCGAATGTCGTCCCCTGATTTTTTGTCGTTGAAGATTGCTATCAATCCGGTTTTTCTGCTTCCCTTACCTTCCATCGAGCGCCGTTCCTGCTATTCCGGACGTTATGACTCCGCAGGCATGTCCTGCGAAACTAATCGTTTGGTTTCAGCCAGGAAGCCCTTGTTTTTCTTTTCCCGGCCTGGTGGTACGGCTTTCCCTCCATCCTGAAAGGGTTGTTCGATCGGGTCCGGGCTCCCGGAGTCGTGTATAATCACCCATCGGACTTCGGCGTACTCTGGCTATTACCACGCTCGGTTCTCCCTGGTGGATCGATGGATTTGTCATGCGCAATCCAGTCAGGAGAGTCCTGAAGAGAGCCGTTCCTGGCTTCTGCGCGCCTTCATCCGCATTTGAAATGTGCTCCTTTTACAAGGTCGGGCGGCTCTCTCCGGATGATATGAAGCGGTTCCGTTCACAAGTCGAAAAATGACTCTTGCAATGGATGTGGCATCGGATGGCCATTCGCTCATTCTTTGCGCTGCCATGTCCGGGATGTTCTGCTGTAATCACAAGAAAATTGCATTAATTACTGTTCAGGCGAGTTGCTGCCGGATGGCCTGATAACAACAGGGGTGGCGCAAGCGAGAACATGAATGAGGCAAAACCGTATAACTATCGGTACATGACATACGTCCACGGATACCATCAGCGGGAACAGGCCCGCCTGCAGGATCAGGCTTCGACGCTTGTCGAACTGCTGCATGCCGATACCGTTTATCCTGAAGGGAGTCGGGTTCTCGAAGCCGGATGCGGTGTTGGGGCACAGACCGTGACACTGGCTGGCAGAAGTCCCGGCGCGACTATCATATCGGTGGATATTTCTGAACGCTCGATTGTCGAGGCAAGTGAAAAAATCCGGAAGGCAGGATACTCGAATGTGTGGTTCCGGCAGGCTGATATTTTTCAGCTTCCTTTCGATCCTGAATCATTCGATCACATCTTTGTCTGTTTCGTTCTCGAACACCTTGCGAGCCCCGTTGAAGCGCTCAGGTCTCTCGGAACGTTTCTGAAACCCGGCGGCACGATCACGGTTATCGAAGGCGACCATGGATCGGCATGTTTCTATCCGGAAAGCGAAGCTGCACAGAAAGTGATTCACTGTCAGGTCGAATTGCAGAAACGGGCCGGAGGCAACGCCAATATAGGCAGGGAACTCTATCCCCTGCTGCGCGCTTCAGGATTCGGTCATACCGAAGTGACGCCCCGTATGGTGTATGTTGATGCAGGCATACCTGAACTGGTTGAAGGTTTCATTAAAAACACCTTCACGGCCATGATCGAGGGTGTGCGTCAACCGGCACTCGATGCCGGCTTGTCAGATGCAGTGACATTCGACGAGGGTGTTCGGGCTTTGTACCGCACGATGGAGAAGGATGGAGTTTTTTGCTACACCTTTTTCAAGGCTGTTGCCGTGAAAGGTTAACCTTTTTCCGGTAAAAAAATATCCCTGATTGCTGGCGGAGATATTCTTCTGCAAGCGGAAATCGGGTGTCTCAACATCGTCACCGGCTTCACCGAATGCCGCACAGGCACGCTTATCGGTATATTCAGTATTGAAAAGCAACATTGGATTAACTCAAATACGGGAAAGGGAGGGAGTGCATAATGAAAAAGGATTGTGACTCATGCGGCGGAACCGGCAAGGTGCTGGTGGAATGCAGTACATGCAGCGGTACCGGGCAGGTAAACGGAAAGGACTGCAAGACATGCTATACGCAGGGTCAGGTTGTCGAGAAGTGTGGCGCCTGCAATGGTACCGGTGATGGCGATGAGGAGGAATGAACGGATGTTCCTTATCGGGGGTTTTGGGAGGCTTGTGCCTGCCGACCCGCAATCAGCCATGGAGTGCTTTCAGTGAGATGACCTCGATGATATGGTCGGACTGGATGGCCAGATCGTTCGTGACGAAAAAGGTGCAGCCCGAGCGGATTGCCGTTGCGTAATGCAATGCATCGATGAATTGCATGCCCCGTTGTGCCC
>DATMYL010000092.1:0-4324 GCA_035560975.1 Chlorobaculum sp. | reverse complement strand
AAGAACGGCCTGAACGCCGACATGTTCCTGCTCCACCAGTGGATCAAGAACGAGCCGGTCGACCTGCTCATCGGCAACACCTACGGCAAGTACATTGCCCGCGATGAGGACATCCCGTTCGTCAGGTACGGATTCCCGATCGTCGACCGCGTCGGCCACAGCTACTTCCCGAGCGTCGGGTACACCGGCGGGCTGAGGCTGGTAGAGAAGATCCTCAACGCACTGCTGGACCGTCAGGACCGCGATGCGCTGGAGGAGAAGTTCGAATTGGTTATGTAACAGTAGTATTGACAACCGTCCGCCCCTGGTGAAAGTCAGGGGCGAACGTTAAAGGGGCGAAAGTTATGGATACCGAACACATAAGCCTTCTCAAGGGAAGAGAGAAGCAGGTCTACGAAAAGAAGCAGGGTGGCGCCGAAATAGACATCGCGTGCGACACGACAAGCCTTTCGGGATCGGTCAGCCAGAGAGCCTGCGTATTCTGCGGCTCCAGGGTGGTGCTTTATCCTGTCGCCGACGCCATTCATATCGTCCATGGTCCCATTGGATGCGCCGCCTACACCTGGGACATCCGCGGAGCCGTCTCGTCAGGCCCGGAGCTCCACAGGCTCAGTTTTTCCACAGACCTCCAGGAGATGGACGTGATCTACGGCGGGGAAAAGAAACTCTACCAATCGCTCATCGAGCTGATCGACCAGTACCAGCCGAACGCAGCATTTATCTATTCGACCTGCATCGTCGGCCTGATCGGCGACGATATCGATGCAATCTGCAAAAAAGTTGAAAAGGAAAAAGGAATCCCGGTCCTGCCGGTGCATTCCGAAGGATTCAAGGGAACCAAGAAGGACGGCTACAAAGCCGCCTGCTCGGCCCTCATGACACTGATCGGCACCGGTTCGACCGAGGGGATCAGCAAATACAGCATCAACATTCTCGGCGAGTTCAACCTTGCCGGTGAAGCCTGGATTATCCGGGAATATTATGAAAAAATGGGCATCCAGGTGGTAGCGACCATGACCGGCGACGGCAGGATCGACGCCATCAGGCGCTCGCATGGGGTGAGCCTGAACGTGGTACAGTGCTCCGGTTCGATGACCTCGCTGGCCAAGGATATGGAGGAGAAGTACGGCATCCCGTTCATCCGCGTATCGTACTTCGGTTTCGAAGATATGTCCAAGTCGCTGTACGACGTGGCGCAGCTCTTCCCCGACAGGCCGGAGATCATGGAGAAGGCCAAGGAGATCGTCCGTGACGAGATCAGGCAATACTACCCGGAGATGCAGAAGTTCAAGGCTGCGCTGACCGGGAAGAAGGCCGCCATTTACGTCGGCGGTGCTTTCAAGACCTTCTCGCTCATCAAGGCGTTGCGCACGATCGGCATGTCGGTTGTGCTCGCCGGTTCGCAGACGGGCAACAAGGACGATTACCGCCGCTTGAAAGAGATGTGCGACGAAGGCACGGTGATCGTCGATGACTCTAACCCTGTCGAGCTCTCGAAGTTCATCCTCGAAAAAGAGGCCGACCTGCTCATCGGCGGCGTCAAGGAACGTCCGATCGCCTTCAAACTCGGCGTAGGGTTCTGCGACCACAACCATGAGCGCAAGATTCCGCTGGCTGGATTCGTCGGCATGTACAATTTCGCAAAAGAGGTTTATGAATCGGTGATGAGCCCCGTGTGGCAGTTCGCTCCAAGAAAAGGAGGTCTCCTATGACCAGCATGAATACGACAGCAAAGACCGCGACGCAGAACGCCTGCAAGCTCTGCAATCCGCTGGGAGCATGCCTGGCCTTCAGGGGCATCGAAAATTCAGTACCGTTCCTGCACGGATCCCAGGGGTGCGCGACCTATATCCGGCGCTACCTGATCAGCCACTACAAGGAGCCGATCGATATCGCTTCATCGAACTTCAACGAGGAGACCGCCGTTTTCGGTGGCAGCCACAACCTGAAGCTCGGCCTGAAAAACGTTACGCAGCAGTACGCTCCTGCGGTGATCGGCATCGCTACGACCTGCCTCTCCGAGACTATCGGCGACGACGTGCCGATGATCCTGAGGGAGTACAAAGCGATCATGGGCGACGTGCCCCAGCCGATCATGATCTTCGCTTCGACCCCCAGCTACATGGGCAGCCACATCGACGGATTCCACTCCGCCGTGCGGGCGACCGTGAAGACACTTGCCGAAGCCGGCCCGAAAAGCGATGTCGTGAACCTCTTCCCCAGCATGATCTCACCGGCAGACATCCGGTACATGAAAGAGATCATGGAAGATTTCGGCATTCCTTACGTGCTGCTTCCGGACTACTCCCAGACACTCGACGGCGGTCCATGGGGCGAGTATCACACGATTCCGCCCGGCGGCACTACGACCAGGGCCATAGCTTCCACCGGAAGCGCTTCGGCAAGCATCGAGTTCGGCTCGACGCTTGAAGCCGCCAAGTCTGCGGCGGGATATCTCGAAGAGACCTTCGGCGTGCCGCGCCACAACATGGCCATGCCTATCGGAATCAAGGGCAGCGACCTGTTTTTCGCCAAGCTTGAAGAGCTGAGCGGAAAACCGATGCCGGAGAAGCACATGGACGAACGCCGCCGCCTGGTCGACGCCTATTCCGACGGCCACAAGTACGTCTTCGGCCGTAAGGTGATCGTCTACGGCGAGGAGGACCTGGTCATCTCCATGGCTTCGTTCCTGCATGAAATCGGCGTAGTACCTGTGCTCTGCGCCTCAGGCGGCAAGAGCGGGCAGATGAAAAAGCGCCTGCTCGAAATCATCCCGGATATGGATGAACTGGGCATCACGGCTCGTGAGGGAGTCGATTTCGTGGACATCGAAAACGAGGCCGAAACGCTTAAACCCGACTTCCTGATCGGCAACAGCAAGGGATTCACCATGTCGAAAAAGAACGAGCTGCCACTCATCAGGATCGGCTTCCCGATCCACGACCGCTTCGGCGGCCAGCGCCTCCACCATCTCGGCTACCGCGGGACCCAGGAGCTTTTCGACAGGATCGTGAACATAGTCATCGAACAACGTCAGAACTCATCGCACATCGGCTACACCTATATGTAAAGGGGAAAATATCATGACACTCAACATCCAGAACCATCCCTGTTTCAACGACTCGTCGAGACACAAGTACGGACGAATCCATTTGCCGGTGGCACCGAAATGCAACATCCAGTGCAACTATTGCAATCGCAAGTTCGACTGCATGAACGAGAACCGTCCCGGCGTGACCAGCAAGGTGCTGTCACCAAAACAGGCTCTCTATTACCTCGACAATGCGCTGAAGCTCTCCCCGAACATCTCGGTTGTGGGCATCGCCGGTCCCGGAGATCCCTTCGCCAACCCGGATGAAACCATGGAAACGCTTCGCCTCGTCAGGGAGAAATATCCCGAGATGCTTCTCTGCGTGGCCACCAACGGCCTCGACGTGCTGCCCTACATCGAGGAACTGGCCGAACTCCAGGTTAGCCATGTGACCCTGACGATCAACGCAATCGATCCTGAAATCGGTGCCGAGATCTACGCATGGGTCCGCTACCAGAAGCACATGTACCGCGACCTCCAGGGAGCCCAGCTGCTGCTCGAAAACCAGCTCGCCGCACTGCAGAAACTCAAGAGGCTGGGCGTAACGGCCAAGGTCAACTCGATAATCATCCCGGGCATCAACGATACCCATGTGGTCGAAGTCGCACGGCAGGTAGCCGCCATGGGCGCCGACATCCTGAACGCCATGCCCTACTACAACACGACCGAAACGGTGTTCGAAAACATTGAGGAACCGGACCCCGTCATGGTTCTGGAAATCCAGGAGGAGGCAGGAAAGCTGCTCCCGCAGATGAAGCATTGCGCCCGCTGCCGCGCAGACGCGGTCGGCATCATAGGAGAGGTCAACAGCGACGAGATCAATGAGATGATGGCAGAAGCGGCACTCCTGCCGAAAAATCCTGAGGAGAACCGCCCGTACATCGCGGTCGGAAGCATCGAAGGCGTGCTCATCAACCAGCACCTCGGCGAAGCCGAGCGGTTCCTGGTGTACGCACTCGACGAAGCAAACAAAAGCTGCAAGCTGGTCGGTACCCGTCAGGCGCCACCACCCGGCGGCGGCAAGGATCGCTGGGAGGCCCTCGCAGAAAGGCTGTCTGACTGCCGCGCCCTGCTGGTCAACAGTGCCGGCGATTCACCGGTATCGGTACTGACCGCCCACGGCATCGAAGTGTTGTCGATCGAAGGGGTGATTGAAGAGGCTGTGTATGGAATGTTCACCGGCCAGAACCTGAAGCACCTGATCAAGAGCAGCCAGATTCATGCCTGCAAGTC
>DATMYL010000091.1:0-19801 GCA_035560975.1 Chlorobaculum sp. | reverse complement strand
GTGGGCGCTGTTTGTCTGGATGGTATGGACGTCAGGACAGCTGAGAACGCCGCAACAGGAAATACTGTTCTTCAGCGTGGTCATACCCGGCTTCATCCTGATCTACCTCTCGGGGTTCCTTATCGCAAAACGTCACGCAAGAAAACAGGGCCCGGCTTCATCCTGAAACCGGCAACCGTTCAGTTGCGCGGTTCGAGCACCCTGCCCTTCTCGCAGGCAACCTCTCCGGCAAGGCGGCCTGCCTTCAGGCGCTTTTTCGGCCCCGATGCGCTCCTTTTTGACGTACCGTCTGCCGTCGAACGAGTGTCTGACGTAGGAGGCTTCCGCACCTCCGCCCGACTCCATGCGCCAGATGTCGTTCCAGCCGTTGCTCTTTCCGGGAGATACGGTAACCGGAAGCTGTGTGATGGCATAGTCGTTCACAAGCAGGAATCCCCCTTCAGGCGCTTCCCGGAGTTCATGGAACCTTGCTGCAGTCTCCGGAAATGAATGGAAGTCAAAGGATGTTTCCGATTTCAGCAAACAGGCCTGAAAGCGAAACAACCGTTATCCCCGGCTTTATCCGGTAACTTTCCGCAACCGGTGCGACAACAAATGTATGGGCCGGATCGACATCATCGATGGCTGTATGGGTGCCCCGCGACAGAACCGGCGCAACTGAAGCCTTGCACTCGATGGCGATGCGCTTGCCGGATTGCAGCATCACGAAATCGATTTCCGCACCGTTTGATGTCCGGTAGTAAAACAGTTCCGAACGGGGATACATCCCGCGGAGATTGGCAAGCACGAGCGTTTCCCACAAAGACCCGAACACAGGGTGACCGGCAATCTCGTTGAACCCCCCCAATCCAAGCAGGGCCGTAACGATGCCGGTATCGGAAATATACACCTTCGGAGTTTTTACCAGACGCTTGCCTGTATTGGTGAGATAAGGCGGTACAATCGTAACCATAAAGGTTTCCTGCAGGAGATCCAGATAGTTACGGACGCTGGTATGGCTGACACCGAGAGAACCTCCGAGAGCGGATAAATTGACCATCTGGGCGTTGCTGTGAGCAAGCATCTGCCACAACCGGCGCATGGTCACCGGCGAAAACCCGTCCCACTGCATGAGATCACGCTCCAGAAACGTCGCGATGAAATCCTCACGCCACAACAGCGAGACCGCCGGGTCATCCTGCAGCAGGCTTCTCGGAAATCCGCCCGAGGAGAGATAGCGCTCCACCTTCACCCGATCCCTGACCTCTTCCCAGAGAAACGGCGTAAGATTGTTATAGGTGATACGCCCGGCCAGCGACTCCGAACTCTGCTGCAGGAGATCGCGGGAAGCCGAACCGAGCACAAGGAAATGGCCGTTATCCTCCCATTCGTCCACAAGGCTGCGGATCAATGGAAACAGCTCCGGCTTGCGCTGTACCTCGTCGATGCAGACCAGCTTCTCCCGCTGCTGCATGAGAAACCATTCGGGCTCATCCAGCTTGCGCAGATCGGATGGGCGTTCAAGATCGAGATAGAGTAACGGGCGATCGGGCTTTATGAGATGCCGCACAAGGGTGGACTTGCCGCACTGTCGCGGTCCGAGAATTGCTGTGACCGGATAGTGTTTCAACCCCTCCCCGACATCGGCATCGATACGGCGCTTAAGATATTTGGATGATTCGACCATGTGAATTGAAATTATTATTTTCAATTTACATGATTAACAGCAAAAAACATAATGCGGGAACCATCCCCGACCTGAAAGGTAACGTACTCACTCGTCTGTCCGGAATTTCCGGACAACCACGCTTTCACACAGCTGAAAACCTGGACATATCACCTGCCTTGACTGAGCCTGTATGCGGCATCGACATACAGCTCAAGAAACTTTCCCGTAATGTCAGCTGCCGAAACCAGCCTGATGTGCCGCCGCAGCTTCCCGCTGCCTTCGAGCACGCCGTGCGGATCATCAAGATCGCACCCGCGTCCGAACTCCACGCTGACATGCTCCCTGTATGCGAACACCCCGCAGAACTGAGCCTCGCCCGAAAACATGAACCCGCCATACATCACCCGCTCCTCCGCATCCGGCACAACGCTGTAAATCGCATTTCTTGCGGCCTGAACCAGTTCGTACCGCTCCGGATTCGTTATCTGCAGCTCCTGCAGCAGACGGGCTACGTTGTCGTCGTTCATGATAGGTGTTGATTTTGTCAGGAATGGCTCTTCACGTATTCGTAAACCGGCAGCAATCGGTCGAATCCCTTCTGCATCAACATCTTCGCCTCCTGCAAATCAGACGGGACACTGCTCCATATCCAGGTATAGATCGTCAGATGCGGTGATACCTCCATTTCTTTTTCGATACCGCTCTTGGTTACCACCTGCTTTGTTCTGCCTCGATAGCTGTTGCTTTTGTCAAGGCAGGCATAAGCTTCTTCAAGTGTTTTTTTCCACTGGATATCGGTCAAATCGTCAAGAAGCATACCACTGCATCCGATACTCTTTTCTTCTATTGCGGGTCTATCCGTTACCTGCCATGCATCGCGTTCAAAGCCTACGTGAATTTTTTCTTTTTCAACTTGCAAGGCAAGCAGCCCCCGGTCCACAAGTTCATGCTCGATAAAACGGGCAATTGGCCAGCCGTCATACTTCATGCCTTCGAGATTCACGCCCAGCCTTGCTCTACCCGGACGATCCTTGAAAACAGCTACATTCCACTGAACGCCTTCATATCCATCGCTGATCCCATCATAAGATTTGGTTTTACCACCGAAAGAACGACCCTGAATCCCAAGCAGGGATCTGAATGAATCGACTGCGTAATCAAGCGCCATGTTCTTCATTTCCGTTGAATTTATTATGCGTTATTTCCGGGAATCACCGAAGCCCATGTTTCAAGTGACTGTGCAAACCTGTGAGAAACAACATCGGTGTGGCCTTTTACAACCTCGGCAAAGTCCTTGAAGGTGATAACCGATACCTTGTCATCCTGATTGAGATCAGGCTTATGTTCACGACAACCATTCGGTTGAACATAAACAGTATGAATTTCCGAGGGTGAACCCAGATACGTTATCTCTCGTATCAGTTCATTCAACCCCTGCAGGTTCGACCTGTTCATAACAACCCGCATCTGATCTGGTATCGAAACCATGCCTGCTTTTTCAAGAAGACCGAATAAGTGGAAATATTTTCGCTTAGCCGCAGTTGCCATAAATATCTTCTTCAGGCCATCGATCAGGCTCTCTAATCCCGCATCTTTTGCTTTGCAGAGATATTTATCCTGACTACAACGTCGTGACGCATCATCAGTTTTCAGTTCGACAAGGAAGGCTTGATCTCCGTCCGCTGAAAAAGCGACATAATCTATTTTGTATGATTTATCCGTAGGCTTATCAGGGTAAATGGTATTGATATGGACAGGAAACTCCGGGACAAGAATATCCTTCACTGGAAAACTGAAATGCTTTTCAAGAACTTCGGGGAGATACAGTGAGAAGAAGATATCGGCGCGTCTTTCAAGCTGATAATTAGGCAGATGTCTCCAGGCATCCATACGACCAAAAAGAATGTCGATGTTTTTCATGAGTTATTTGTGGTTGTTATCCCGCCTCGGCGTAAACCCCCGCATCGCGTTCGGGATAGGATTCGTAGACATGTTCGAATACGGCGGAGCATTTCTGCCGGTAGATTTCCGGCGTATAGGCGCGGGGGAGGCCCTGGTCGAGGGCATCCTCGATGGTGAGCTTCAGCCTGGAACGGGCCTCTGTTTTTTGCCGCCAGTTCAGCACCAGAAGGCCCTTGATCTTGACGAGCAGTTCGCGGGCAACCTTTTTCACTTCGCTGCGTTCATCCGTGTTGAGTTCCGGCGCCGGACGGGTGAGGATGTCGAAAATAACCAGCTCCTCCTCGTTCATATTTTCCCGAACATGGCGCTGCTCCTCATCGCTCAGGCTGAGCGAGAGCTTGAGGAGTTCGTCAAAGAGATCTTCGATACTTCGGCTGCCTGCATTGTAGCTTGCAATCAATTCTTCGAACTTCCCGGCAAAGTCCGCCCTTGTGCGATTGAGGCGAATCATGTTTTCCAGCCTGGCGTTAATAGCGGCCTTGAGCATTTCCAGATCGGTGTTCCTGTGCTTCGATTGCCTGAACCGATCAGAGAGCGCCTTGAAATTGATTTTCGAGAGATCGAGCACCGGCGGCCCGGATTCGCGGATGGCGTGACCGGTAATCGATTCGTCGAGCAATCGGCCGATTCCCTGCATGATTGTGGAAATATCCGGTGCAACGGGATTCAGCTTCACCCGCATCGCTTCTGCAATTGCCGCAATACACGCCACCCGCTCCGAAAAAGCAATCGCAGCCTGATCGGGCTTTACCGCCTGGGAAAGCGTACGGACAAGACGGTCATGGCCAAAAAACTCCCGGCGCAGGGAATCCGGCCCAATCAGGGCGTTTACCGCATCCTTGATACGCTGCAGCCGCTCCATGCCTGAATCCGCCTCTTCGATTCCGGCAAGATGCACCCCATGTTCCATGCAGAAGGCTGTTGCCTGCTCGACCGCCTTGCGTAATTCTTCGACAAGCGCGTCTTTCCCCCTCACCGGATTATGACCGCCCTTCCCTGCCCCGTAGATAGCCAGCGCCTTTTCAAGCGAGGCGAACACATTCGCGTAATCCACAATCATGCCGCTGTGCTTGCCGGGAAAAACGCGGTTTGCCCGCGCTATGGTCTGCATGAGCGTATGGGTTTGTCGAGATAGACCGTCGAACAACTCGGCGCGTCAAACCCGGTCAGCCACATGGCGCAAACGAATACGATTCTCAGCGGATCGTCGCTGTCCTTGAACTTCTCGTCCAGACCCGGCTGCGACTCGACCATGCGCTTGCGGTGCTTCACGATATCGAGGCCAATCTGCTGCATCTGCCCGATTTCGTTCTGGCCGGGAGAAACGATCACGGCCATGTCGGTGCTCTCAAGCACCTGAAGCCGCTCCAGCAGCTCCGACCTCCTTTCAGACGAAAGATCATAACGGACAAGCTGCTGCCTGACAAGCCCCCTCTCTTCCATCCAGAACCGTTGCACCTTGTCGTACATCCTTATTGCGGTGGCCCTGTCGATAGAGACCACCATCGCCTTGCCGATGAACCCCCGTCCGAGAAAATGCCGCACGATGTCCTGTGCAACGGTATCAAGCCGGTCGTCGCGCGTCAGCAGATGATACTGCCGGTTCAGCTCCCGCTCAAGCTTCGATTCCTGATCGGGATCGAGTTCGGCATCCTCGATGAGCCGGTAGATATCGTCGTTCAGGTCGGGATTGACCAGTTGCAGCTCGGGCGTGCGGTTCTCGTAAAAAAGCGGAACCGTAGCGCCGTCCTCGACGGACTGCTGGAAGTCGTAAATGGATACGTAATCGCCGAAAACCTCTTTGGTGCGCTCCTCTCCCGCAATGAGCGGTGTACCGGTAAAGGCGAGAAACATGGCATTGGGAAGAGCCGAACGCATATTCAGCGCCAGCGTGTCGTACTGGCTGCGGTGCGCCTCGTCTGTCAAAACAATGATATCCGCCCTGTCACTCAGCACTGGCATGATTCCATTGTTACCCGCAACCGGTGTTTCGGGACATGTTTCGGAACATACTTCTTCCCCCCCTCTACCTTTGGGAGAGGGACGGGGTGAGGGTGTTTCGGAACGAAACTTATGGATCAGCGTAAAGACGTAGCGGTGATTGCCCCGCAGCAGTTGCCGGAGGTGGTCGCCGCTCGAAGCGTGGCATGCATCGCCTTCGGCCTTGCTTACGGCGCCGGCAGCCTTGAAGGTTTTTGCTATCTGCTCGTCAAGCTCAATGCGGTCGGTCACCACCACGAAGGTCCAGTTGCCCACAATCTTTCGAAGCACCTTTTGGGCAAAAAAGACCATCGAAAAACTCTTGCCGCTGCCCTGCGTCTGCCAGAACACACCAATCCCGTTCGGTCCTGGTGTGTTCCCCTCACCCCCGACCCCTCTCCCAGAGGTAGAGGGGTGCGTCAATGCTGCACCAATCCCGTTCGGTCTTGGCGTGTTCCCCTCACCCCCGGCCCCTCTCCCAGAGGTAGAGGGGAGCTGCAATGCCGCCCTGATTTGATTCAGAAACTCTGCCGGGTTATTCAATACCAACTGATTCCCAAACCGAATAACGGTATAACCAAGAGAACGCAAATAGGCATCCCGCTGTGAATCCTTCGCAACTACCTCCGGCGAACGATGAACGTCACCATCAACTTCGACAACAAGGTTATGCTCGGAACAAAAGAAATCTGCAATATAATTTCCGATCTGGTGTTGCCGACAAAACTTCAGCCCCTCGAACCGATGGTCACGCAAAAGCTCCCATACGATATCCTCTGCCGGTGTCTGCTGCTGCCGTAATTCCCTCGCGCGTTCAACCAGTCCCGAATAATAAAAACCACCACGATATTGCCCCTCTACCTCTGGGAGAGGGGTTGGGGTGAGGGTGGCGGCAACTGCATATTCTTTACGAATCCTGAGTAAAGACGCAATTGCCGCATTGACTCCGAGAAACTGGTGGTTCTGCCCGATGATCTTCACCAGCCCGCTTTTACTCCGCCCCTCTACCCCTGGGAGAGGGGTTGGGGTGAGGGTGGCTGGATTTGCAAATCCCGCCTTATGCTCCGAAAAAAGCGTAAAGTTCTCAACGAGGTCGAGAAAACGACTGCGGTCGCACGTGCCGCGAAGCATCACCTCCAGCGACACCCTGCGGGGCTCGTTTTCCCGCGCGATGCGCTTCCACTCGAAAAACCGTTCCCAATCCGCAGTGAGCGAACCGACACGGCTTTCCGTACCGTTCGAGGCGATAAGCAGCGCATTATACCAGAAAAGCGAAGGAATCTGCTCCTTGTAGTGCCTGAGATTCTCGTCGAAAGCCGTACGGGCAGGCACACCGGGCTTTTTCAGCTCGATCACCACCATCGGCAGCCCGTTCACGAACCCGACCAGATCGGGGCGGCAGGTATAGAGCTGTCCTGTAACGCTGAACTGGCTCACCAGCAGAAAATCGTTGTTCTCCGGACGCTCCCAATCCACCACCCTTACACGAACAATTTTCTGCCCTCCATATTTCTGTAGCAAACCATCACCCTGCGTCCCACTCCCAGAGAGCGACGGAGAAGAATTACAGCCCCCTTCTACCTTTGGGAGAAGGGCCGGGGATGAGGGTTCGGTGTCAGCAACGCTGACCCGAATACCCTCCTTGAGCAGCAGATAGACCTCGCGATTCGCAGCCTCCAGCAGCATGGCCGAACGGTCGCGGGTCAATTCGTCAATTGCGGAGGTGATTGCCTCGGGCGGCAGCAAAGGGTTCAAGCGCACCAACGCCACACCCAACCGTGACGCCAGCACCACATCCCCCTTCGTCTCCCGCCCTAATGATATCCGGGAATTTCCATTACCCTCGCCCTCCGGGAGAGGGTGGCCAAAGTAGCCGGGTGAGGGATCGGCAACGCAGAATGTCTCATCCAACGCCGACACCGTTGCCCAGCCAAGCTCCGCAAACAACCCGATAGCGGGCTGCTCGACAAGCTGGTCTTCGGTGTAGGGGTGGCTGGTCATTATTCAGGACTCCTTGTCAGATTTTTCAATCATGGCGCGACCGGCTGCGGTCGTAACATATCGCTGCTTCGGACTTCGGGGTTTATCGGGAACGGTGCGTTCCAGTAACCCAGCGGAAACAAGCGGTTGAAGGTAGTGCTTGCGAAAATGCTCACGGTCGTTAATGCCTGTTGCAACCTGCAGTTCTTCCCTCGTCTTCTCTTTCAATGCGGCAAAACTTAGTATTGCCTTAATTTCCGGCGTACATGTCGGGTACATGTCGGGATCTTGCGGGGTGCTTGCGGGGTACTTGCGGGGTACTTGCGGGGTTCCTTGGTCAGCATCCTCATGAATCGGACGAAACAGTGCGGTAAAAAAGTTGCCTGCGATAAACTCCGGTTCAGGATATCCCATCTCCCTTGCTCCGTCCCGCATCCGCCGGATTCCGGTTCCAGCCTTCTCGATAAAAGCAATACGATGCAACAGATCGGCAATGAGGGGATTCCGACGAATACTTTTGCTTCCAAGATCCTCCGGAAGCATCCCTTTCGGAAGTGTACCGGGACTTGACACCTCAATGCGATCATCGTAAATCTCCACAAAAACATTGCCCCCCTCGATAAACCAGTCGCGGTGCATCACTGCATTGGTCAGAGCTTCCCGCAGGGCGGCAACCGGATATTGAGGAATCTCCTCACGCTGGAGCTTCTCGATCCGATAGGCTGTGCGTGTGTTACGCTCAATAAAGCGCAAGCTCTCTTCGATATCGGCAACAATCCCTCCGGCAAAATCCTTGCGATCAAGAACATGCAGCTTGACTGTCCCCTTGAAAAGCAGGCAGGTGACGTAAGCGTGATTAAAAAAACGCCTCGGCTCACGGGCAAAAAAGAGCACTCCGGCATTACGGAAAAGAAGTTTTCCGCCTGAACGCTCCGCAGCTTCAATGTTTACAAGAATATCCTCCACCGCGCTGCGCTGTGAAATAGTGCTTTTTTGCAACCACTCCCTGAATTTAACGGGATCAAAATCCTCAGGATAGCGAAAGGCTGGACAGGGGGAAAGATCGAATCTTACTGCCCCTCCCTGCCTGAACATATCCCGAATCTCCTCACGCGAGAGCTTTTGGGTTACAGCTCCCTGCCGCAGAAAAAAGCCTTCGCTGCACTGCACCGGCTTTGCATCACTTTCAAGAACCGTCACCACCGTTACCATGCCGATATGCTCCAACAGAATCTGGACCGGTGGGTCACAATTCCGGGCAATATCCTGAATTCTGGCCCGCAACACGTTTGTATCAGCAATCCCCTTCACTGTCCCGTTATCCCGAACACCAAGCAGAATCCTGCCGCCTGCCGTGTTGGCAAAAGCCACCAGTTCACGGGCAAAGGATGAAGAAATCCCCTCCTTATACTCAAGCATCACCCCCTCACCCTCCTGGAGCAGGATATCAAGATCAGCGGCGTTCATACAGTCATCTCCCCGGATATAAATTTCGGCAGCAGTTCCCAGCCAAGCTCCACATACAAGCTGGTTGCTGGTTGCTCGACAAGCTGGTCTTCGGTGAAAGAGGGTGTGATCATGAATTAACTTGCAAAAAGTTCTTCCAGATTTATCTCATCAGCTTTGGCCACAATCAGCCTGATATTGCCAGCTTTCTTGCATTGTTTTTCTTGAACATGACAATTAACCCAATTATTTATGGGGATCCCTAAGACCTTTTCAATGCGCAAGAGAAAACTTTTGCTATGCACATGTGGACCAACGATGTCAAATAATTTGTGTTTGTTCACACGAATTATGTCGTTGAAATGTTCATCGGCATTGTTAAAAGAATAGCCAACAACAACGATTTTATTAGCATGATGAACCCATTGAGAAGCTTTGTACCAGAGCTCTATGTATTTGTGTGACAAAATAGGCTTTAATCGAAGCGGAGGAACAAGCGCAGGAATTACATGCTTTTGATTATCACAGTTCTCATCGGTCATATCAATGTTCGGTGCGATATCGGTCTCAATGAATTTTTCTGGATCGCAATTCAAAATATTCTCAATGTCCACCAAATCACGAGTATCCATACGGACGTATTCCGATAACCCACCATGAAAATAAACCGTGTCGTCACGTCCGAGCTGGTATTCCAAAAATGAAGTATAATTCAATGTAATGGCGCGTACCCCCTTTGGGATCCCTTTGTAGAATGGAATCTTCGCACCACTATAAGCTGCCAAAACCTGTTTTTGTCGATGAACAAGAAATGCCCAAAGACACCAAGAGATATAGATGTAGTTCTTAATTTCGCTGTTCTTGTTGTTGTAGAAACCAAGAAATTTTTCAATGAGTAGTTGTTCGATATTGAGCATATCCATTCCCAAGACTTCTGCTACAGCATTTGATTTCCCCTTCAAGCTTTCTTGCAATGTTCTTTTAAGGATGCTCTTAAACGTGTCTGATAACGAAAGCTTGTGCAAATCAACAATGGAATCATTATCCACCATCTCATCCGCATCCTTACCAAAAACCTCTTTGATAAGTTGGCAGGTTTCATCATCAAGTTGATTTTCACTAGCAATCATTACGAGTTTATCAAAGAGCCGAACGATCAATCGACCCTGTTTTTTTACTATATCGTTATCGTCGGGAATTTCATCCACAACTTGCTGAATTCTCTGTATGACTGACTTCAACTCCGCAGTTTCCCGCGTCGTAAGATTATCAATTGCACTGCTAATTAATCGATTGAATGAGAAACGAATACCTGGCAGTGCCTTTCTCAAAGCATCGTCAACACTTTTCCCCTCCCCGTTGAGATACTGTGACACTTCGGGAAGTAGTGTATTGGCCATCGGAAAATCGATACCATTTGTTTTATCTGCTCCAGCACCGAGGATTAGCAGGTTTTCATTCATAGATATTTATGTTTATTCATTCAAAACAATGTTTCCAATCACAGAAAACACCCTATAGCCAAATCACTATTCCCCTCATCCCATAACATCATGCATCCGTATAAAAACCCTCGCCATCTGGGAGAGGGTGGCCAGATGATGGTTCTGCAACGCTGACACCGTCTCCCCAGCCGAGCTCCGCAAACAAACCGATAGCGGGCTGCTCAACAAGCTGGTCTTCGGTGTAGGAGTGAATGGTCATGGTATCTTATATTTTTTCAAAGCCATCCCGAATTACTTGGGCAATCAGGCCCCGTCGTTTCTTCAAAAAATCCTCATATTTCATTAACTCCCAATTCTCAGGCAGAGCATGCCAATAACGGATGGTCGGCCATTCGGCTTCGGTGTAACGATCCTTAAATTGCGGCCAGTAGTCAGCTGGAGAATTGTCAGAGATATCAGCGTTGTCGGGCCATTCAATAAGCGCGAAGTTCGAAATCTGGTTTGTCTGATAAATATCCGGATAGCCATTCTTTTTCAGCCAGTTCTTAGGAAACAGATGATGCCTCTCTAACGAATTACGAAACGCATCCGTCGTCGGATCGAGCAACGAGCCAACTTTCAATCCAGAAAATAGCACTTTCGCATCAAGAAGGCTGAGCGCAGCCAGATAGGACGACAAAGATGGGCTCCTTGCCGCCGCCGTATTGAGATCATTCGGCAGCGTAACCCGCCAAAAGTCGTCCGTCAATTGAGCAAAAATATTCCGGTCGAGACAAGCAAGGAATCCTTTTCCATCTTTAACTTCGCGTAGCTGAATTAGGTCACTCTCCAGCGCCGACTCAGGCGAGTTAGTATAGCGCCCCGTAAGGCTTGCAAAAAAGAACCAACGCGAAATCGTACGACGAAGCTCGCTCTCAGACAAACCGTACTCCGCCTTGCCAAGCAGGTAGAACACATAGCTGTAGAGAAGCGTTGTTTCTGAGGTTATAATCTTACCGCTTCGAAAGCCTGCATTCATTATGCACTTCAAAAAATCTTTCCAGTGTTGAAGATTCAGTGCACAAGCTTGCGCAGTTTGCAAACGTGCAAACTGCGTCACTCGACCTTCTTCACTGAATTTGCCTGTATCCAAATCTTTGCCACGCAGCAGAGAGTAAACATACTGCAACCGCCCACGCTTGAAGCCGTAACCAATAGCAACGCGCAGAAGTTGATCAGGCGAAGGCTGAATGAAATGATTATAGGGTGTCGGACCATCAGCAGGCTTCTTCGACACACGAGCAAAGCGTTCAAGTTCGTGACGGCCTTCATCCCAATACACGGACATCAGGGTAAGGATAAAATCAGCTTCGTTAAGCCGTTGTCCCTTGCTGTTGATGCGAACAAATACCTGGCCCACCTGTTCTTCATCTACTGTTGAAAGCAATTCCAACGCACGGAACGGATAATTCACTAATCCTTGCAACCGCTGGATACTCTTACGGATTCTCTTCATATCGTCCGTCGAGACCTCCCTTACCTTTTTCAGCGCTTCAAGGTAACCGTCCACCAGCTCGAACAGATCCATGTCGGGTGACCATAGCCTCGAAATATTTGGAATCCAGTTCTTGTCCCTCCGGATTGCAGCATCAGCCACTTCAAACTTTTCTTCCAATGGATGAAAGGCAATTTCTATGAGCTCCTCGCTGTAATCCTCCCGGATAACCTTTTTACCCTTTATTACCGCATAAAGCGAAGTCAGGCGCTGCTGCCCATCTACAATCAACAGGCTCGGGTACTTCTGCTTTCCGTCCACCCCGATACCTTTCGCCCCCTCTGTGTTTGCGTTCTGCCAAAGCAGCAGATAACCAACAGGATAGCCCCGATACATAGAGTCAAACAAGTCGCGTCCTTTAGCATTCTTCCAGACGAATGGCCGTTGAATTTCCGGAAGGCCAATAACACCAAGGTCAATACTGCCAAGCAGCGTACCGAGATCGTAACCGACTTCTTTGAACAACAGGTTTGTATCTTTCATATGGAAAGTTCGATAGAGTTTCGTTCCATCTGCCCTGACAGCAGACGTGGCAACAGCAGATCACGAGTCTGGTGAAGGTTTTGGATTTGGGATTTGAGCGTCTCGATCGATTGCTGAATTGGCTCAAGTTGAACCTGAAAATTTGAGGCGATAGTCTTTGGCGGCAAGGGGATATGTTGCGTTAGGATATAATCTTTGTTCGCATGAGGTATCGCTGCGCCGATGTTTTTTGATTTAAACTCCTCTGCCTTTGCCTCAAGAAATCGGTAGAGCGCATGTGCTGAAAATACATCTGGCCGAGTAGTTCTGAATCTTCCAAGTGTCGAGCCAACCGCACCTGTTGAGCCAATTGTGACGTCACACGAACTTGCACCATCCATGACCATTATTGTATCACGAATGTCTGCCAATACGAGCTTAGCGGGCGAGGTGAATACTGGTGTGCCTCCGTGCAAGCTGTCAATCAGCAAAAGCTTTACATCTCCGAGCTTTTGTGTCGGCCTCGTTTCTGCTGGCTTGCGCCCCTTGGCGAAATCAACAAGCGAAGAGAGTTGAACAACCTCCCACCCCTGCGGAATAGCACCAAGAGGAGACGATACGAGCGGAACGTTTTCGTGGCCGGGAAAACGAAAATTGACAAACCATTCACGGTAAAGAATACGGGCCATCGACTCCAGAATCCTGATTCGTCGCTGGCAATTCTCAATCAGATCGTCGTAGGCCGACAGGATACCTGCAATACGCCGTTGCACCGGAAGTGGTGGAAGCGTGAACTCGAAATCCAGAATCTGTTGACCACTGATATGCGGTACATTTACACCTGTCGTAATTGGCTTCACGTAATTCTCAAAACTTGGACTACCAATAACAAATCGAAGAAAATTCTGGTCGAGACGACCGTTATTGGATCGTAGCCGAGCACATCGCTGAACCAACAATGATTTCGGATCGCCAACTCGGATGAAAGACCACTTCAAACCCGCAGGAATCCATGGTCGATCCATTGCGATGACAACATCACCGGGCAGCAGATGAAATTTTTCCATTTTCTCCCAGTCCGAAACAGGCCAACGTTTTGAAATTCCCCAAAGAATGCACCCTTGACTAACATTCTCACCTTTAACAAGCGCTATATCATTTGGATTAACAGTAAATTGCTGGCTTTTAAAAGGAAATCCGGCAAGGAGGTTCACGTAATCACCAAGTCTCACTTTCGGCCATGTTGTCGACCCGCCTTCAAAATCTCCGCTAAGAAAGTCGCAACTGGTTATTTCCGGCGCATCTGCGCATTGAAGGGTTTCAAGCTCCATATCCATCACTCCTCTGCTGAGTCTTTCAAGCCGTCAGGATTCCTCAACGACCTCTTTTCCTCGGAGGCCAGACGGCGCTCGACCTTCTTTACATCTTCGGCAGGCGGCAGCGATTCCGGACGGATGCCCCGTTCGAGCAGGGTTTTCCGTACCGCCTTGTTGTTGGTGATGTGTTCCGTGGAAATTTGCCCTTCACTTTTCATCCCATGTTCGCGTGCGTTGAAAATGGTGATCTCCGTGGCAAAGTCTTTGGCTTTCAGGATTATGGTGGGCGCAAAATCGGCCAGAGGGCGTTTATCCGGGACATTCCACGAAGCTTTCATCGCCTGTGTGCTTTTACCAAAAAGTGCATGGTCCCCCTTGCTTCGAATCAAAGCGAAATTCTCGGTACTTCCGGTCTGCTCAAAGATCACACCCGACAATTCCTTTTCAGTTGCACTGAGTTTTTTTCGGGCGGATACTCTTTCGGCTTCCAGTAGTCGCTGTTCGATGATTTCAGCGCGACGTGTCTGGATGGCAAAATAGGTCTGGGCGAAAGCGATTTCAGGCTTCTTCGGATCGCCATTCTGAGCAATGAGATAGCAGGCATAGCGAGTGAGCATGATATCCGATACCTCCTTGGTCGCCCCCTTTGGCATCCGGATCGTTTTGCCGACGTCGGCAAAATGATCCGAGACCTTGTGGCCAGAGAGTTCGCAAGCAGTTTTTGCTTTTGAGACAACACTGACAAAGTTGTCCCACTTGGTATAGCCAAGCAAATGCTGAAGATCTCGGGCCAGCCAATATTCCACTGCTCCTTCGACCTTCCGGGCGTGCGCCTCAAATGTTGTCGTGAGTGTTTTTATCAGTTCGGTTTTCATGATTCAAGAATTTGAGCTATTTCCGGCAATCGTTAATAAATCTTCGTGCAGCAGCCCTCGTTGACAGTCAGCATGAGCCTTTCAACTGACAAGATTTACTTGTAAGTTACTCAGTTCATTCATAATCCAAGAATCTCCTCTACGTTACGAGCAATCGTCACCTCAAGCTCGCGCGCCTGCGCGTTGAGCCGTTCGAGCTCCTCGTTCAATGCTTCGAGCTTCTCCTTGAAATCCTCGCCGCTGAGGGCTTCACCAGCGGCCACACCGACATATCGGCCGGGATTGAGCGACCAGCCCTGCGCCTCTATTTCCTTTAATGTGGCGGCTTTGCATAAGCCAGGAATATCGCGGTAGGCGATATTCCTGGCACCCTCATCCCCAGCCCTTCTCCCAAAGGTAGAAGGGAGTGCTTTTGCTTCATCGCGGTAGGCGATATTCCTGGCGCACTCATGCTTGGCAGCGCCTTCATCCCCGGCCCTTCTCCCATAGGGCGAAGGGAGTGCTTTTGCTTCATCGCGATAGGCGATATTCCCGGCACCCTCATGCTTGGCAGCACCCTCATCCCCGGCCCTTCTCCCAGAGGGCGAAGGGGGTTGGAAAGACTGCTCATCAGTTGCTCCGTATTGAGCGGGGGATTCGGCGGCCAGTGCGTGGGCGGCATGCACCCCCTGCCCGTTCAAGCCTGCCGGTTCAGGACTTTTGGCAGCGAAAACCTCTTCGATCTTCTCACGAGCTTCGTCGCCACCCAGCGTATAGTCGAGCGCTTCGCCTCGCCAGAGGCGGACAAGGTTGGCCATAAAGCCGATCTGCGCGGGCGTCCAGTCGCGATGAGCCCTGTCAACCTGCCGATAGATGTGCCGTGCATCGATAAACAGCACCGTATCCGCCCGGTTCGGTCCATTCCCTCCCCCTTCGCTCTCTGTGAAAAAGCGTCTGGATGAGAGTGAATCTTCTTCTCCCTCTTCTACCTCCGGGAGAGGGCGTGTGGTTGAGGGCGCATATTCTTCTCCACCTTCTACCTTTGGGAGAGTACGTGTGGATGAGGGTGGATATTCTTCTCCCCCTTCTACCTCTGGGAGAAGGGACGGGGATGAGGGTGGCGAAAGCCTTGCTTTCGCCTTAGCCTTGTCGAAAAACCACAGCGTGCAGGGCAGCGTGACGGTGTAGAACATGTTCGGGCCAACCGCAACCATCACGTCCACCGCACGGATTTCGACAAGCTGGCGACGGATTTCCTGCTCCGAGGAGCGGGCGTCGGAAGCCGAGTTCGCCATGACGAAACCAGCTCTCCCCCTTTCGTTCAGCGCCGAGTAGAAAAGCTGTATCCAGAGATAGTTCGCGTTGTCGGTTCGCGGAAGGCCGAAAGGAAAGCGTCGTCCCGGACCGGCCGAATCTTTCAGGCGGTCCTTGTCAACAGCGTTAACATTGAAGGGCGGATTGGCCAGCACGAAATCAAAATTCCCCGTTGCTACATGCGGATCGTCGTAGTAGCTGTTCACGTTGCCGCCATGCATGACACGGCCTTCAAGCCCGTGCACCGCAAGGTTCAGGCGACAGAGCCTTCCCGTCTCGTCGGTCTTCTCGATGCCGTGAATGGAGAGTTCTGCCGAAGGGTTCTGCTTGTGCTGGGCAACGAACCGGGCCGAAGAGACGAACATGCCGCCGGAACCGCATGCGGGGTCGAGAATGCGCCCGTGATATGGCTCGATCACTTCGGTCAGGAGACGAACGATGCTGACGGGCGTATAGAACTCTCCCCCGCCCTGTCCTTCGCTCATGGCGAATTCGCCGAGAAAGTACTCGTAGATGCGTCCGAACGCGTCGTAATCCATCGAAACGGGAATTTCCGACACCTTTTTCAGCAACTGTTTCAGAAGCGGGCTGTCAAACAGGTAGTAGGTCTTCGGCAGCACACCGGCAAGCTGCGGATTGTGCTTCTCGATGTCGCGCATGGCTTCGTTGACCATCACGCCGATGTTCTCGGCTTCGGGACGGTTGAGCAGGTAACCGAAACGCGCTTCCGGCGAAAGGTAGAGCACGCCTTCGGCATGGTAGGCCGCCGGATCGTTCACCCGGTTACCCCGGCGAGTACTGCTCTTTGCCGATTCAAGTTCGGCCTTCCGGGCTGCGAAGCGCACGTCGGCAAAGAGCAGAAAAATAAGTCCGAGAACGGGTGCGGAATACTCCTGGGCCTTGAGGCCGGAGTTCGCCCGAAGCTGGTCGGCGGCATCCCACAGGCGCTTTTCGAGTGCGGCGGTGGCGGTATCTTTTTCGGAAGGTGCGATCCAGTGCATGGTTACTGCTTGACTATCGGGGCTAAATGGATAAAATAAAGAGTAATATACAGCTAACAGGCATTGTATTCCAATGAAACCTGTCCGATTATCCTGTTTCGGCGTGCCGGAGAAAACCGGGTTTCACCAAAGAAACACTTTGCTTATCAAAGAAGAATTCGCGAATATTGAAAAAAAGGAACAAGCCGCCACGGCATGAAAGACCCGTCAGGGTTTTCCCTAAACCTGATTTTCTTTTTGTGAAAAAAGACCGCGCAATAGGACGCAGCAGAACGGCATCATGCGCCGCTCTCCCCAAACCGCTGTCAACGGCAATGCTGCTTCTGGCCGTTATCATGATGGCGTTCTCCTCCGCTTCACCGAAGTGCGAGGCTGCTGAGCCCGCAACCGACAGTGCTGCCGGCAGTTATCCCGAAACAAGCCGGAAAATAACGGTAACGCTCACGAAGCGAGCCGGCGGGGTGACCTACATGCAAAGCCGGGTCTATATTCAGGCCCCCCCTGGCGATGTGTGGAAGGTGCTCACCGACTACGATAACCTCAAGCGGTATATCCCCCGGATGACGAAAAGCTCTCTTGTCGAAGACAACGGAACCCGGAAGGTTGTCGCCCTGACCGGCGAGATCGGGCTCCTGCTGTTCAAAAAGACGATCCAGATGACCATGAACATGGTCGCCATCTATCCGCATAGAGTCGATTTCGAAAAGATTTCCGGCGATTTCGACATTTACAGCGGCCACTGGATACTTGAAGAACATCCCTCGGGGAAAGGTACCTGGCTGGACTATGTTGCAGAAATAAAGCCCTCGTTCCTTGCTCCGGGATTTATCTTCGACAGCATGCTGAAAAAGGATATCACCGAGGGTCTCGGAGTCATCCGTTCAGAGGCGGAACAGATAACCCCCAAATAAACCGGCAGGGTAAAGGGAACCCCTCGCTGGCAACTTCCGACAGCGTTATTGAGAGCGCCGTCGGCCTCCAGAACGGCCGGATTGTCGAGGCCTGATAACACAGCTGCTTCAGTTCGAATGAAGTTAACGCAGCGCCTTGAGTGCGAGCATGGAAAGCATGGAGACGACCGAGGAGGCTACAAGGAAAAACTTCAGGCCGGCGGAGATGGTGGTGAGCTGAGGAACGGGAGAGGCGCAGGCGCCCGAAAGCATCCTGAGTATCATGAGATTTTCGAATGCGTCAAGCGGGGTGCAGAGCAGCACAGCCCACGAAAAAAAGGAAACGGCGGCGGCCAACGGCCCGTCCCCGCTGCCGACGACCATCGTGCCTGCAAGGCTGAGGGCCGCAGGATAGAGCAGCAGCAGGATGAAATCGAGTTCGGTCTGCTGGACCGCCTTGCCGACAAGGCCTCTCCCGCTCCAGACCTTGACGATCGAGGCCGCCCGCTCCTCTGTCCACGGAAATTCGAGATTGATGATGCCGAAGGGAATATGCTCGTTCCTGATGGTGAGATCCCTGCCGATTTCGGAGAGCATCTTCATCAGGGTAAGCGACAGCACCGACAGGGCGATCAGCACATTGCCCTGCAGGTCGGGCGATAGCCAGGAAAATGGAGTTTGCATGATTTTACGTGGTATGGGCAGTGAGCGTTTATCCTCCGAACAGTTTGTCACTCAGCCTGTCGCCAAACGACTTCCCTTTCCTGTAACCGTTCCGATACGACATTTTCGTATTCTCCCAGAAATTCTTCTTTGCTTCGGCTTGCACCAGCTGGGCTATTTCGGCCTCAAGGTTGCCCTCGGGCTCATAAATGGTCAGCACGGATTTCAGTACCGGGGGTATGAGTTCGTAATCCGTCGCTTCAAGCATGACGGGCAGAATCCTGCCTTCCGGATCTGGCCATTTCTGGCTCGCCCACTTCAGCTCGGAGCGTGCATAGCCTTTCGGCCTGACGGATTCCGGTGAAATGAAAAAGATCATCAGGTCACAGGCCCGGATGGCCTCGGGAATCTCTTCGTTGAATTTACCCCCCGGCTTCAGATCCGTTCTGTCGAAGAACACCTCATGATGGTTCGACTCGAGAACCCGGCAAACCCCTTCAACCCTGTCATGGTTTTCACGCGCATACGACAGAAAAATATTCATGGTACTTTTCTCCGTTTTTCGATGGTGGAATCAGCCTCCTTCAAATTTGGCAGAAACAGAAAAATCGGGCGAAGAGCTGCAGAAACAGCGACAATCGCCTATGTGCTTGCCAGAGTAAGCCGTCCGGCGTCGAGATGAACGATTTTCGCGCCGCGGTCGCGGGCTCGGTTCACCATATCGGACGTTCCCCCCGGCCCGTCACCCTGCGCTCCGTCCCAGAGCGCGATCAGGGTCATGGCGTTATCGGAAATTTTCAGCGCCAGAAAGAGCATCCAGAGGTTGGAACGCTGCCACACGTTGTACTCCCTGCGGGAACGGAGCCAGAGCGGCAGACGGCCCTCATGGCAGAGAATCTCCGGAGGATGCTTTCTGACGAGGGAGTCGAACCGCTCGACCCACTCGTATCCCGAATCGGCGACCGACTCCCGGATGTAGTCCTCAGCGGGCACCGCCAGCTGAATCCGTACCGGTATGGCGAGCTCCTCGCAGATTTCGAGAAACAGGATATCGCCCCCCGAAGCCGCTCCCGAGATGCCGACAAGCTGCATGCCATCGGCTTTCCGCTGTTCCTGCTCCACCGCCTCGCGGATCATCGCCCTTGCCCTGGCTTCGCTTCCGGCCGGAAAACGCGGCTCCGTCCTTCCCGGAGCGTCGATACGGTGACCGGTAAAGAGAATGGCGCGCACCGGAACGGAAGCTTTTTCGGGTTCCGGCGCGGGACACCGGATGGCCTGCAGCACCGCTTCGGTCTTTTCGGGAAAG
>DATMYL010000090.1:0-16571 GCA_035560975.1 Chlorobaculum sp. | reverse complement strand
AGCATGGTTTCTGGCCGGTGCAATCCGTTTTACGGAGCCCGAAAAGCTCAAATACGGGAACCTGTGGGAGCAGGCGAAGCCCGACATCATCATCAATGACCGGAATGCTGCCGATGAAAACGAGTGAGTGAAGATAAGGCGTTTTTTTTTGCATCGCTGAGCCGGGAGCGCTGAGATCCAGATCGGCTCTTAAGTCGCAAGGAAAGAGTCGCACACTGACATCGAGGGCAGGGAAATTTATCTCATCAATATGCCAAGCTGGAGCTTGGCATTCCCGGGGGGGGCGGGCTCTTTTGGAGTTGGCTCATACCGACAGGGTTATCAGTTTAAGGGCGGACACGCAGGTCCGCCCCTACGGTGATCTCAGTGGATTGTTCTTCTTTCTCGGGCGATGCACTGAACTGATGAAAAAGGGCTGAATATTCGAGATTGTCTGCAATAGTCAGGATAAGGCGGTTTTTTGGCATCGCTGAGCCGGGAGCGCTGAGATCCAGCTCGGCTCTTAAGTCGCAAGGAAAGAGTCACACTCAGACATCGAGGGCAGGGAAATTTATCTCATCAATATGCCAAGCTGGAGCTTGGCGTTCCCGGGGGGGCTCTTTTGGAGTTGGCTCATACCGACAGGGTTATCGGTTTAAGGGCGGACACGCAGGTCCGCCCCTACGGTGATCTCAGTGAATTGTACTATCCTTCTGAGACATCCTCATTCCCAGAGGGGGGAGACTGCTTCGATGGATCAACATCCGGCTGCAGCATTACAGCAATGGCGATGCGTATGTTGCTCCAATGGAGGAGTGGCGAATCGTACCGCCACCACCTGACGCCGTTTTACGAAAAGACTATTCGCATTATATTGTACTTGGAGGAGTAAGGATGAATCCATGCCAATTCTGAACGTCAGGAGGATCGATATGATAAAGGAAACCGTAGCTATTACCGGGGCGACAGCATTGCTCTTTCCTCCGCTCGGCGTCGCCTGCCTGGCTTGCGGGTTGCCGGGGCTACTTGTCGCAGGTGCAGGCCTGTTGGTCACCGATACCCTGGTGAAGAGCTTTCAGGAACGCAATAGTTTGAGCACGGATCGATCCGGTGAAGAGGGGGTTGGCCAGGACGATTATTATTCCAGGCCGGACGATCAGGAATGACTTCTCATGATGCTTCTGGAGGGGTATTGATCAATAACCCGATGCATTCATCTTTCGACTCTTTTCACATCCAAGCGGCTCCCCGTTATCGCATGCCTTGCTGAACCAGGCCTTGGCTGTTTTCGCGTCACGCGTCACGCCCAGTCCGTCGGAGTAAATCAGCCCCAGTTTGTATTGAGATCTGGCAAGCCCTTTACTTGCTGCAAGCCGATACCACTTGATTGCCTCGGCATAGTTCTGCCGGACGCCTTTACCATCGAAATAGGCATTTCCGAGGTTGTTCTGGCCTATTGGATACCCGCCTTTGGCCGAAAGTGTGTACCACTTCACTGCTTCAGCATAGTCCTGCCTGACGCCCCTGCCATAGTAATAGGCATCTCCCATATTGTCCTCGCTATCGGCATCCCCCTGCTCGGCAGCCAACATGAACCACTTCACCGACTGGGCATAGTCCTGCTTCACCACGTCACCCTTGTAGTACATCAAACCGAGATTGTGTTGCGCGTATGGCTTTCCAAGCTCCGCATCGATGCTCCATTTTTCTATTTGCGCGGGCGTCGGTGTTTCACTGAATGCCGTCATTGACGGAAGCATAAGGATAGCTGACAGTATCAAAACGTTGAGATGTTTCATGAGAATTCAAGGTGGTTTATAGTTTTTCGACAATGATTTCAATGTCAGGAGCGGTGCATTCGCTTCTGCTGATCGATGGGGATGGATCGGGATGGCCTTTATAACTATCGAGGGACGCGAAGTTCACCTTCGACGCCGTTGACGGAGTAGAGGATCTGCCAGAGCTGAACGTTTCTTGCACGGAACGAGCCTGCTGCACTGAGTAAGTAATAATGCCACATCCGGAAAAAACGTTCATCGTAGTTTTGATTCAGGCACGCGCGACTTGCGACGATGTTGTCATTCCAGGCTTTCAGGGTGCGGTAGTAGTCGTGCCCGAAGGAGTGCCAGTCCTCCAGGGTAAGGAGCCCTTCGGCAGCGAAGGTGATATGGTTGGCGGAGGGGAGCATCGAGTTGGGAAATATGTACTTCGACGTCCATTTGTCGGTATTGGTGCCTGTGCGGTTGCTTCCTATGGTATGCAGCAGAAACAGGCCGTCCGTATTGAGGGAGTTTCGTACGATCTCGAAGTATTGCCGGTAGTTTTTGTGCCCGACGTGCTCGAACATACCTATAGAATAGATCCGGTCGAAGCGACCGTTAACCTTTCGGTAGTCCATGAGTTCGATCGCTACCGGCAGGCCCGCACAATTTTCCCTCGCAAGTTTGACCTGTTCGCTCGAAACGGTCAGCCCGGTCACCTCCGCTCCGTAATGTTCCGCGGCGAATCTGGCCGCGCCGCCCCATCCGCATCCGATGTCGAGAAGCTTCATGCCCGGCTTGACCATAAGCTTGTCGAACACCAGGCGCAGCTTGTTTTCCTGCGCCTGGTCGAGGTCTGCGGCGTTTTTCCAGTATGCGCAACTGTACATCATGTGCCTGTCGAGCATGGCTTGGTAGAGATCGTTGCCGATGTTGTAATGGGTTTCTGCTACGGTATAGGCGCGTAAAGGGTTTTGAAGGTTGAGAATCCTGCCTGCCAGGTTGTTCATCATGCGGGGAATCCGGGAGACTTTTTTGTCGAGCCTGGCGCGAAGCACACGGAAGAAGAACTCGTCGAGGGCGTCGCAGTCCCACCAGCCGTCCATGTAGGATTCGCCGATGCCCAGATGGGCTTCGGTGAGCACCCTGCGATAAAAACGGTCGTCATGTACCCTGATATCCCACGGATGAGTTCCGTCTACGGTTATTCCTGCAGAAGCAAGAAGGTTTGTAAGCCTGGTTTTGAAAAAAGTGCCCATCATCGGGAAGCTGGTTGATCGTAGCAGGGGTGAAACGGGGGGCAGTTTATGAAACACCTCCCGGGGCATTCCGGTTCCGATTGATCGGAGAGTGTTTTATCCCGTTTGATCCATATCGAGTTGATACCGTAATCGATTTCTGGAATGGTTGTCAGAGCACATCAACAGGCGGAGTGATTCTTTGCGGTATCGTGGGGAATAATGCTATATTGGCGTCCAAGTGATTGAATATCAATATCTTGCATCAAGAACAACATAAACGGAGCTGAATTATGGCACATACAATCAACGACTCATGTATCATGTGCGGTGCCTGCGAGCCTGAATGTCCGGTAAACGCAATTTCGTCTGGTGACGATACCTATGTCATCGATGCTGCCAAATGCGTAGACTGCATCGGCCACAATGACGCACCCGCCTGCGTCGCGATTTGCCCGAGCGACAGCATCGTCAAGGCCTGAGCCGACACACAGCCACTCCACTGAGAAGCAAGCTTATATGGAAGGTTTCCTGTTGAGTCGTCGGAAGTGACTGCGAAGCAGATCTTGCAGTAGTAACCTTTGACGAACATGTGTTCGTTAAAGGTTACGTTGCCCGTATAGCGTTCCGCACTCGGCCTACACGATTCAATTGCAGGCTCCCGGATGCATCCGAGTGATTGAGCGCGCCGCCGATGTCATCAGGTTAATTCATTTTGAGACCGGAGCAGCTGACAATTCAGCCCGTGCTTTCATAGCTGACAGTAACATGGGGAAGTCATGCCTCTGAACAAATCTGACGACAAATGCCGGGGCAAAAAAATCCGGTTTGACTTCGGATTTATAGGCAAGGACTGTCCCATGGTTTTTGGGATCCGCTTCAAGAATCCATCTCCCATGATAAACCTTGAAATCGCCTGTAATTTGCTCGAAATCCAGGTGTTTCAGGTACTCCCCATGAATTCTCACTTTGATGTACACCGTTTTTGAGAAGATCAATATTGTGGTTTTCCCTTTCTGGAACATCACCTGCTCAACACCATTGTCCGAAATCAAACCGCTGTCGATCAGTTTCGGGATGTAATTTTTATGGTTGTTGTAATCAGTCAGTACCTCCCAAACCTTGGCCGGCGGTGCTGCGATGAATATTTTCCCCGCTACGCCGGTAACGCCGTCATCGAGTTTTGTGAGCTCGACTATGATCTCGCCTTTCAACAATCGGGCCTTTTCAGCTGACAAGCTATCCTGAACAGCTGTCGTTGCCGGCAAGGCTGTCCCGGGATAAAAAAGAAAAGCATGAACGAGCATCACGAGAATCATCAACGTTTGTGTTTTCATGGAAGTCTGAATGAATTAATAAATAGGGGACGATCACAACTACTTAAACTTGCGACTCAGCCAATACGCCAGAAATTGCATCGCGGCAGATTTTCTTCAGGAAGCAGGATGGCCGCCCAGGATGATGTCAGGAGCCTGTGTGACCGGCATAGCTCGCAATATGCCGGCCAAGATTGTCCGCGCGATATCATTTGACGTTCAGCCCCACTTCTTGCCGAGATCATCCAGTCCGGCGTTTTGCAGATCTTCCGGGGTCATCAGGATGTGAAATTCGCAACAGGCATCAAAATTGAGGAAAAACGGCTCTGCAAAGGAGGGGACATCGGATGGGGATTGGACGTCGACGACGAAGATTCCGCCTCGTTTTCCGTCCCGCTCGGTAAAGAAGGCTGTCGATGGCTTGATCGTTTCGAGGATTCGTTCAATGATCTTGCCCACTTTTCCTTTTCTGACGAGGGTATTGAACGGTTCAGCGGGGAATTCGACTGCGAGTAGCATGTTCATGTGGAGATCTCCTTGTTTGGCAGCAGTGGATGGAAGTATCGCACACACTTGAAGGGGATCAACCGACGACTTAAAGAACTCCCGGACTTAATACAACCTGATGCCGGACTGAAAGAACTTCTAAAACTTCAAGTTTCCGATTGAGAGCATGTTCGAAAACGTTGAACCCGACTGTCCCTTTAATAATTCCATTCATGTTGCATTCTCAATCCGCTGTCGAACCTCTTCGGGAGCCTGACGATATGTAAATGCCCTGCATATCCGTCTGTGATCCCGTCAAGATCGAATTACATGCCTGACCCTGTCGAGACACAGGGAATTAATCGGGGTCAACTCGATGACCCGGTTTTTCCGTTCCGATCGAAATTCCAGTATGGCTTGTTAAGCGGCTGGTTCAGGTGCCGCTGACATGCGGTGTGGCCCTTGTCGAGAAGTTCGGCGATGTCGGAAATTATGCTCTCCTTTTCAGCGAAGTAGCCGTGGCCGAGCAGACCGGTATCAACCCTGGTGGCGTCAATGGTTTCAAGGCCGGCCATGACGAACGGTTCGCCTTTGCAGATTCCGATTCTATCGGCTTTGTGCAGGATGCTCGAGAGCAGCAGCGCCCTGTCTTTTTTTGATGCATAGGATGTGTAGTGCTGCCCGTTGCTGCTGATTTTGGGGAAGAGCTGGCTGAACGTTTCCGTATAGACGTCGGCGGCAACGAAAACCACCTGTCCGAGCTTGCTGTTCGGCCAGTTTTGATTGGTAAGGCCGTAAAGCATGACCCGGTTTCCCATACTGTGTGCAAGGAGATGCACATTCCGCCATGGTCCGTCTTCGAGAGTCTTCAGGAATGAGGAGAAAACCGACGAGGAGAGGAACGCCCTCTCTTCATCGGCACTGTAGCCGGGCAATGAGCCGAGGGATGGCCAGCTGTAGAGCAGCACCGGTCCGTTGAACTTCAGGTCGAAGGCAAACTGCGCGGCGCGCCGTGCGGCGTCCTCGAAGGTGACGTTATAGCCGTGAACAAAGACCAGAAGATCGCGCGAGGGGTCGGTATCGGCTGCAAGGCGTAATGAAAAATCGCCGTGCGACAGCTTGTCGATCCGTCCGAGCACGACATATCGGCGAGGGTCGTCCTTGTCACGCAGCGGCTGCCACCATTTGCGCTGTTCCAGTGAGCCAGTCCGATGCGCTCCGATCGGGATGGTCACCTCCGCCATGCCGCAGGAGAAACCGGATGGGTCAGGGTCTCCGGTATAAATTTCATCTCCGGTCCCGGAAGACTTTCGGTTGGTGGCGAAATAAACTTTTACCAGGTAGGGTTCGAGTGGCATGCCTATCACCTTGCCGAGGGTTTTTCCAGCAATCTCCGACGTTTCACCGAGCATGCCGGTATCGTCCGCCATGATTGGGGCAAAGGCGAAAGCGCCTCTTGTTTTCGCAGTGGCCGACGCCGGGATCTGCGCACGGGCTATAAGCGCCCGGACGTAATCGTAGGCAGGCGTATCCTCAACGATGTCGAGCAGGTCGTCGAGCGCCAGATCTATGTCGTCGGGCGCCTGGGCAGCAGCGAGCCTTGTGGCGGCGGCTGCAAGTGCCTGGTCACGCAGAGGGTCCGGCGCTCCCATCCTGATGAGCACACCGTCCCAGTTACTGAGCAGAGCGTCAAGCACTGCGAGTTGCTGAACGAGTTCAAGCATGCGTCACTCCTTTCCTGATATGGTGAAAGCCGCCCAGAAATAGGGCTCGGCAAACGGGCAAAGATCCGGATCGAACTGCCGGAGGACGGTCCTGATACGTGCGGCAAACGGAGCTGCCGGCACAGGAGCGTTCTTCATTTCGCGCAGCAGTTCCATGAGTTCCCTGACTGTCGCCTTTCGCATCCAGTTCTGGGCTTCGCGTAGCGCACGTGCAGGCTTGAGGTGGTTTCCCATGAGTTCACGGTAAAACCGCCAGGACAGCAGAGCAGTGGCAGCATCGTCCACCGGCCAGAGGGTGGCCAGGACGCTTCTTGAGCCGGCATGGAGGAACGCCGCGGGAAAACCCAGGAATTCATCGGGCATCGAGCTGACTCTTGACATGGCGGTTTCGCAGGCCGAAAGAACAACCAGTTGCGGGGCTTTGCCTTCCATGGCCGGCATGAGACGTTCGAGGGCAAGAGGCTGGCCATCAGCGAGCAGCAGGGCTGAGCGAAGCGGCCGGTTGAGATCGAACGTCGCATGGGTGGAAAAATGCGCTATACCGGCTTCAGGCACCTGCTCGAGCACGGCTTCGGGGGTAGCGTCGATGCCATGCAGGATCGTTGATGGCCTGTCGGCAAAAGCCCGTGTCACCCAGGCACATTCGAGCTCACTGAAATCGAGATCACCGCATGGGTTGGAAACCAGAAGAAGGGATCCGGTGAATGCGTCGCCTGGCGGCATTCCTGAAAGAAGTACGCTTGCCGAAGGAGCATAACGCACGACATATCGCTCGAGCAACCAGCACCGCACGCCATCTTCGTCCGTCGTCCACGCGGCATGCACAGGGAACACCCCTATTCCTCCCTGGGGAAACCAGACCAGCTCGGCTCCATCGGACACCCCCAGCTCCGTCAAAGCCCCCACCACAGGCACCCAGAGTTCCCTGTAGAGGATTTCAGCTGTAGCGTCGATGGTGTTGCGCCATGCCATGTGCTCTGAATTGCGCATACTGTATGCCCTCAGCCATCCCCCGAGCGATGTTGCATCAAGGCCTCCCCGCTGCAGTTCCATAAGTCTCTCATTTCCGAAAAAGGGAAGCCAGACGGCCACTGTTTTCGTTTCGGTCACGATAACTACAACCCCCTCTTTGCCGGCGAAATCGGCTATAAGCAGCGCGCCTCCAGGAGGAACAAGCGTTTTCAACTGGTCAGCGGTGCATGCCGCCCCTTCCGGCTTCCAGAACCTGCCTTTGCCCTTCTCCAGTTCGGCCAATGCCTGATCAGTCTCTCCGAGCTTGAGCAGGCACCACGCGAGCAGCGCCGATGAATCCCTGAACTCCCATATCCGCTCCATGCGACCTTCGCGGCTTTCGGCGACGGCCAATGCTGACCCGGCTGCTTCGAGCGCCTGCTTCAGGTAACCGGAAGCCCTTTCGAAAAATCCGGCAGCAAGCATTCCTTCGCCGGCAACCTGAAGGATGGAGCGTCTGTCCCGCAGATGTTCAGCTCCGGGCAACAAGGCAAGGGCTGCTTCAGTGTGTGAAGCAAGCAGCTCCTCATGGCCGGTCTCGCCCCGTTGCATAAGTTTCAGGAGTGCGTTTGCCCTGAACGACTCCACACTTGCCACAAGGGCCGGGGAGATGTCTGGATCGAGCAGGGCGCCTGCCTGGTCGCAGCAGCTCAGGCTCTCCCGCATGTTCTCGATCCGGAATGCCCTGCCTGGCGACAAAAGGACTTTTGCCATGGTCAGCAGGACCTTTGCCCGCAGAGGTACCGGAGAATCCTCCCGTAAAGCTCCGAGTGCAAGCCGTGCATACCGCTCGGCCTCATTGATCTCCGTCTGGTCTTCGATCGGCCCCCTGAAGAGATGGCATTCAGCAAGGTAACAGCAGGTATCAATCCATGTGTCGTCATGCAATCCGTCAAGCGCTTCAAGCGAATCACGGTGCTGCCGGATTCGCTCTTCGAGAGAAGCGAAAAAATCGCAGTCCGGCTGTTCAGAGAGTGCGATGGCGAGCTCGTTGTTCGCCGAGGCCCAGGTGCGGGGATCGCTGTCACGACTTGTTTGCTCAAGAACCTGATGGAGGTGGGAAACCCGTTTTTGCCAATTATCGAGGGGGTCGCCCGTAGTTCGGAAACGGTATAGAACGGCAAGCAGGGAGGAGAGGAATGGCTGGTCGGTTACGGCCGATTCAAGATGGGTGATGGCTTCGTCGATCTCTGCCGGACCCAAAGGCTGCATGTTCACCATGAGAGTGCCTATCCCGCTGTGGCATGCAACCCACGAGTCGTGGTCATCAACCGGGTCCCAAACCGTGAGGGCATCACGGTAGGCTTTTATGGCTGCTGCGGGATCGAATGCCTCGCTGAACTGTCCGAACAAGATCCTGAAGGCAGCCCATTTTTTCGGCTGGGATTCCCGATCGACAAGCGCTCCTGCGTCGAGGAGGAGGTCGGCCGCTCGCCTGGGATTATCCGCCTTGTCAAGAGCGTCATATTCCGCCATGAGGGCCTTGAAACGATCCTTGTCTTGTTGCGTGCTATCCATTTATCCTGTGTGGAGTAGGAACCGCAATTGCTCTTTGTTCATAATAAGCATAAAGCCCCATACTTGACAAGATGAGGATGGGAAAGAACGGAACGGCGACAAGTGCGATTTGCTGACCATAGGGTCAAATCCGGAAGAATCGCACATCGTGCATGTTGCGAGGTGCCGAAAGAGCACGAGCCTGAGTGGTGGCTGCGTGCTCTTTCGACCTGACCCGCTGCATTGTTCGAATTTGGTGCGACTAGCCTTCAGGCGTCAGGGGAGTGTTCTACGACAGATCCGATGGCGTTTATGACGTAGCCTAAACGAAGGATGCCGCCGTCCATGTCGCGAACACTGAGATGACACAAAAGTGATATGCCAGGCGATGGCGATCCGGGATCGACGACCTTGAACGAATTGACTGCCCAACCGGCATTCATGGCATGGTGGTCGTTCTTGATGGAACTCAGGGTTACGAATGGTGCACACTGCAGCAGTCTGACATCCTTATGCCCGATGCCGGGAAGTTCAATCGTCAGCTTCACCGCAGTATCGTTCCAGCTTGGTCCTGTGCCGGTAATTTCATCCGGCAGGGTTACGATGCCGGTCAACATCCAGTGCATCAACCCGTCGTGGGCCTGCGTCACTGTGTGGCTCTTCGTGGCAAAAGCGCCAGGATGGGTAAATTCAGAAATCTCGATCATCGCTTATTCTCCTCTGTTTGTGATCCTCCGATCATTCCTAAACATCAAAGCATTCTTGTTCAACGAACGCATATCTGAAAACCGGTTCCTTGCGTTGAATGTTTCTTTTGGCAGGAGTTGAAATCACATGCAGCCATCCCTGATGACGTGAACGAGAACTCTAATCTGTTACAATGTCATGCTGATGACGAAATCGGTCTGAAGCCCGGGATTAACAAGCGACCTGCTCTCTCCCCGGGTTAACGCCCTCCTGAATGCAACAGGCTAAAATATTGTGCAAATAAATGAATTATAAGAGGTTAAGACACATCGGCTTAAAGCCATCCCGGTTTAGACGTTGTGCACTTTTTAATCCGATGTTCATCGGTTTAAGGTAAAATTCCAGTTGCAGGGCGTCTGGATCCTGTTATTAAAATTTCAAGCTGATGTCAGCGTCAGGGAATGTATGCTTGAGTGATTGGATGAGCAGGTCCTCTTCAAATGTCCCGAAATCCTCGACATCGATCGGGAAATTATCGCTATCACTCTTGAGGACAGGCACGTATTCTCCTTCGTTGTTTCTCCGTAGAACGTCTACACGCCACCTTTCCTGATCAGCGTTTGTGTCAGACCAGATAATTATTTTTTCCTGTGACATCGTGCCCCTCCTTGTTTTCATTAACGCCACACACATTCACTCCTGCTTGAGATTTCTCCGTAATAAGCTCTCAAATATCAGGCCAGAATGGTCCGGTGTTACTATGCCCTTAACAGGCAAGGTTTTACGACGAAACGGGAAATTCCCGAATCGCTTTCTGGTCTTGCAAAACACAATCCGGCGAAGTGCATTGCATTGCAGAATGCAGGCTCTCGGGAAAGAATGCGAGAAGCATGGCTCCTGCTTTATGAGCAATTCGGTCCTGGAACAACCCCTTTGCTGAATTTCGCGTTCTTAACCCTCAATAGCTGATCGTTGAACGGGCGATTCTTTTGACTTCATCTCTTATTTTACCAGGCTGTAACTGTGTCGCAACTTCAGCCAGATATGGTTACCGAAGCAACTTGACGGCTTCGTACATGCTCAAGACATTTTATATTAAGAACATGCTGAAATCATTAAACGAGAGGCCAAAGAGTATGAGCAACGATATTCTCAAACTGGAGCCACTGGAGGTTTGGAAGAATTTCTACAGCCTGACGCGGATTCCGCGTCCGTCCGGGCACGAGGAACAGATCAGGATGTTCATCGCTGATTTCGGCAGGAATCTTGGATTGGAAACCACTGTCGACGATGTCGGGAACGTTATCATCCGGAAGCCGGCAACGTCTGGAATGGAAAATTGCAAGGGCGTCGTCCTTCAGGCCCATCTCGACATGGTGCCGCAGAAGAACAGCGGTACAATCCATGATTTTGAAAACGATCCGATCGAAACCGTTGTCGATGGCGAGTGGTTACGTGCATGCGGCACCACCCTGGGAGCCGATAACGGTATGGGAGTTGCGGCAGCCATGGCTGTGCTCGAATCTGTCGAACTGCGTCATGGACCTGTCGAAGTGCTCTTTACGAGCGAAGAGGAAACCGGCATGACCGGAGCTTTTGGATTGAAACCAGGTATGCTCCGGGGACAGATCCTGATGAACCTGGATTCAGAAGATGAAGGCGAACTGTTTATCGGCTGTGCGGGCGGAATCAACGGTACGATGATCTTCACCTATAACGAACAACCAGTTCCGGCAGGTCACAAGGGATTTGTGATTAAAGTCAGCGGGTTGAAAGGCGGGCATAGCGGCATGGATATCAACCTTGGCCGAGGCAATGCAAACAAAATCATGAATCGCGTCCTCAAAGAAGGGCAATCACGTTACGGATTGCTTCTTGCTTCAATCGAAGGTGGTAGCCTTCGCAACGCGATCCCGCGCGAATCTTCTGCTACGGTTGCTGTTCCTGCTTCAAAAGCGGAGAGCTTCCTTGAAGGCCTTTCCATATTGACCGGAAAAATCAAGAGTGAGATTTCGACAGCAGATCCGGCGCTGAGCATCGAGGCTGATATTGCAGAGACGCCGGACAGGGTCATCGAAGAGAGTGTTTTCATCAGGCTGGTTGATGCCGTCTATGCCTGTCCGAACGGCGTGATGCGCATGAGCAGCGAGATGACCGGGCTGGTCGAGACCTCCAATAACCTCGCTATCGTAAGGTCCGGCAACGGCGCAGTTACCGTGGAATGTCTGCTCAGAAGTTCGGTAGATTCAGCCAGGGAAGATCTTGAGGCAATGATGCGAAGTCTTTTTGACCTGGCAGGCGCGGTATCGGCATTCGATAAAGGATATCCCGGCTGGAAGCCGAATCCAGATTCACCGATCCTGAAGTGCATGCAGGATATCTATAAAACGAAATTCGGGAAAAAACCTGGAATACAGGCTGTTCACGCCGGCCTGGAATGCGGAATTATAGGCGCAAGCTATCCCGGACTCGATTTGATCTCATTCGGACCGACAATTCGTTATCCGCACTCGCCGGCTGAAAAGGTCAACATTCCGTCCGTCGGGAAATTCTGGACTTTTCTTGTTGAGACACTCGCTAATGTGCCTCTGCGGTGATTGAAAAACAGATCAGCAGGAAGCGAATGCAACTCGGCAAGCCGTTGCCCAAGGTCTCACGTAATAACAACAACCCCTCGAAAAGAGGGGCTGTTTTGTTGACTTAATATCGAGGATATCTATGCGGCGGCCGTTCATAACCGCCTCTAAGCCAGGGCAACCTGGATTCATGGACAAAATGCCATGGTCCATTCTCATGTCTGGATCGATACCAGTTGCCATCTCTGTCACGCCTGTAATAAGATCCTTCGTAAAAACGTACCCTGTCCCTGTGTACTCTCGGCGGAGGCGGCGGATAGCCATATCCGGGCTCTGGCGGCGGATATGCCAGGGCATCGCTACCGGTAGATACCTGAGAGGCACCAAAAAACATCAAGGCAATCCCGGCTGACAAGAAGACCTTTTTTTTCATCAGCTCCTCCTTTTTAAAAATGTTAGGTGGACCGTCGATCGATAAACTGTTTCAAAATGATCAGTTACATTAAATCAGGCTTAGAGGGATGAAGTCCTCTCCGTATCGGCTTTTCTCCTGAGCCATTTCTTAAATATACTCAAAACACCTCAATTAGGGTATTCTTACTCAGTAATGCAGTGTTTCTCTACGCTTTCTGACGTGTCGAAGTATCCAAAAGTTATCTCAAGCTTGCAAGCGCTGCCTGTGTCCAGAGATCACGAGGCGAGTCGCCGATGGGGAACTCATTGATAAATATTTCAGCCGATCTGCCATGAACCGTGGCTTCGGCGGAATGGCGACTGCCGGATAACGATCAGGGTTTGCTATTTTACCTTATACACGCAACCATACCTGTTTCGGAACAGTGAAAACGCCATACAGTTACAACACGATAACGGATTTCCTGCTTTCGCAGCCCTTGACGGTGGATGTGGAGATCGACGACGAGGCCGCGGGCTGTTTTCCCATGAAGTGTGTCGAGTTCGATGCGACGGTGCTCTATGTCGGAGTTCACGACTTTTCCCGCCTTTCGCTTGACCTATCACCTCCGGAGATCCTGATCTACCTGAACATGTTTCTCGTCTGGATGCGGGATTCGCTTGAGCGGGAGCGGTTCTGTGTTGTGGAGCGTTTTCTTGACAGCGCTATCGTACTGCTGTTCTCGAAGCGGTTTGGTTCTGAAGATCCTTTTCTCGATGCACTTCGTGCTGCCCGCTGGATGGGGGATCACGACGAACTGCTGTTCAGGCCTGACATGGGCATTGCCAGCGGACGCGTTGCCGCCGGATTCGCGGGGACGCCGAAAGAGTTCACCGGGTCGGTATTCGGACGCCCTGTGCTTCTGGCTGCAGCCTCTTCGAGGATGAAGCCAAAGGGAGAGATGGCTTCGTGCATCACCTTTCCGGCAAGCGAGTGGCAAGGCCGTTCGCTTCATGAGGCGTTTCCTCCCCTGGAGTTCGAACACCCGGAGCAGGGGCGTGTCAAACAACCTCCGACATGGCAGCTCGGTGAACCGAGGGCGGTGGATTTTCCCGGCCTCGGAAGGACAGAACTCAGGGATATCGCCAATTTCGTCCACTGGATGCCGAAAACCACTGCCAGGGAGAAGGCCAGGGAGTGGTTCTCGATGATCAAAGCGAAAGGATTCTACAAAAACAACTTATAGTCGTACATGACCATGTCTGAAAAAATCATGCTGCTCGGAAGTGGGGAGCTTGGAAAAGAGTTTGTCATTGCTGCCAAGCGCCTGGGGCGGTATGTGATTGCGGTCGACAGCTACAACGACGCGCCTGCACAGCAGGTGGCGGATGAGCGCGAAGTGATCGATATGCTCGATGGAAAAGCACTCGATGCCATTGTGGCAAGGCATCAGCCCGATATCATCGTACCTGAAATCGAGGCGATCCGTACTGAACGGTTTTATGAGTATGAAAAACAGGGGATTCAGGTCGTTCCTTCAGCTCGTGCTGCAAATTTCACCATGAACCGTAGAGCTATTCGCGATCTGGCGTCGAAAGAGCTCGGTCTGCGGACTGCGAACTACTGTTATGCTGCGTCAATGGAAGAGCTGGAGGCTGCCGTCGGCAAGGTCGGATTGCCCTGCGTGGTCAAGCCCCTGATGAGCTCGTCCGGCAAGGGTCAGTCGACAGTAAGGAGTGAGGCTGATATCGAAAAGGCCTGGAACTATTCGCAAAGCGGAAAGCGTGGCGACAGCGCCGAAGTGATCGTCGAATCCTTCGTTCCGTTCCATACAGAGATCACGCTTTTGACCGTAACGCAAAAAAACGGCCCGACGCTTTTCTGCCCTCCTATCGGCCACCGCCAGGAACGGGGAGATTATCAGGAGAGCTGGCAGCCCTGCATCATCAGCGTGGAACATCTGAAGGAGGCGCAGGAGATCGCTGAAAAAGTCACCCGCGCTCTTACCGGAGCAGGAATATGGGGGGTGGAATTTTTCCTCTCCGATGACGGCCTCTATTTCTCCGAGCTTTCGCCACGCCCGCATGATACCGGCATGGTAACATTGGCGGGCACGCAGAACCTTTCGGAGTTCGAGCTGCACGCACGTGCAGTTCTGGGGCTGCCGATTCCGGCAGTCGAGCTGATGCGCATCGGCGCCAGCGCGGTCATCCTTGCAGGTAAAGCCGGATTCAATCCGCAGTTCAAAGGCGTCGAAGATGCGCTCCGTGAAGCGGGTACCGACATCCGTATTTTTGGCAAGCCGCTGACTCGTCCTTACCGGCGGATGGCGGTATCCCTCGTTTCCGACCAGCCTGGCAGCGATGTCGAAGCCGTCAAACTCAAAGCTATTGCCAATGCAGCAAAGGTGACTGTGGTTTGCGAAGATTCTGAACGGGCCTGATGGCGGAAAATCGGTATGAGAAGCAAAGCGCTCCACCACGGCCCGATCCTGAAACAGGAATTACAGTACCATTGCATGCGCTGTCTGCTTGATTGATCAGGTAAGCCGTTTCAGGTTGATAAGGGTATAAAACACAACAGCAACGACAAAGACGCTGCTCAGCCATACATGATTCGATTGCGGCATACCGTGAAAGCCATGAAAAAAGATCAGTATGCCGGCAACAATGCTGACAATGACGGCTCCTGTCGCAACAGGAAGCGCATATTTTTTAATGTTGGTGTTCATCTCGTCTTTTGGGTATTAGAAATTACTGGAAATAAGCATTCGTTCGTTTGAGCCCTTTGTTCAACTGCTTATAAGGTACGACCCGGATTCTTAAACGAGGATAAGGTCAGTCTTAAATCTCGGTAAAATTTTCACCGCATATGTGACAGCTTCAATCCATTGAGCGTTCAATCTGTGACCATGCATGGCGTATCGGTCTCAACACACCCAAAAAGTATTTATAGCTATGGCAGTCATGACTGAGTTTATCGATTTGATCGTTCCCATTTCAATCATTGAAGAGAAGTACCCTGGGGGATGGGAGCAGTGCCTGAGTGACCATAAACCGGCAATCGGCGGCAGGGTCTGGTTCGACAGTTATCTTTTTCGTGATGGTGCCATGAATATGGCTGCAATGGAGGCTCTGCTCAACGAATGGTGGAAACTGGGTTTTGAATGTTATTCTGAGAAGAACGGGAAAAAACAGTGGACGGACGTTTGTGTCTACGAAGGGATGCTCGGAACCATGAACATGTCCTGCAACTGGCTGGCAGAGGACTCGGCAACACGAAGCGTTTATCTGAAAGGTACAGAACCTGGGGAAATCATAGGTCGGGACTGGGACTTGATCGATGACTGGGAACCTCCGAAATTCCTGGGCGAATAAAAGAAAAAGTCATAGTCGTTCTGTTCCCGGGATTGAACAGAGATTTGGTGGCAATCGGAATTCTTCAATAGGTGAACGAGTAATCAATCAAGGAGGCTGGTATGGCACATGGTGCTTTTTTATCGATTACCGCGCAGAAACAGGGAAAAATCAAGGGCCCTGTAACTCTGCCTGGTCGTAAAGAAACCATTCAGGTTTTTGCCGGAGGCCATGAGATCGTTTCTCCAAGAGACATCCAGTCAGGCTTGCCGACCGGCCAACGCTTGCACAAACCCCTGTTCATTACCAAGGAGATCGATTGTTCAAGCCCTCTTTTGATGAGTGCCCTTGTCACAAATGAGAATCTCAAAGAGGTTGTTCTGCAGTTCTGGCATCAGGATCGTAACGGAAGAGATTCGGCATTTTATACCATACGCCTTGTCAATGCGAACATTGCTACCTACAAGCTTGTGTTGTCAATGGATGGGACTGAATCCGTTCAACACCCTGAACGGGAGGAGTTCAGCTTTACTTACCAGAAAATCAC
>DATMYL010000089.1:0-2077 GCA_035560975.1 Chlorobaculum sp. | reverse complement strand
ATACAGTCCCGGAACGTACCGTGCTGTCCGGGCTCGTTCGACCACGAGCGGGGAAAGAACTCGTACCAGGTGCTGAACCCGGCCTTCTTCTGGTCTGTCTGGAGCAAAAGCACCTTTTCGTAGATGCTGGCCATAGACTTTTCAGGGCTGCGGCGCATGGCGCCGGAAAGCTCCTCGCCAAAGGCAGCCTCGATGGCCTTGTCTTGTGCTCCAATCGACAGAAGCCCGACGTTATGGTGCAACGTCCCGGCGTCTTCGTCCATTGCCCTCGCTGCGCCGAGTTCGACGATGGTCGCGCCGATGCGCAGATCGAGACCCACATCCTGGCCGGCATCGAGCTTTTTCCTCAACCCCTTCTGCCAGGTCTGGAAATGGTCGATCCAGGCCTGCACGGTGTATTCGTACATTCCGGGAGCGCCGACCTCGAACGAAGCCGTCCAGCGATCGTTGACCATCGGGGTCATCGTCACCGCCGTCCACTCAAGCTCGTTTCTCCTGCGGTACAGGAGTTCGGCCACAATGGTATCTGCGCCGTCAGTAAAAATATCGGCATCGATGGTCACCCGGTCGCCTTCAACCCGTTTCACCGGGAACCGGCCGCCATCGATTTCTGGAGAGACATTTTCGATAACCACCCTACGGCGTCCGTCAAACAAGCGATCAGGACGTATCGGGGCTGGCAATATAAACTCTGGTTTCATAGAATGCATTAAGTGGTACTTCTCCGGCCTGCACTGTCGGATAAACCGCACTGGAGGTCCTTTCCGGGATGGTCTGACAAGCCTTTCCGCATGGTATCCGGACACGCCTGTGCCTTGTGTTTGTAAAAATATGAAATGTTGCACTCTTTTTATCCGGCGGGGAGCATCTAATTTCTTTTAACTACCAAAAACTTCAGGCTCCGGCCCCGTTTGATTTGAATAAAAAAAATCCTTCCTTTCGTGAGCAAAGTTTTTCATCAAGATTTGACCAATACAGCCATGTTCGACGCCGAAAAAGATCGCCTGCACGCCATCAACCACCGCCTGGAACAATTACGGGGGTATCTTTGACATCGATGAACGCAAAGAGAAGGTAAGCGACCTCGAGAAAGTCACTGCCGCGCCCGATTTCTGGAACGACCAGAAGTCCGCGCACACCGTGCTCAAGGAGCTCAACGAACACAAGTCCTGGACCGAGGCCTACGACCGCATTCAGACTGCAGCGCACAACGCTTCCGAAGAGATCATCATAGCCATCGAACTCGAGGACGAATCGCTCGTGGAGGACCTCGACGCAACCCTCGACCGGCTTGACCATGAGATCTCCGCCATCGAGTTCAGGAACATGCTCTCGGGCAAGGACGATGCAGGCAACGCCATGATCATCATCCATGCGGGTGCCGGCGGCACTGAAGCGCAGGACTGGGCCGAGATGCTCTACCGCATGTACATGCGCTGGGCCGAACGCAAGGGGTTCAAGGTATTTACCGACGACTACCAGGAGGGGGACGGCGCAGGCATCAAGACCGCCACGCTCGAAATCATCGGGCCATACGCCTATGGATACCTCAAGGCCGAGAACGGCGTGCACCGTCTTGTCAGGGTCTCCCCATATGACTCCAACGCACGACGCCACACATCGTTCGCAAGCGTCTTCACCTATCCGGAAGCGCCTCCCGACGTTGAAATCGAGGTCCGCAAGGAGGATCTCGAACTCTCGACTTTCCGAAGCGGCGGCAAGGGCGGCCAGAACGTGAACAAGGTCGAAACCGCCGTCCGCATCAAGCACATCCCCTCGGGCATCGTGGTCGGATGCCAGGAGGAGCGCTCGCAGTTCCAGAACAGGGAGCGCGCGATGAAGATGCTTATGGCCCAGCTCTACCAGCGGAAGCGCGAAGAGGAGGATGCGCAAAAAAGGGAGATCGAGGGCAAGAAAAAGAAGATCGAATGGGGCAGCCAGATACGCAGCTACGTGCTCGACGACAGGCGCATCAAGGATCACCGGACCAACTACGAGCGGTTCGACGTCGAAAACGTGCTCGACGGCGACCTCGACGAGTTCATCCAGCGCTACCTCTCTGAATTCGGCGACTGAC
>DATMYL010000088.1:0-6816 GCA_035560975.1 Chlorobaculum sp. | reverse complement strand
TTCAAGTTTTACGGCGACTATTTCCCTGGTGATCACCTCTTCCCATTCCGAACAGAGTAGTTAAGCCCAGGAGAGCCGATGGTACTGCTTCATTGCGGGAGAGTAGGTCGTCGCCGAGTTTTTATAACAAAAAGCCCACAGTAGTTCCGTGGGCTTTTTGTATTTATACCACACCCGTCTTTTTATTTTTCCTTCCATTTCATCCGTTCAAGCTTCTGCTGATTTGCATTATCTGCATCTGCAGTCTCATGGATTTTGACGATATTGGAATGTGTGCTTAATTAACAATTGTTTATTTCCTGTAGCAATCGATCTTCCTTTATCGATCTCGGGACCCACTACAAATATTAATCGGAGGTTATATGAAGAAGTTATTCATGACTTTGGCCGGGGTTATGGTTTTCAGTATATCAGCTTACGCGAAACAGGCCCCAGCTCCTGCAGCTCAGAAAGACGAGATGCCGAAGATGAACATGATGATGTGTGACCCGGCCGTCATGGGCGCAAACTGTCCCATGGCAAAAACGGCATCTGCGCCGGCGAGTGATGCAAAGCCCCAGATGGTTCCTGGAAAATGCACCATGGCTGACGCCAGGTGCCCGATGAACGGGATGATGCGTTCGATGGTGGATGTGATGAAGATGCAGCAGAAAATTCTTTCTGGAGTATCTTCAGCAGAGAAGAAAAAGATGATCGCAGAAATTGATAAAAAAATCGGAACCCTGGAATCGGGGATTGATAACATGCAGAATATGCCGATGCCCTGTATGTCTCAGATGCCTTGCATGCAACCTAATGTTCCAACGGCACCAACGGCTCCGGCAAAGTGACTTGCTGAATATGGATTCAGGCTATACAAGCTATGAATAATAAGGTACCTGCACAAAGCAGGCATAAAGACAAAAAGGCTTCCATGAAGGAGGCCTTTTTGTCTTTATGCCTTTGAAGATATCAGATGTTGCAGGTGTAGCTGCAGAGGATGGCTCCTTTGTCCTTGCGGATGTCAGCCTTGATTGTCGTCTTTGGGTTCACCAGCTCTTTAAGAAGCGCGTCGAACGTACCGAGGTAGAAGTTGCCGACCACCGGGAGGGACGGGTAGGTGACCTTGACCTTGATGTTCGGCGACGGCTTCGATCCGTAAGTGAACTCGCCGCTGCCGGCAAAGGTCCAGGCATTCTTGCTTATGGCGAAGAGAAAAAGCTTGAAGGCAATGCCGGCCGGAAGGAGCTTGACGATTGTCTGGAACGGCCCGGGGATGCGGACCCTGAGGAGGTACTTCGCCGTGCGTTCGCCAGACTCTTTAAGAATGCCGGCCGTGGCCTGATCCCCGAGCTCTTTCTGCAGGGCAGTGACCAGGGAATGAAATTTGGATTCCTCCACCATTTCTGAGGGAAGGTTATTGATCAGATAGCCCTGGCCGATCTTTTTGAGGAGGTTGTCGGTGGCAGGTTTTTCGTATCTGGATTCGAGGACGCCGACGGTCTGAATAATGGAATTCGGTCCTATTCTGGATGGGGTGCTCATTGAAAGTATTCTGTTCTATGATTTAGCATTAATGTCTTTTCCGTTTTGCTGGGGTAACCGCTTTTGGTGTTACGTAAGGTTGAGACGAATGAACGTCCAGCCTGACGTTTTCTGTTGTCCAGCCGGGACGGACGTTGACCGTTACTGCCGCAAATGGCTCGCTGGGAACGAACGGCTTTACCGATCCGCTTTTCCAGGCTGTCAATGGATCGACGGATTCCGGGTTGGTCGGTATGAACGCGCAGACGGTGTAGTCCCCAGGGGGCAAGCTGTGAAGCGAGAAGCTGAATGTGCCCGATGCTGATGGCCTGGCAATTGTCCTGTAGACGGTCGTGGAACCTGGATGGCGTGCATCGATGACTACCGCAGGGGCAGAAGTTGTGCCTGTGCCACTGATTTCGCCGTACTGGTCCGCCCCTGCGATGCTGAATCGTGAGGATATGCGGACATCTTTGCTCTTTGTGCCAACGAGTCCGGTTACGAGGTCGGGTCGGACATCGACTCTGTAATCGAGGCCGGATTCGAAGCCTCCCGAAGGGTGAATCGAAAAGGTTCTGTTGTCGCTTCGGGTTATCGAAAACGGTACGCGTTGTTCTGCCGACTTGCGAATCGAAGTGAGCGTAACGGCTGGTTCGACCGATGCTTCGACGACAGGAAGATTGAACTGCAGTTCTACCGATGGCCCGGATTCAGGCCTGATCAGCTCAGGCATGAGGTTGGTAGTTTTATCAGTCGGGAGAACCTTGATCGCCAGCTCAGGGTAATTTTCAGAGTGTGCGTCACCGGTAAAGGTAAGCTCCGATGGTTTTGACTTCATGCCCTGTGGAGCGAATGAGATGCGGTAAATGGCGCCCCCGGACATCGGCCCGGTCAGGAGTCTGTAGGTCGTCTCTTCTTCAGCCCTGTTCGATGTGAAATAGCCGAGTACCGGAATAGTGCTCCCCTTGGCGATATTCCTGATGCTGATGGCAGACACGTCGAATTTGCGTGAAGCCAGGTTGTTGCTGAAGGTGACCTCGAGTTCGCGGTTGTTGATAGTCCTGCAAGAAAGCAGCGCGATCGAGGAGTTGTCGCCGGAGGCAAGGCGGAACGCCAGGCCCGTCGTTCCCGTTTCTACCGTGGCAGTAGATGGCACGCCGAACTCCTCTTTTCCGTTGGCGAACCGTAGGTTGCCGTTTCTGTCGTTGACGGCGATGAGGCGATAACTGGAGATTCCGAGGTTTTCGAAACGGAAATTGCCTGCAGGGTCGGTCTGTGCGATATAGTCAGGCAACGGTGCAAGGGAATCGGGCTGAGTTGCGTCGGTAAATGGCGGGGCGAAGGCCATCACCGTGATGTTCGATGCTGGCGCCATCCGATTTGTCCAGACTTTGCCATCTATTGTGCCTTTGTCGATCACCGGACCGGTCGAAAATGCCAGTGTCCAACTGCGTTCGAGCTGTTGGCCATAGACGCCTTTCATGGTGTTCTGCAGGGTGAGGGTGTACGTACGTCCTGGTTTCAGAGGGGTGTACAGGCGGATGTCCGCTTCCTTGCCGCGAATCGTAACGTCGTAGTCAGGGACGATCGGCGAAAAGAAGATCGACTTCATTAGAGCCCCCCGGCTGACGTAATGGCTGAAGCCGAGGCGAATTATTTGTGGCGATACATTTACCGCCCCAGGCTCGGGATAAGAAGCTGCTACGCTTAGCGGGGATTTGTCCGGAGGCCCTCCGGTCGGGGGTTTGTCGGTGGCACAGGCTCCGACAAATATCGAGATCAAAAGTATCGCCAGGATTTTCAGGCCGGGAAATTCTTTCACGGGCGCTCTCCCTTCAAACAGTTGAAAGCTGCTAAATTGTTTCTCAGCGTGAAAATTCTTAAATTAAAAACTGAAGTTATACTATGAAAGCGTTTTGAGAAAATAATATAGATTTATCGTGCAATAGATGGCCAGAAGAAATTTCAAGGTTCTTTATGTCTCTGGCGAAGTTTCTCCTTTTATAAGGGTCAGTTCGCTGGCCGATTATATGGCCTCCTTTCCTCAGGCACTTGAGGAAGAAGGTTTCGAGGCTCGCATCATGATGCCTAAATATGGCATTATCAACGACAGGAAGTTCCGCCTGCACGACGTGCTGAGACTTTCGGATATCGAAGTCCGCCTCAAGGAGAAGAGCGACATGTTGCATGTGAAGGTTACCGCCCTTCCATCCAGCAAGATTCAGACCTACTTTCTCTACAACGAGAAATATTTCAAGCGCAACGGGCTCTTTTCCGATATCCCGCTTGGCGGGGATCATAAGGCCAGTGCCGAAAAGCTGATCTTTTTCAGTGTCGGAGTGCTCGAGACGCTCGTCCGCCTCGGATGGCAGCCTGACATTATCCACTGCCACGACTGGCATGCCGGTCTGGTGCCGCTCCTGATCAAGACCCGCTACGCCCAACACGAGTTCTTCAAGAAGGTGAAGGTCGTGCAGACCGTCCACAATGTTTACCGTCAGGGTATCTTCCAGTCGAAGGTTTTCCAGAAATACCTGTCGGATGATGTGTTCGACGGCCTTGAAATACAGGGAGAAGAGGTCAACCTGCTTGCCACCGGCATCAGATATGCCGATCTGGTGACGACGACTTCCAAGCTCTACGCGCAGAAGATAAGCCATGACGCCGAGAGTTCATTTGGTCTCGACAAGTTGCTGCTCGAACGGGGTGACCGTTTCCACGGCATCCTCAACGGCATGGACAACCGCCAGTGGAACCCTTCGGCCGACAAGCTGATCAAGAAACGCTACAGTACCGAACAGCCGGAAATCAAGGTCGAGAACAAGAAGGTGATTCTCGAAGAGGTAGGCCTTCCTTTCTCTGAGGAGACTCCTCTTGTAGGGGTCATCGCCAATTTCGATGCCATCCAGGGCGCTGAACTTCTGAAGGAGAGCCTCGGAAAACTGCTTGAACTCGACATTCAGCTGCTGGTCTTCGGGTCGGGTGACAAGGAGTACGAGCAGGTGTTTGTGGATGCCGCCGCTGAAAATCCGGAGAAAATGGCCGTCAAGACTGAGTTTTCCGATGCATTTTTCCATCAGATGATCGCGGGTCTCGACATCCTGCTTATGCCTTCGAAGATCGAGGCTTGCGGCATGATCCAGATGTTCGCCATGAATTACGGTACCGTGCCTGTAGCCTTTGCCGGCGGCGGAATAGTGGAGACCATCGAAGAGGTGAAAGACGATCAGGGCACCGGATTCATATTCAATGAATACACTCCCGAGGCACTGGTTGGCCGGTTGCAGGATGCGATAGATCTTTTTGGTGACCAGGAGCGCTGGGGACGACTTGTCCTCGAAGCCATGGGCCGTGATTTTTCATGGAAAGCATCGGCGGAAGAGTGCGGTGAGCTGTACCGGAACCTGCTTGGTTGAGGCGACATGGAGGAAACCGTAAAGGTTCTGTTCCTTGACAGGGACGGAACGATCAACCAGGATATCGGCAGCTACGTCTCGTCGCGTGAGGATTTCATCCTTATCGACCGGGCAGACGAAGCAATAGCCATTGCAAGAAAGGCGGGATTCAGGATCGTTATCATTACCAACCAGGCGGGAATCGCACGAGGAATCGTGACGCCCCGCCAGGTCGAGGATGTCAACGATTACCTCAACGAGTTGCTCGCCCTGAAGCAGACGGCCTTCGACCGCTGTTACTACTGTCCTTCGCACCCCAATTATCCTCATCCCGAGTACGACAGGTTCCTTGACTGCAGAAAGCCCTCTCCCCGCATGGTGGAGCAGGCGATCGCCGATTTCAGGGAGGACGGGTTGGCGGTCGACCTTGCAGGCTCGTATTTCATCGGAGACAAGGTGATCGACGTCGAATGCGGGCTTCGGGCCGGACTGAGGACGATCCTTGTCAGGACTGGTCATAACGAGGAGGCGCTGTGCCATGAGCGCAATGTTTATCCCGAATTTGTCGCCGACGACCTCTATCAGGCCGTAACAGGATACATCCTTTCCCAGCCATCCCCCTGAAGTGCAGCCGTCCGGCACATCTGTCCAACCTCGAAGGCGCTCTGTGCACATTGATGCAACAGAAGTGCGCAACCGATCAACAGCGGAGCCCTGATGCTCAGCCTCTACGTCCATATACCCTTCTGCCGTAACCGGTGCCTCTACTGCGATTTTTTTCTGGTCACCCGTCAGGAATATGTCGACCGCTTTTTCGATGCGCTCGCCGAAGAGACGCGCTCAAAGGCGGGTTTTCTGCAAGGCCGGCAGATCAAGGCGATCCATTTCGGCGGCGGCACACCCTCCATCGTCCCGGTCTCCTTCATCTCCGGATGGCTTGAGCAGGTCTCCGCAGTCGCGAACTTTTCCCCGGAAGCAGAAATCACCCTTGAAGCCAACCCTGAAGACCTCGATGCATGTTCTCTCGATGCGCTGCGGGCCGCAGGGATCAACCGCCTGAGCATCGGCGTCCAGTCGTTCGTCGACAGAAAACTGCGTGCTCTCGGCAGGGCTCATACGGCGGAAGATTCCGTCCGTACGGTGAGCCAGGCGCTGGAACGTTTCGATTCGGTCAGCATCGACCTGATGTGCGGTGCAGAAGGTGAGGATGCCGACGAGTGGGAAGCAGACCTGCAGGCGGCGCTGAAGCTGCGTCCGCCCCATGTCTCGGTTTACATGCTGACGCTCGAGGAGAAGACTCGCCTCTGGAGGGATGTCCGCCACGGCAGGATCATGCTGCCGGGTGAGGAGGTGCAGGCCGGGATGTACGAACGCGCCAGGAGGATGCTGACCGCCGAGGGGTTCCGGCATTACGAGATTTCCAATTATGCCCTCGAAGGCCATCATTCACGTTACAACCTGGCGAGCTGGATGCGCGAGCCATACGTAGGATTCGGTCCGTCGGCTCACAGCTTCCTTGTGATGGGTGACGTGGAGACGCGGTTTTCGAACGCCTGCAGCCTGACGAGGTACCTTGCCGATCCGGCAGGCGCCGTCGATTTCAGCGAGGTGCTGACCGCAGAACAGCGTTTCGACGAGGAGGTTTTCCTGTCGTTGAGGATCAACCGGGGATTGCCGGTCGAGTTTTTGAAAAAGGGGCAGGGGGCGGGAGTCCGGCGCCTGGACGACGTGCTCGAAGAATTCCGCGAAAACGGATGGATCTCCATCGACGACGGCGTCGTCACCCTCACGGAATCCGGTTTTCTTTTTGCCGATCTGGTCGCGACCGGGTTGATCCATGGCTGATGGATATCTGCAATGGTCTGCCAGGCGATATCGATGGGGAATTATTTTCAGGTTGTCTTATCTTGAGCGATAA
>DATMYL010000087.1:0-38383 GCA_035560975.1 Chlorobaculum sp. | reverse complement strand
AGGAGAAGCCGTGAGTCCGCTTCCCGACATCATAAGGATCAGTTCGCTCTGCAGGTTCTATACCATGGGCGACCAGACGGTCAAGGCGCTCGACAATATCGACCTCTGTTTCAGGAAAAACGACTATGCGGCCATCATGGGCCCGTCAGGCAGCGGCAAATCGACCCTGATGAACATCCTCGGCTGCCTCGACACACCGACTTCCGGACGATACGAACTGAACGGACAGAACGTCGCCGAAATGGATGACGACCAGCTTGCCCGGGTGCGCAACCGTGAAATCGGCTTCGTATTCCAGACCTTCAACCTCCTGCCGAGGCTCAACTGCCTGAAAAACGTCGAACTCCCCCTCATCTATGCCGGCGTCGATCCTGAAGAACGATTGGAACGGTCCCGTATGGCACTCGAACAGGTAGGGCTGGCCGACAGGATCAAGCACAAACCGACCGAGCTTTCCGGCGGCCAGATCCAGCGGGTGGCCATCGCCCGGGCTCTCGTCAACCGCCCCTCCATCATCCTGGCCGACGAGCCGACCGGCAACCTCGACACGCTCACGAGCCATGAGATCATGGGAATGTTCGGCAAGCTTTCAGATGCCGGAAACACGATCATCCTGATCACGCACGAAGAGGACATCGCCCGTTTTACCCGGCGGATCATCCGGCTGAGGGACGGTAAAATCGAAAGTGATTCGGCTCCATGAACAGTTCGTTGCAGCAGTTCCGATACGAGACGACCGAAAGCCTGAACATCGCCGTCTACCAGATCAGGGCCAACAAGATCCGCTCATTCCTGACAGCGCTCGGTGTCATCATCGGCATAGTGGCGATCACCATGATGGGCACGGCCATCAACGGCATCGATCTCGGGTTTGAAAAAAGCCTCTCGATGCTCGGCTACGACGTGATCTACGTCCAGAAAGGATCATGGAGCTCCATGGGCCAGTGGTGGAAGTACCGCAACCGGCCGGACATCAAAACCGAATACGCCGCACAGATCAACCGGATCATCGCCGACAACCCTTTGACTGAACTGAGCGTGGCAGTACCGCAGATGTCCACGATCCAGGCTTCGGCCCGCTTCCGCGACCGCGAGCTGCAGCAGATATTCGCGTTGGGCACCAACCAGGACTACCCCCTCACTGCCTCCGGCGACCTTTCGGAAGGACGATTTTTCACACAACAGGAGTCGGCCGGCGGAGAAACGGTCTGCGTCGTCGGCGACGACATCGCTTCCGGCCTTTTTCCGGACGGGCATGCTGTCGGAAAGTCAATCCGCCTGAAAAACCACAATGTCCGCGTGGTGGGCGTCTTCAAAAAGCAGGGCAAGTTCCTCGGACTGTTCAGCTTCGACAACCAGGCGATCTTGCCGCTGGAGGCATTTAAAAAGATCTACGGGACGACCACGATGGTGACTATCAGGGTCAAGGTCAAAGATGAAAAAAGGATCGCCGAAGCAAAGGAGGAGCTGACCGGCCTGATGCGCAGGATCAGGAGGATCTCACCGGGCAGGGAAGAGGATTTCGGGGTCAACGAACAGCAGGCGTTCAAAAGCCAGCTCGACCCGATCAAGAACGGCATCGCCATGGCCGGTATCTTCATTACAGGCATGTCGCTGTTCGTCGGTGCGATCGGCATTATGAACATCACCTTCGTCAGCGTCAAGGAGCGAACCCGGGAGATCGGGCTTCGCAAGGCCCTCGGCGCACGTCGACGCACCATCCTCCTGCAGTTTCTCATCGAGTCGGTGATGATCTGCCTGATCGGCGGCTTCATCGGACTCGGGACCGCATTGTCGATCACCTTCACGATCCAGAGCCTATTGCCGGACTTCCCCATCAAGTTCTCTCCGCTGCTCGTCCTGGCCAGCCTGGTCGTTTCAGTGGCCACGGGAATCATCTCCGGGCTGGCTCCGGCCGTGACGGCGTCGAAGCTCGATCCTGCAGATTCACTCAGGTACGAATAGCCATGGCATTGATGCTCAGGGAAACAATTATTCAGGCCGCCACGTCGCTCGCGGTCAACAAGCTGAGATCGGCGCTGACCACGCTCGGCGTGGCGGTGGGAGTCTTTTCGATCATCGCGGTCATGACGGCGCTCGATGCCGTCGACCGCTCGATCGCCACAGGACTGTCGAGCCTCGGGGCAAACACGTTCCAGTTCCAGAAGTACCCGGCGACGGTATTCGGCGGCAGCCATCAGCAGGACAAATATGCAAACCGGAAGGACATTACCTGGCAACAGGCCCAGCTGTTCCGCAAGTTCATGGGCTCGAAGGCAAAAAACGTCGGATTCATGATCATGAACCCGGCAAACCAGGCCCGATACGCAAACCAGACCACCAATCCGGACGTTACCCTGACAGGAGGCGACGAGAGCTTCGCATCGGCCAACGGGTTCGACGTAACGGCAGGTCGAAACCTGAACGGCAACGACATCCTCTATGCATCGAACACTGCGGTACTCGGCAGCGAAGTGGCCTCATACCTGTTCCAGCAGGGAGAAAACCCTCTCGGCAAAGCGATCAAGGTAAACGGCAAGGTCTATACGGTCGTCGGCGTATTCAACAAGAAAGGTGAAGCTTTCGGGCAAAGCCAGGACAATTTCGTGCTCATTCCCATTACCCGTTACCTCGGCCACGTCAACGAACAGTCCAGCCTCTCCGTGACGGTCGAAGCCGTGTCGCAGAAAACATACCAGGAGACCATCGACCAGGCTATCGGGGCCATGAGGCTGGCCAGGGGTCTGACGGTCAAAACTCCGAACGATTTTGAAATCAGGACCAACGAATCGCTGGTCGAATCGTTCCGGGGCATCCAGCAGATCGTCGGCACAGGAGCCTTCATCATCAGCTTCATGGCGCTCCTGACCGCCGGCGTCGGAATCATGAACATCATGCTGGTCAGCGTCACCGAACGGACGCGGGAAATAGGAATACGCATGTCGATCGGGGCGCCGAGACGCACGATACTGCAGCAGTTCCTGCTCGAAGCCCTTTTCCTGTCGATCGGCGGAGGCGTGCTCGGCATAGTCGTCGGCGCCAGCGCCGGAAACCTCGTCGCCCTGAGATTCAACCTCCCGATCATGTTCCCCTGGATATGGATGACGGTCGCAATGGTGGTCTGCTCGGCCATCGGCATCTCCTTCGGCATCTTCCCTGCCTGGAAAGCCGCCAACCTCGACCCTGTCATGGCGCTCCGCACCTCCAAATGAGCAGGAGTGCCCCGATATCAAAATCCCGGAAGCAACCCGCCGGTGAATGAAGATATCTGATGAAGCAAGCCAAGCTCCCCGGAAGCCATGGACAATAGCTGCCCCATGCTTGCAGTTCCATCCCTGATGGCCCGGTCTGCGGACATCCAGGCTGGTACGACTCGGTTCTCGACCCACTGCCAGCGATGCACGGGATCGGCGATGCTTTTCATGCCCGCCAGTGTTTCCAGATAACCGTAATGCGAAGAAAATGAGGCCTGATATTTCGGGTCGGAAGGCAAGTCGCAGGAAAAATCGAGTTCACTGCCGAACGAGGCAACAATGCGGCCTCCTGGAGTAAGCGAATCGAAAATCGGTTGGAGAACCGTCGTCTGCTCATGGCGAAGAAGTGCAATGTTGCCTTCCCAGACGATGCGGCTGGTAGCCTCCGCATCGGCATGGCTACGCAGCAGCTCCATCCCGCGATCGATCATACGGAACCCTTCGAGCAGGAGATCGCATTCCGTATCAATGCAACAACGCTCGATCTCGGCCAACCCGCCTTCGATATAGGCGGCATGAGCCCAGGCGATATCCCTGAAGATATTGTTGTTGCCTCTTCTCATTGAATCCAGATCCTGCAGCATGAACTGTTGTGCAGCAAAACGGTGCAGGCCTGCAAGGGGATTTTCCGAACCCATTCGTTCAGGAGCGACCATCATTTCAGCCATCACGATCGCCACACCGACCTGCCTGGACGCAAAAGACGCCATACCGGCCCATTTGAACATCCCGGGATGTTCGAGATACCAGCCGGCATATCTCGCTGTAATCGCCCGGTTACGTTCTGAATATCTTTCTTCAGGGGGCATCCCTGATTCGACAAGCTGCATCCACTCTTCTCTGGTGCGCATCATAAGTCTCCGATGAACCATTCGGGAAACAAAACCTAACAGAACATAAAGCCAAATAATTTTGAGTTCACGTGCCCGCCAAAGGCCATCCGACGAAGAATGGCACAATCATCATGATTTACCTGTTTTTCGTATTTTAACCATGTTGATATCGTACAACGAATGCTCTACCCATGAACACCTAAACACTGACTACCATGACAACCATTCAAAAATTTTCCAGGCCGACAGCACTCTTGCTCCTCCTGACAACAGCCGGTCTCACAACGGGATGCGAATCATCATCGAACGCAGGGCGAGGCGCCGGAATCGGAGCCGCTGCAGGAGGGGTGCTCGGCGGCATTATCGGCAGCAATAGCGGAAGCTGGGCAAAAGGAGCCCTGCTTGGTGCCGCCATCGGCGGTGCGGCCGGGGCCGTCATCGGCGACTACATGGACAAACAGGCCGACGAGATCAGGCATGACGTCAGAGGTGCCAACGTCGAACGAGTCGGCGAAGGCATAAGGGTCGTATTCGACACCGGCCTTCTCTACTCGACCGGATCATCGACCCTCAATTCAGACAGCCGCTACAATATCGAAAAGCTTGCCAGAATCCTGAACAGGTACAACGACACCAACGTGGTCATAGAAGGACATACCGACACCATCGGCAGCGAATATTCAAACCAGATCCTTTCCGAACGCCGTGCAGAATCGGTATCGACCCTCCTGAAGACCTATGGTGTTTCCGGAAACCGGCTCAGCGCGGTCGGATACGGCCAGACAAGGCCTGTTGCGACCAATGAAACCGAAGCCGGACGCCGCCTGAACCGCCGTGTCGAGGTACTGATCTATGCCAATAGCGAACTGAAGCGGCATGCCCAGACAGGCGAGCTGAAAATCTGACATTCAGCATTACCTCAACACTTATCAAGCCTGTGCATCTCGCGATACACAGGCTTTTTATCTCCTCCGGCACACTCTTTTCAGGAATCCGAACCATGCCGCCTGCAACTTTGCATGCAACGGCGGAATTCGGATGACTTCCGGACACCAATAAAGCTGCTCATCCGAAAGAGAAAAAATGCTTACCTTCATACCGTCGACGCCATCTCACCCGCCCTGAGGCTTGAGAACATCGACAGAACAGGGTTCTTTCTGCAGTATCCATGGCACCGTTGCTCGTCGGCAAAAGTGTCATACAGAATCTTGACCAACACAACATGAGTCCAGCCATGCTCTACCAGAACGCCGAAGATGTCCTTTCTCAATGGATATCCGGAATCTGCACCGGCACCATCGAAGAGGTCGAAGCCCTCTATCACGAAAACGCCGTGCTTGTCCCGACCTTTTCACCGCATACCGTCAACACCACGCAGGGCATCCGCCAGTATTTCGACCAGCTCGCCACGAGGGATAAGCTTCAGGTCCGGCTGTACGACAAATCACTGAAAAAACAGTTCCTGGGCGGCAGTGCCTGGGTATTGAGCGGCATCTACGCATTCGAGTTCGAGGTCGACCAGCTCCTCCTGACATTTCCATCCCGGTTCACCTTCGCCGTCGATCTGTCCAGTGAAAAACCGATCGTACACCACCACTCATCACAGGTTCCGAGAAACCTTTCCTGAGTCAACGGCAAAGCAGGGGGAAAGAGCTTCTTTCATACGATCACTTTCTCCCTGCAAGCCTGCTGACCTGTCCAAAGCCACTCGCCTTCTCGCATTGCCTGATTTTCGACAGACCGTTCATCGCAGTTGCTGCCGCAGCATCCGCCCTGCCGTGATCGTTTGAAACAATTCCGTTCGATTTATCACCTTCCCCACCAGAAAAGCACTTCCTGCTGATTCATTCAGGAGCGATGATGACAACGTCGATCTGGTGCTGCCATTCGGCACAGATTATTACCATATTAATACTGGTTTTTTTACATCGAAATCACTATATTTTAAATAACGATACCTGAAAAACCCGATAGAGGCAACATATACAGCAGCTTTTAATCTCAGTCTGACTGTCCGCCGATAGAACGTGTGATCTGATCTCAGGATAAGGCACTTACTATCTTGCGGAAAAAACACCCTCGACTCCGGGCAAAGTTCTACCCCTATTAGAACTCAGTACAATGCAGAAAATGAACTCCCGTTTGGGAATTACGGAAGACGTACTTCCCCTTAATCCTTCCAAGCCCCCGTACACAGTGTTGTTCGAAGGCGACAGAGCACATCTGAACGCTGACTCGCTGCAGGTCATCACGGTACAATCCATCGACGAAGCTGCCCGTTATTTGATACTGCTCGGCGACTTTTGCGAGCTCTATATCTCTCCTGAGTTCGAGAATGCGCATCCAGGTCTGTACGATGTGCTTCTGGCGACTACCCCCATTAAGAACTACGATGAGGCTCCTTTCGATACTGAAACAGCTGCCGTACTGATGCGAAAGCTGCCGCTCGACCTGATAAGCCTGGTAAAAAGCAATATTGCTTTAAAGGAAGGGGAGAAACTGCCCGCACTTATCCACAGAGATATGGTGCATAAAGCCAGTGACAAAAATGTTCTGATATCAGAGCCTTTCTCTACCGGGTGGTTGCACTATTTCAACATGTTTCAGGAAACGAACGAACTGAACTTCGATCACCCATCAGAGCATGTTCAAGGCCTGCTCCTGAGTGAAGCCCTCAGGCAGGCAGGTATCGCCTGTACACATCTTCAGGGACTGCCACTCGAGGGAAAACTTGTCCTGTTAAACTTCAGCACAAATTACCTCAGCTTTATCGAGCGGAATGAGCCTGTTGTACTAAGGGCTTACAGTAATTTCATCGCTAACGGCACAAGCGAAGACAAGAACGCCACCTTCTTTATTCAGGTATTGCAGCAAGGTCGGATATGTGCTGACTCAACTGTAACAACGTTTGCATGCATGAACACTCAGCGCCAGCAGCAATTGAATTACCGTCTGGAAAAGATAGCATCGAGAAACAAAGCGCATTTCGAAAACAAACTCAACAGAATTCATGAATTGGAGCCTGCGAAGTGATGCGTGTAGCTATAATCGGCGGTGGAATTTCAGGAATTGCATCAGCATTTTATCTGAGACAGCACCATGTTGCAGTCGACCTCTATGAATCCGAAGAACAGATTGGCGGCAGGATCGGCAGCCAACTGTTGCAAGGACGTTGGGTAGATTTCGGAGGCAAGAATATCGGCAGGCATTACCGCCTCTTTCGTGATATTGCCGCGGCACACGACGATCCCGAATTCGAGTATTTCGGCTTCAACACTTCACAATTGATCAACGGGCACATTGTAGGCATCAGCAAAGAAGGGGCCAAAAGTTTCAATACGCTGAAGTTGATGAGCTTGTGTGATGCAGGTGACATCCGCAAGCTCTATCCCTATATCAAAACCATTTTAAAAAATCGAAGCGAAGGTGTTCTCGGAAGCGATTACTTCAGAAAGATTTCAGCCAGTTATGATCACCTGACCCTTGCCGACCACCTGAGCAGGCGATGTGTCAACCATGTAGTGAGACCGGTAACCATCAGAATGAATGGTGCCGAGCCGGACGAATGCTATCCGGGAAATTTCGGTTCGAACCTTGCACTTGCACTTGACAGCTATGAGCAACTGACGCAGGGAATGCACAGCCTTATTGAAGCATTCAGGGCTAAGGAAAGGCCAGGGCCATTAAGAATTCTCGAGGGATACCGGGTGACCTCGGTGTCTAACGAATCGGGTACGGACTCGGTCAGCATTGAATATATACACAGGGAAAAGACTTCAACTGCTCGCTATGACAGGGTTATTTCGGCCCTGCCCGCGCTTCGCCTTGCATCAGTGCTGGAAAAAAGCCTACCCGAAGCATCAGCTCTGCTCCGTCAGGTACGGTATTATCCGGTAGCAGTAGCCATAGTGAAATACCGCAACGCGGTGTTCAAAAAAAACCGGCGGGCAATGGTGTTCGATCGCTCTTTCGCACTGAGCAACGCCGGCGCTTACGGCATCAATGATCTGGATATTGTACGATATACTTTCAGCGGCAGGGTTTCCAGATCGCTCATTTCAGAACATTCCCCTCCTGATGAGGTTGTCATGCTTGGGGAACAGATTGCCGGTCCATACTTCTCCATACCCGATAATTCAAGAGAAGCCTTCGTGTACAGGTATCTCCCTGAAGGCTTGTGCGCATACTCAGCGCGGCATCATGTACTGCTCGACAAAATCGATCTGGAACTCAGTCACATAAGCGGTTTAGGGGCCACCGGCGATTATAGACGGGGAGCGTCAATCGAAGCTTGTTGCAGCGCGGCCTTTGAATGCGTTGAGAATGTAACAGGAGATATTCCTTGAAGCTCATATCTCACTTAAGGGAATTCATCAAGGACGGCACCCTGATTGCGCCGTCAAACACTATTGCTGTCGCTCTTGTCGGCACGCCGGCACATTTTCTTTTTTATTTCATTTTCAGATATGGCTTTCACATGCCTTATGAAAGCCTTGCACTTCGTTTGATCGCCTCCTTTTTATGCATGAGCGCGTTATTCCAGTCACGGCTGCCCGCTGCCCTGCAACCCTATTTTCCTGTCTACTGGCACTTTTCCATCATATTTGTCCTGCCCTTCATCTTTACCGTAAGCCTGCTCATGAACAACTTTCATGAGCTCTGGCTCTACTGGGAAATTTTCATGGTATTTGTGCTGATCACATTTGTACCTCACTGGGTAATGTTTTTTTTCGATCTGTGCATCGGAGTTTTTGGAGCCATCCTGTTTTGTATGCTTTCGAACCCCTGCCTCCAGCTTCACCCGACCTTCAATATCCCACTCTACTCGATCGTGTTCATTTTTTCTATCGTGGTAGGCTATACATTCAGCTTCAGCAACTGGCAGGGCTTGAAAAACGAGGAAATGCGCAAAGCTGAAGAAAAAAGCCTTGCCCTGCAAGCTCTGGCCGGAGGAATCGCCCATGAGATGCGTAATCCCCTCGGTCAGATACGCCACAATCTCGAGGAGATCCTTCAGGAACTGCCATCGAGAAGATCCGGCAACGACATCGCGCAGGACACGATTAAAAATATCGAAACCATCAAACAGCGTGTGGCCCAGGCACAGATGGCTCTCAACCGTGGACTGCACGTCATCGATATGACGCTCGAAAATTTCAGGAGCGACGCTGTTTCAAATGAGGATTTCACATGTCTGTCTGCAGCAGCCTCGACTCGCAGGGCGATCGACGAATACGGTTACGCCTCCGAGCTTGAGCGTCATATGGTGTATCTCGATTCAAATGAAGATTTTATGTTCAGGGGTGACGAGAACAGTTACATGCTTGTGATTTACAATTTGCTGGTAAACTCGCTCTATTTCCTCCATACCGCGCCTGGTGGCCGCATTGATATCCGGATGGAGCAGGGTGAGACCGAAAACATAATTTCAGTCCGGGATAACGGCCCAGGCATTTCATTTGATAACCTTTCCAAAATTTTTGATCCGTTTTTCACCGCTGGAAAGAAAGGCGGAACAGGTCTTGGCCTTGCTTTCTGCAAACGGATCATGCGCTCTTTCGGAGGAGATATCATCTGCAAATCCGAGAGGGGGCAGTTTACAGAATTTGTCCTGAGCTTCCCGGTACTCGACAAAGCCCTGATCGATGAGTACGAAGCGAAACTGTTCGATGAGTATAAACCCGTTTTTTCCGGTAAAAAGCTGCTGCTCGCCGGAACCGCCCACGACAGCCTTGAAATGATCCGACGCCAGCTCACGCCATTTGGAATGGACACGATTGTGGCTTCAGATGGATCGCAGGCGTTGAACATGATCGTTTCAAGCCGATATGATATCCTGCTCGCCGACATCGACCTCCCTTATATCAATGCAGCAGAGTTGGGGCGAAAAATCAGGGAAACAGGCAGGGAGATTCCAGTCGTCGCCTATTCCTTCTCGAAGCATCCAGTCCCAGGTAAAAAACATGCGGGAAGTTCCGGCATCGATGCATGGATTTCCATGCCGCCTGCACTTTCAGAACTGCTCTATGCATTGAAGACCACTCTTCAAACGACCCACGAAACGCTCAAGGAGTCGCTTGACGGTAAAACGGTGCTTGTCGTCGACGATCTGGACTTCAACCGCAGGGTTATCAAGTCCATGCTCAATAAGCTCGGCGTAACGATTCATGAGGCTTCAGACGGGCAGGATGCGCTCGACAAGCTGAAAACTTACCACTGCGATCTGTTGATCATGGATATGAAAATGCCTGTGCTTGACGGTTTCGAGGCCACAAGGCGGATCCGGTCGGGAATAAGCACTTATCGTAACATTCCAATTCTCGGGCTGAGCGGCAATCTGGACAACACCACGCTGAAAATGGCAAAACAGAGCGGCATGAACGACTGCCTCACCAAGCCTGTCAAACTCAAGGAGTTCCTGCAGAAAGTCGGCTCCATGCTGAAGAACGAGATCACGATCGCATAATAAGAGGCAAGGCAGTACCTCCCAGGCTGTCCCCCCATTCAGAATTTGACTGCGTGCTCAGCGGAATCTTTCCTCCGTCATGTCGCGACAGGGTCTTTTCAACAAAAGCGACCTCCCTCTCGAACGCGGCGCTCCACTCAAATCTTACCCGGAACATCGGCCTTAATGCATCAGTTACGGTATTGGCCTGAGAGGAACTCCCGCTTGTGAAGTGCACACATGAATACTGCAAGCAGGTTACGGTTGAGCAACGGAACAAGGTGTTCGATCATGCTTCCTCCCTTTGCGCAAAGCTTACTCCTACGGCATCGAAGTCCTGAACATTCTTTGGATCCAGAGCTTGCATGTCTTGGGGAACAGATTGCCGTTCAGTATTTTCTATCAGGGTGAACCCAGTAGAGGGATTCGCCCTCATGAATCTTGCCAATAAATTATACGACGGCTCTTCCCCTCATCATCTCCAGCGCAAAAACAAAAAGCCTGGGCTCAAAAAACAATGCCTGTTTTGAGGCCAAAGGCGACTGACGCCGGAAAGCCTCGATCAAGGCCTGTTCAGAGGGGACGGCGAATGCGTCGGCAATGCAATTGGAGATTTACCTTGAAGATCATATCTCAATTAAGGGAATTCATCAACGAAAGCTCGGTAATCGATCGGTCCAATACTTTGGCGGCCGGGTTGATTGGCGCAACTGGACATGTTTTCTTTTATCTCATCTACAAGCATTGGTTTCACATCCCCTATGAAAACTTCGCACTTCGGCTTATCGCAGCGTTGCTGTGCCTGAGCCTGTTATTCAAATCAAACCTCCCTGATGCTTTAAAATCATATTTCCCGATCTACTGGCATATTGCCATTATCTTCGCGTTGCCATTCATCTTTTCAGTCAACCTGATCATGAACAACTTCAGTGATCTATGGAGGGACTCGGAAATTTGCATGGTATTCATGCTGATCATGTTTGTCCCGCAGCTGGCTATGTTTGTTTTCGATCTCTGCATCGGAGTTCTTGGTGCGTTCCTGTTCTGTATGATCACAAGCCCTCACATCCAGCTCAACCCGACTTTTGACATCCCGTTATACTCAACGGTAATTTTGTTTTCGATATTTGTAGGGCATGCGTTCAGTTTCAGCAACTGGAAAAGCATAAAAAACGAGCAGAGACGAAAATCTGAAGAGAAAAACCGGGCTCTTCAGGCCCTCGCAGGAAGTATTGCCCATGAGATGCGAAACCCGCTCGGCCAGATCCGCCTCTATCTCGATGAGACCGTGCATGAGTTGCATCGGAGCAGTTTCGAAAGCGCTGTCGAACCGTCCATGGTAAAAAATATTAAATCCATAAGCCGACGGCTGGCTCAGGCTCAAATGGCCCTCAACCGGGGGTTGCACGTCATCGACATGACGTTGGGAAATTTCAGGAACGAAGACATCTCAAAGGAGGACTTCACCTGTCTTTCTGCTGCAGCCGCTACCCGCAAGGCGATAGACGAGTATGGCTATGCATCGGAGCATGAGCGCCAGATGATTCATTTTGAATCAAACGACGACTTTATGTTCCGTGGTGACGAAAACAGTTACGTTCTGGTTATTTACAATCTGCTGGTAAACTCGCTCCATTTTATACAGACAGCGCCGGATGGCCGCATCGATATCCGTATGGAAAAGAGCGAAACAAAAAACAGGATTTATGTCAAAGATAACGGCCCCGGCATTTCATCAGAAAACATCATTAAAATCTTCGATCCCTTTTTCACCTCCGGGAAAAAAGGCGGGACCGGCCTTGGCCTTGCTTTCTGCAAAAGGATTATGCTCTCTTTCGATGGAGATATCGTATGCAATTCTGAAAAGGGAAAGTTTACCGAATTTGTCCTGAGCTTCCCGGTGCTCGACAAAGCCCTGATCGATGACTACCAGGCAAAACTTTACGCTGAATATCAACCTGTTTTTTCCGGGAAACGGCTTCTTCTCGCAGGAACCTCACCTGAAAACCTTGCGATAATCCGACGTCAGCTGACACCGTTCGGCATCGGAACCGATGTAGCTTCTGATGGAGCCCAGGCATTGGACATGATCGTGTCGAACCGGTACGACCTCCTGCTCGCCGACATCGGTCTTCCCGTCCTCAACGCTTCCGAACTGGCTCAAAAAATCAAGGAACTCGGCAAGGAGATACCCGTCGTCGCTTATACATCCTCTAAGCATTCGGTGCCAGGGAAAAAACTGGTGGAAACCTACGACATTGATACGTGGATTTCCATGCCGCCAGCGCTCTCGGAGCTGCTGTTCACCTTGAAAACCTCTTTCCAGACGGCCCGAAAAACGCTGAAGAAATCTCTTAACGGTAAAACGGTGCTCGTCGCCGATGATCTGGATTTAAACCGCAGGCTAATCAAGTCGATGCTCAATAAGCTTGGAGTAACGATACTGGAGGCATCAAATGGACTGGCCGCACTCGATATTTTGAAAAATCATGAGTGCGACCTGTTGATCATGGATATGAGGATGCCCGTTCTTGACGGTTTTGAGACCGCTATGCGTATCAGGTCAGAAATCAGCACCTACCGAAACATACCAATTCTCGGGATGAGCGGCGATCTGGACAATGCATCATTGAAAATGGCAAAACAGTGCGGTATGAACGACTGTTTCATCAAGCCGGTCAAACTCAAGGAGTTCCTGCAGAAAGTCGGCTCCATGCTGAAAAACGAGCCTCCGATCGCATGACAGGAGATCATGCGTAGTGTCGTGTCAACGGCAGAAAGTCTTACGGCTGTCTACGGACATGATTGAAGCCGCCCCGCACCATCGAAATCCCAATCAAGATCGTTATCGCAATCGAACTCCATTGATGGCAAGCGTGATAAACAGCTATGGGCATTGTTCCAGTTGCAAAACCTGGTTTACAGCCAGAATTACCCAGGAACTGGTTAGCCGTTCTCTCGGAAGAATCGATTTCAAACCCCATTGCGAATTCGATTTGGACAATTCACATGATAGTTTTTTCCCTGTCTACTTACTCTAAGACTTATACGTCAGTTCAGCGGTGACTCGCCAGCAGCCACACATATCATTTCCGAGGCTGTTCAATACAAATCCCGGAAACGAACCCGGATACTGATTCCGCCCATTCGATTGATATTCATTGAAAGCTCAGGATCGCTATGCCTGAAATCCCTTCAGTTGGATTCCGACTCCATAAAGTGAACCAGAATATCCCGGTTTCAGGGGCCTTATATGTTTCATGGACGGCTCAATCGATTACGGAACCATCTCTTCTAAAAACCAGCGAAGTCGCACACCGCCGACAGAAGCGATCGCTTCGCGTAATAAACTGATAGTGGCTACCTGATCCGTCATCCGAACAATTAAATTCGTCCTCCTTCATTCCGCCGAACCATCCCGTCATGTAAAGGCTGGAGTAAAAAATAAGTGCGCAGTGCTCTTCCGTGCCGTATTTCGGAATTCCGCCTGGTATCCTCCCGATTGCCAGGATCGTATGACCGATAAGCACAGGACATCACGCAGTATTTCCAATCCGCTCGCCACGAGGGGCAAATCAATCAGGCCGTAACGGCTCACCCGGCATCGATCAGTCCAATGAAAAACGCTCGAAAACCATCACTCATAAATGTAAAGGAAACCGTGCCTGATCAGGCGACCCCCGATGGAGAGTGAGCATATATCCTATGATCTCATTCTTCCTGCAAGCGCGCTGGACTGTCCGATACTAACTCAACCATTCACCTTACGTCATTACTGAAAGACAGTTCATGCCGGAAGCAGTTGAAACAGCATCCTGAGACTCTCACCGATTGCTCTAAATCCTTCCATTTATGATACTTGTGACAAAATCACATCACCCGCCAGGGCACGTCGAAGTAATCGCAATCGTTTGCTGACGAAACGGTATAAAAAAAAGTAAATCTGCAATACGCCAGAGAAAAGAAAAGCTGGCGAATATTCGACAAATTGAGTATATATGATAATAAGTTATGCCTGAAAAGCACAATACAGGCTGCGTATATCCGGTTTTTTCAATATCGACTGCCAAGCGATAGAAACAGTGAGTGATCCTGAGGACAAGTAACATACAAACTTGCTGAAACAAACTCTCGAATCTGGAGATTGTTCTACCCCCATAAGCACTCAGTACGATGCAGAACACGAACAACCGCCAGGGAAATACGGAGGAAGAACTTATCCTCAATCCCGGCATTCCTCCATATACACTTCTGTTCGAAGGTGATAGTCCGCCTTTGACGGCTGATGCATTGCAGATAATCACTGTCGGATCGGTTGACGAAGCTATCCGTTTCCTCATGCTTCTCGGCGACTCCTGCAAACTTTATATCTCACCCGGGTACCGCGATGCTCATCCGGATATTGACGCAAAGGCCGGAGCGATTTCCCTCCCTGATACTGATAATGAGACTCCGTTCGACACCGAGACGGCCGCCGAGCTGATGCGAAAACTGCCGTTCGACTTGAAAAGCCTGCTGAAAAGCCCGCTTGCACTGAGGGACGGTGATAAACTGCCACCCCCCATCGAGAAGAGCCTGGTGCATAAAACCAGCGACGCCAACGTGCTGATTTCAGAACCGTACTCAACAGGGTGGCTGCACTATTTCAACATGTTTCAGGACACGACTGAACTGACATTCGACCACCCGTCGGAGCATGTTCAGGGCCTGCTCATCAGCGAAGCTCTCAGACAGGCCGGCATCGCATGCGCACATCTTCAGGGACTGCCGTCCGAGGGAAAACTTGTTCTGTTGAGCTATAGCACCAATTTCTTCAGCTTTATCAAGCGAAGCGAACCTATTTTACTAAGGGCATACAGTAGTTTCAGCGCAAATGAGGGCAGCGAAGACAAGAATGCCTCTTTCTATATCCAGGTCTTACAGTGGGGCCGGGTCTGTGCTGATTCAGCGATTACGACGTTTGCATGCCTGAACACTCAACGCCAGAAACTGCTGAATGACCGCCTTGTAAAAATAGAGTCAAGAAACAAAGCGCATTTCGAAACAAAAGTCAACAGGGTTCTCGAAACGGAACCGGTAAACTGATGCGTGTAGCGGTCATCGGAGGAGGGATCTCGGGTATTGCCTCAGCCTACTTCCTCAGGCAGCGCAATCTTGAAATCGATCTCTATGAATCTGAGGAAAAGATCGGAGGCAGAATCGGCAGCGAACCGCTGCTCGACCGTTGGGTCGATTTCGGAGGCAAAAACGTAGGGCGCCATTACCATCTCTTCCGTGACTTCGTCAAGGCTAACGGCAATCCCGAATTCGAGTACTTCGGCATCAACACGTCACAACTGGTCAATGGCCGCGTCATTGGCCTCAGCAAGGAGGGGGCCAAGCACATCAACATGCTCAAGATTATGAGCCTGTGCGGTGTGGAGGGAGTCATAAAACTCTATCCCCATGTAAGGGCGATACTGAACGATAGACGGCAGGGTGTGCTCGGCAGCGACTATTTCAGGAAACTGGCCGACCGCTATGATCACCTTACCCTTGCCGACTACCTTACCGGGCGCTGCGTAAATCATGTAGTAAGGCCGGTGACCATCAGGATGAACGGCGCAGAACCGGATGAATGCTATCCTGGAAATTTCGGTTCCAACCTTGCACTTGCACTTGACAGTTATGAGCAATTGACTCAGGGCATGCACGTCGTACTCAATGCATTCCGGGTTAAGCAAGCGCCCGGTTCGCTCAGAATCCTGGAAGGTCACAGGGTGACCTCGGTATCGAACGATCCGGATAAAGGCCAGGTAAAAATCGGATATACCTGCAATGGCAACCTGGATACGTCATGCTATGACAAAGTCATATCGGCCCTGCCGGCACACCGGCTTGCAGAGGTAATCAAGGAAAGTCATCCAGGAGCGTCTGCCCTGCTTCGTCAGATACGTTATTACCCGGTCGCTGTGGCCATTGTGAAATATCGGGATGAAGTGTTTCGAAAAAACCGGCGGGCAATGGTGTTCGATAGGTCCGTAGCGCTGAGCAATGCTGGCGCTTACGGCATAAACGACCTGAATATTGTGCGTTACACCTTCAGCGGAAAGGTTTCGAGATCGGTCATATCTGAGGATTCTTTGCCTGAAAAGGTCATTAAGCTTGGTGAACAGATCGCGGCACCTTATTTTTCAATACGGGAAAACCAGAGAGAAGCTTTCGTATACCGATATCTGGCCGAAGGTCTGTGCGCTTACTCTTCCCGGCATCACCTGCTGCTTGACAAAATCGACAGGGAGTTCGAGCACTTTGACGGGTTTGCAACTACAGGCGACTATAGACGCGGAGCCTCGATCGAAGCCTGTTTCAGGGCCGCGGGAGAATGCGTTGAAAAAGTAATCGGAGATTTACCTTGAAGGTCATATCTCATTTACGAGAATTCATCAAGGACGGAACCGTAATCGCGCGCTCCAATACGCTTGCTGTCGCTCTTTTTGGCGCACCGGCCCATTTTTTGTTTTACTTCCTCTTCAGGTATGGCTTTCACCTTCCTTATGAAAGTCTTGCACTGCGCCTGATCGCCTCTTTGCTATGCCTGAGCGCATTGTTCAAGTCGCGACTGCCTGCCTCCTTACAGCAGTATTTTCCTTTCTACTGGCACCTGTCCATGATCTTTGTGCTGCCCTTCGTATTTACGGTCAATCTGCTCATGAACAATTTCCATGAGCTCTGGCTGTACTGGGAAATTTTCATGGTGTTCGTGCTGATCATGTTCGTGCCACACTGGGTAATGTTTTTTTTTGATCTATGCATTGGAGTCCTTGGTGCGATACTGTTTTGTATGATTTCAAACCCGCACCTCCAGCTTCACCCGACATTCAATATCCCGCTCTACTCGATCGTTTTCGTTTTTTCCCTGTTTGTAGGATATGCTTTCAGCTTCAGCAACTGGCAAAGCATGAAAAACGAGGAACGACGGAAAGCCGAAGAGAAAAACCTGGCACTGCAGGCCCTGGCCGGCGGTATTGCCCATGAGATGCGCAACCCCCTCGGACAGATACGCCACAATCTCGACGAAATACTTCAAGAGCTTCCTCAGAGTAATTTCGAGACCTCTGCCGCTCAGGTTACTGCAAAAAACATCGACACGATCAGCCGAAGGGTGGCTCAGGCTCAGATGGCGCTCAACAGAGGCCTGCATGTCATCGATATGACGCTCGGCAATTTCAGGAACGATGACGTTTCAGGGGAAGATTTCACCTGCCTCTCTGCTGCAGCCTCTACCCGCAAGGCGATCGACGAATATGGCTATGCCTCGGAACACGAGCGCCAGATGGTTCATCTCGAGTCAAGTGACGACTTTATGTTCAGGGGTGACGAGAACAGTTATATCCTGGTGATCTACAACCTGCTGGTTAACGCGCTCCATTTTCTCCAGACAGAACCGGATGGCCACATCGATATCCGGATGGAGCAGGGTGATACCGTGAACAGAATTTCCGTCAGGGATAACGGTCCCGGCATTTCATCGGAAAACCTCTCCAAAATTTTCGATCCTTTTTTCACTTCCGGAAAAAAAGGCGGAACCGGCCTCGGTCTCGCGTTCTGCAAGCGGATCATGCGCTCTTTCGGAGGAGATATCATCTGCAATTCCGAGAAAGACAAGTTTACGGAATTTGTCCTCAGCTTCCCGGTACTCGACAAATCCCTGATCGATGAGTATGAAGCAAAACTATACGAAGAGTACAAACCGATTTTTTCCGGTAAAAAGCTTCTGATCGCCGGAACGTCCCCCGAAAGCCTTGCAATGATACGGCGCCAGCTCGCACCTTTCGGCATTGGAACAAATGTAGCTTCAGACGGAGCCCAGGCACTGAATATGATCGTTTCGAGCCGATACGATCTTCTGCTCGCGGACATCGACCTCCCGTTCCTCAATGCCGCAGAGCTGGCACAAAAAATCAAGGAAAACGGCAAGGAGATTCCTGTAGTAGCCTATACCTCCTCAAAAAATCCAGTACCGGAGAAAAAGCTGGCGGAAACATCCGGCATCGATGCATGGATTTCCATGCCTCCGGCACTTTCTGAACTTCTGTATGCTTTGAAGACTGCCCTGCAAACAGCCCGGGAAACGCTCAAAGAGTCGCTTGACGGCAAAACGGTGCTTGTCGTCGACGATCTGGACTTCAACCGCAGGGTTATCAAGTCCATGCTCAATAAGCTCGGCGTAACGATTCATGAGGCTTCAGACGGGCAGGATGCGCTCGACAAGTTGAAAACTCACCACTGCGACCTGTTGATCATGGATATGAGAATGCCTGTACTTGACGGTTTTGAGGCCACCAGGCGGATCCGTTCAGGAATAAGCACTTACCGGAACATTCCGATTCTCGGGCTGAGCGGCAATCTGGACAACGCCACGTTGAAAATGGCAAAACAGAGCGGCATGAACGACTGCCTCATGAAGCCGGTCAAACTCAAGGAGTTCCTGCAGAAAGTCGCCATCATGCTGAAAAGCGAGCCGCCGGCCGCATTTTAACCGGTCGTTCGATTCACCATTCATTCCTGACAGTCAATGAAGTTGCCGCAGCTCAAGCTGACGTAGTTTCGGCGCGTACTTGGCCGTAGCAAGCACTACTCCAAGCGTCATGACACCTCCGAAGACCACGGAAGGGACGAGCCCTATCAGGCGTGCTGCGATGCCCGATTCGAACGCCCCCAGTTCGTTGGACGAACCGATAAAAATACCATTGATGGCAGAAACGCGACCTCGCATGGCATCCGGTGTAGCCAGTTGCATGATGGTTGAGCGCATGACCACCGATACGCCGTCACAGACGCCGGAAAGCAGCAGGAACAGCCCTGCCAACCATAAATTTGACATCAGCGCAAAACAGATTATACAGAGGCCGAAACCGGCCACGGCGACAAGCAGCCAACGTCCGCCGTGGTTGTTTATGGGACGGCGAGCAAGAAAAAGCCCTGTCATCACACCTCCTACCGCCGGAGCCGCCCGAAGAAAGCCAAGCGCTTCGGGACCACAATGATAAACTTCGTGGATAAATGCGGGAAGCATGGAGACTGCTCCTCCCAGCAATACGGCGAACATGTCGAGCGATTGTGCACCGAGAACGATCTGATTGCCGAAGACGAACCGCAACCCTTCTGATATGCTGGCAAAAATCGGCTTGCTTTCCGAGAGGATTGGCGCTGCAGCACGGATCGACAGCAGCGCCACAGCAGCACAAAGGCAAAGGCCTGCGGCAAGGCAGTAGGCAACCGTCTTTCCTGCCCATCCAATCAGGATACCACCCAGAGCCGGTCCTACCACCAGTCCCAACTGGAACACGGAACTACCGATTCCGGATGCGCGGGCGTATTGCTCACGAGGAAGGATCAGTGCGAACATGGCGCTGTAAGATGGACTTATAAAAGCACGAGCCAGACCGCCGACTGCGATGGAGCCGTAGATCCATGTCGAGGGATTGCTGCTGATCAGCCCGGCCGATACTGCGCTGAGCGTCAACGCGTTGAGAACCAGCAGCAGTGCGGCAACGACGCCGAACATTCTTCGGGAATAATGGTCTATCGCATGTCCGGCGAACAGTGTGCACGAGAAGTACGGTATAACCTCGGTCAGGCCAATCAGGCCCAGGGCAAGCGGATCGTGTGTCAGCTCATAGATGTGCCAGCCAACGACGACCGCCATCACCTGATAGGCGAGAACTATCGAAATCCGGAAAAATAGCAGCCTGACAAAATCATTGCTGTCAGCGGGTATACGTTGCATGGAACTCCCCTTTCCTTGACAAATTTATTTTTTCCCATAGAGGCATCCCATGTCTTCAACTATCGGCTCCTGGCCTCTGGGAAGAACCCGAAAAAAAGGCTCACCAGCCGGAACAGGGCAATACAGAGTGGCTCAGTTCAAGTTATAGTCCGATTTCATTCAAAACAAGCAACTTGAGCCAGTCAATGCCTTGTCATATCTCAAATCTGACAACCCCCATTTCCAGGATGTCATAAACACTGCAATCATTGGACCGATTTCGGTGTATTATATGATTACAGCCATTCGACCCGATGGCAACCAAAACTCTGAACGCAGTATGAACCTGGCTCGAAACCATGTACCGGAACATCTCGGATTATGGGCTCATCGGAGACATGCGCTCAGCAGCACTCGTCTCCAGCGTCGGCTCGATCGATTACGGCTCACTGCCATGGTTTGACTCCCCTACGGTATTCGCTTCACTTCTCGATGACGACAAAGGGGGATTTTTCTGCATCTGTCCTTCTGAAAAGTTCACATCGAGCCGTGAATACATCCCGGACACCAACATTCTCGCACTCTCCTTCAGGACAGCCGGCGGGCAGGCGACGCTTTTCGATTTCATGCCTGTCGAAAACACACGTCTGCCCCAACGCCCCCAGGGAATACATCGATGCCTCCGGTGCGATGGCGGCAGCATGGAGTTCGTCCTTACGCTTGCGCCCCGACCCGGCTATGGCATGCAGATACCGACGATAATCGAGGAGGATGGCCGTTTTCTGGTGACCGTCAACGATCCCACGCTCTACCTGCTTCTTTCGGCTCCCGCATACCGGACCGAAGGTGTCGGAAGCGATACCCTCTCCCTGACGTTCACCCTGCGACAAGGCGAATCGGCCCATTTCGACCTTGTGCTTCCGCCCTTCAATCCTGGAGAGAAGCTCCCCTGCCCTTTCGAATCGACTAAAGCATACTGGGAAGAGTGGCTGCACTTCTGCATCGGTGGGCGCTGCTCCTGGCTCGGGGAGTTTACTCCCCTTATCCACCGCTCCCTGCTTGCCCTGAAACTGCTCACTTTCCAGCCTACAGGAGCCATCGCGGCCGCCGTCACGACCTCGCTGCCGGAAGACATCGGAGGAGAGCGTAACTGGGACTACCGGTTCACCTGGCTGCGGGATGCCTCCTTTACGCTCAAGGCGCTCTTCGCGCTCGGCCACGTAAGCGAAGCAGACAGTTTCATCCGCTGGCTGCACGACATCTACAGGAAAAACGGCAGCAGGAACCTCCAGATCATGTACTCCATACAAGGTGAACACGCCCTCGAAGAGAAAAGCCTGACGCACCTTTCCGGATACAGAAACTCCAGGCCGGTCAGGATCGGCAACGGCGCCTGGGGGCAGAACCAATGGGACATCTACGGCGAAGTGATGGATGCGGCCCTGAGGCTCTCGGATTATGCGGGCAAGATCGACGAAGAACTCTGGCCATTTTTCAGGGACATCTGCGAAATGGCCATCGAAAACTGGCGCAAGCCGGATGACGGCATATGGGAGGTGCGCAACGGCCCATACCACTTCGTCTATTCCAAAGTCATGTGCTGGGTGGCTTTGGACAGAGGCATCACCATCGCCGGAAGGTTCGGGTTCGACGCACCATTGGCTCGCTGGTCCAAGGAACGTGAGGAGATCAGGCAAGAGGTGCTTTCGCGAGGATTCAGCCACACAAAAAACTCTTTCGTACAGCGTTATGGCAGCGAGCTTCTGGATGCCAGCCTGCTGCTTCTCCCCCTGGTCAATTTCCTGCCGGTATCCGACAGCCGCATCCAGGGCACGATCGAAGCCTGCAGTACCCACCTTCTGCAAAACGGTTTTGTCAGGCGTTACTTCGCCGACGACGGTCTCGAAGGAGAGGAGGGCGGGTTCGTTCTGTGCAATTTCTGGCTGATCGAATGCCTTGCTCTCTCCGGGAGGATCGAGGAGGCTGAAGATCTGCTGGAACGGACCATGTCGGCCGCGAACGATCTGGGGCTGTTTGCGGAAGAGTACGACCCGCGTCGCAACGAGATGCTCGGGAACTTCCCCCAGGCGTTCAGCCATATCGGCTACATCAATGCCGTCGGGGCGCTGCTTGCCGGCAAGGCTCCAGCGGAGACTCCAGACACCGAGCTTTCGCTGATGCAGTGGCTGCAGCGGCTGATACCGCTCCAGCTCACGCTGAACAACGCAACCGGAGGAACGGCCGAATCATCGGAGAAAATCGACGTACGGCTTAAAAAGATGCTCGGAAGGCTACAGGGCGCCTTTTTCGATACAAAGCTGGGCCGGGTGAACTACAAGGCCATGAAACAATCCGGAAGTTTCCGTGACTATCAGCATCTCGCCCAGGCCCTGCATGGATTCGATCCAGGCAGCCTGGATAGCGACGAGGAACGTAAAGCCTTCTGGATCAACATCTACAACATCCTGACAATCCACGGCGTCATCGCCCTCGATATCCGCCGTTCGGTACTCGAAATCGTCAACTTCTTCGGAAGGATCGGTTACGACATCGGAGGGGTCTTCTACTCACCTGACGACGTCGAACATGGTATCCTGAGAAAAAACCGTCCTCATCCGGCGTTTCCGGTCAGGCCGTTCAGTTCGGGAGACCCCCGGCTCCGCTATGCCGTCCGCACCTTCGATCCGAGAATCCATTTCGCTCTGGTCTGCGCTTCCAGCTCATGCCCGCCGATTGAGTTCTATGATGCCGAAAAAATCGACCGTCAGCTGGACATCGCCGCCCGAAGCTTCATCAACCGCCGCGGCCTGGAGTTGGATCAGGTGAAAAGCGAGGTGAGCCTGTCGAGGATTTTCCAGTGGTATGAAGGGGATTTCGGTTCGTCCAAAGAAGAGGTGCTCGACTATATCCTGCAGTTCGCAGACGAAGAGCTCCGCCAGGCAGTCGCATCAAACAGGAAAGGGCTCCGCATTACCTACCTCCCCTATAACTGGAACCTCAACAGCACGCTGGGCCAGTCCTGACCTTCTGATGTGAAAACCGCTTTGGAAATATGCGGGAACCCGTGACGACCTCAGCCGTCAAGCCTTGCCTGAAGCGCCTTGAGCTGAGCTTCAAGCGACTCGAGCTTCGCCTTCATGGGGCCGATTCCGCGAACCAGAGCCTCCTGGCGAAACTGGTCTCGCATGGGCTGGGCAGGAACGCCGCGGATGGACTGGCCGGGCTCGATAAAGGATTTGGAGATGCCCGCCTTGGCCGCGACCGAGGTCTTGTCGGCAATCTCGAGATGGCCTGCAAATCCGGCCTGGCCGCCGATAAGGCATTGACGCCCGATTTTTACGCTGCCGGAGATACCTGCCTGGGAAGCGATAACCGTATCGCCGCCGATCTGGCAATTGTGGGCGATCTGTACCAGGTTATCGATTTTCGCACCTTTGCCGATGACGGTTCTGCCCATCGTGGCCCGGTCGATCGTCGTATTGGCCCCGATCTCGACATCGTCCTCGATCTGCACGGTGCCCATCTGGGGAATCTTGATGTAGGAACCATCCTTCTGAGGTGCAAACCCGAAACCGTCAGCCCCTATGACCGTCCCGCTGTGGACGGTAACGCGGTCGCCGATCTCGGTACCGTCATAGATGGTGACCATCGGGAACAGCATGCAGCCGCTGCCGATAGTGATATCGTGCATAAGGACCGAGCCCGGGCCGATCACCGTATCGTCGCCGATAACGCAGCGTTCGCCGATGACGACATGCTCGCCGATTGATACGTTGCGACCAAGAATTGCCGAGGGCGCCACCACTGCGGTAGCCGCCGTACCGGGTGCAGCGACCTGCCTGGTGCCGGCAAACTGCTTGAGAATAAACACGAAAGCGGTATAGGGATCCTTGACTTTCAGGAAGCTCCTGTCGCCTGATCCGTCGCCCACAGGGGCATCGGGATGTACGATCAACAGCGAAGCGCCGGTCTCCTCAATGAAACGGTAATATTTCTCGTTGGCGACGAAACTGACATGGCCGAGGCCGGCTTCTTCGATCTTGGCCGGGCCGGAAATCTCGGTCTCTCCGGATCCGACAAGTTCTACAGGATCGAAATAGCGCCCGAGAAAAGCTTTGATGTCCGCAATGTTCATAATGGTGCTGACTGACAAGGGTGGTCAGAAAATTTACTTATATACTTAACAAATTAATTCCGTTTTACTATATTTGAAATCCTTTACCGAACCGGAAACGACCGTGGATTTCAATACCCGGTGAGCGAAGATGCAGGCGTAATATAATTCGTTTCATCAGAAAAAGCAGTTAGCGATGGAAACACCAATCAAAATTTTCGCGGGACGCAGTAACCCGGGACTGGCAGAAAAAATTGCCGAGTACCTCGGGATGCCTCTCTGTGATGCAAAGGTTGAGAACTTCTCCGACGGTGAGATTTCGGTGAACTATTTTGAGTCCATCAGGGGCTCAGACCTGTTCATCATCCAGTCCACCAATCCGCCTGCAGACAACCTGATGGAACTGCTGATCATGATCGACGCCGCCAAGCGCTCTTCAGCAGCAAGAATTACCGCCGTCATGCCCTATTACGGTTATGCGAGGCAGGACAGGAAAGACAAACCCCGCGTGGCCATCACGGCCAAGCTCGTGGCCAACCTCCTGACGCAGGCAGGCGCTGACAGGATACTGACCATGGACCTTCACGCACCCCAGATCCAGGGCTTTTTCGATATTCCCTTCGACCACCTTTACTCCAGCGTCGTCCTGATCGACCATGTCAAAAACATGGATATCGCCGACAACCTCCTCGTGGCATCACCCGATGTAGGCGGCGTCAAGCTGGCAAGAAAATTTGCGGCTGAACTCGGCACCGACCTGGTGATCGTGGACAAACGCCGCCCGAAAGCCAATGTGGCCGAAGTCATGAACATCATAGGCGACGTCCGCGGCAAGAATGTGCTGCTGGTCGACGACATGATCGACACGGCCGGCACGCTGGTCAACGCTGCAAAAGCCATCAAGGAAGCCGGCGGCCTGAAAATCTATGCAGCGGCCACCCATCCGATCCTTTCCGGGCCGGCCATCGAGCGCATCAACAACTCGGTGCTCGAAAAGGTCATCGTCACCGACTCGCTTGTAACAGAACACGAGTACTCCTCGAAAATAGAGATCGTCACCATCAGCAACCTGCTCGGTGAAGCCATCAAGAGGATCTATGACGGCGATTCGGTCAGCTACCTGTTCGACAGCAAGAACATCACCTACAAGATCACCAATCATCATTAATTTATAAGCGTTAACAGTTAAAAGAGATAGAGGAATAGTATGGAAACAAGAGCATTGTCTGTAACCCCCCGCGTAGTCAAGAAAAGAGATGCGGCAAAAATCCGCAGCAACGGACAGGTACCCGCAGTCGTCTACCATAAAGGTGAAGAGACCATCAGCATCAGCGTAGATCAGATAACACTGGAAAAACTCGTACACTCGTCGGAATCACACCTGATCGACCTTCAGTACCCCGATGGCAAGAGCATGCTTTCGTTTATCAAGGATGTCCAGTTCGACCCAGTGTCCGACAAGGTCATTCATGCTGATTTTCAGCTGTTCTCTGCTGAAGAAGTCGTCGAAATGGAGGTCCCTGTCCATGTCGAGGGCGAATGCCCCGGCGTAAAGTTTGGCGGCGGCAAAATCCAGATCAACGCACACACGCTGACCGTGAAGGGCCAGCCTCAGGACATCCCCGAGCACATCACCGTGGAGATCTCCAACCTCGGACTCGGTCAGACCCTGCACATCGGCGATCTCGATCTCGGTTCGCTTCAGGGCAAGATCCAGGTTGTCGGCGAAGCCGATGCGCCGGTCGTTTCGATCATCGCACCGAGAAAGGAAGCTGAGGGCACAACCGAAGAGGTTGCTACAGAGGCCTGATTTTCCGGCAGCCGCGACGCAGCACTAAATCGAAGCTGCCTTTCCCCTGAAAGGCAGCTTTTTTTATGGCATCAGGTTTGTTTTCGAGCCGCCAGTATCGTTTTTTTAGAGGTGCCCTGAACTGAGAGATTCCACCAGGATCACTATTCCCTATTCCTGTGAAACAACCGAACGAACGAAAGATTCCCGCCCTGTACCGAATTGTGCCCGGACTCGGGCTGCTGCGTACCGGAAAAACCGGGCCCGGACTGTTTTACCTCCTGTCCTTTTCGGCTTTCATGCTGCTTCTGGCCCTGCGATTCGACCTCTTCGTGATCAGTGTACGCTCAATGGTTACCGGACTTGCACTTCTTGTCGTGTCTCCCGATAATTTCCGGCAGATATTCTCGTCTGAAATGCTTGAGTTCTGGGTCGCAGCCATAGTCATCGTACTTGTGCCTGCCCTGCTTGCCGGACAATCGGCGCGATCCTGCCGGAAAGCTATGGCGGACAAGAATGGGCCGGAGGCAGGGGAACTCAGCCTCTGGCAGCTCGGCATGCGTTCGTTCGAGCGCAATGCCATTTCGGTGGTGGCATCCGTGATCATCTTCGTGCTCTATTCGGTCGCATTCCTGGCTCCCCTCCTGGCGCCATTCAACCCATACGACCAGCAGGATTTCCTCGTCACAGCCTATCAGCCGCCGTTCACCCGGCTGGACGCCCTGGTGCTCAATCAGCGCCGATCGGTCACCATCCCGCTCAGGACAGGCACTGACATCGCAGCCCGATTGACCAACGCCCTGATCGTCGACAGCCAGAAACTCAAATTCAGGAACCACGACTACTCGCTGAAATTCGTCAACAGTTTCCACGTCGAGGGAAATAACGTCCTGTTCCGGCAGGGAATCCGGGAAAAAAGCATCGCGATCGGAGAGCTCAAAAACCTTTCCGGAAACACGACTGGTTCATACGACCGGAAGCCTGCTTTCGTGATTTCACGAAGCTTTGTGCTCGGTACCGACCAGTACGGTCGCGACATATTCAGCCGGGTGATCTACGGATCGAGGATCTCCCTTTCGATCGGATTTCTTGTCGTGCTCATTTCAGTCACGCTCGGTACGGTCATCGGGGTATCGTCGGGATTTTTCGGCGGCTGGGTCGACAACATCCTCATGCGTATCGTGGACGTGCTGATCGCCTTTCCGGCGCTGTTCCTCATCCTGATCATCATCGCCACGTTCGGAAACTCAATATACCTGATCGTCATCACCCTGTCGTTCACAGGCTGGATGGGCGTTGCACGCATCGTCCGCGGCCAGGTGCTGTCTCTCAAGGAACAGGAGTTCATCCTGGCGGCAAAATCGCTCGGGCTGTCAAACCTGAGGATCATTTTCCGCCACCTTGTGCCAAATGCGCTTACCCCCGTGATCGTGGCTGCAACCCTGAGGATCGGCAGCATTATCCTTACCGAGGCCGGCCTCTCCTTTCTCGGACTCGGCGTGCAGCCTCCAACGCCAAGCTGGGGCAACATTATCAACGAAGGGAGGGACAGCCTCCTGAACCACTGGTGGATATCGACATTTCCCGGCATCGCCATCCTTTCCACCGTGGTCTGCTTCAACCTTATCGGCGACGGCGTCCGGGACGCCCTCGACCCGAGGATGCGGGGATGACCATGCAATTGACCAATGATCCCGGACACTGGGAAACCCTCGGCACAGAGTACCTTCACCGCAAGCCCTGGTTGACCCTGCGCCAGGACAGGGTGAAGCTGTCAAGCGGACGGACGATCGACGACTATTACGTACAGGAGTTCCCGGCATGGGTGACGGTGCTCGCTCTGACCGCCGAGCGCGAGGCGGTGCTCATCCGGCAGTACAGGCACGGACTCGGCAAGGTATCGTTTGAACTGCCGGCAGGCGTTCACGAAGGGAACGAGTCGCTCATGGACGCAGCTAAACGGGAGTTGCTCGAGGAAACCGGTTACAGCGGCGGCACCTGGTCCCTCTGGATGGAGTTGAGCCCGAACCCGGCCACCCAGAACAACATTACCTACACCTTCCTTGCTGAAGAAGTCGTGCCGACGGACGACCAGATGCTCGACCCGACCGAGGAGATCACGGTCCACCTGGTGCCCCTCGACCGACTACGCACCATCGCCCTCGAAGGCAGCATGATCCAGGCGCTGCATGTCGCGCCGGTGCTCAAATACCTGATGCAGAACGATTTGACTTGAGTGCAACTGAAGACAACGGGCATGAAAAAGCAGAAACAGCTCGAGCTACTCGAAGAGGCGATCACTTCGATCGGCCACAAACTCAGATACGAAAAAGGCAGTTTCATCGGAGGAGAGTGCCGGGTCCATGAAAACAATGTCGTCGTGGTCAACAAATTCCTTCCTATCGAAGGCAAAATTGCCACCATCGCATCGGTCATCAGAAAAATCAATCCTCCCGGACTGTCACCAGAGGTCGTCAAAATCATCGATACGCTGACCGCGAACAATCTGTTCAGCAGGCAGAACCAGTAACCTTTCAGGATCATTCCCCTGTTCAGGGCCATGCGGTCTGCACGCTTTTCGAACGAATCTCCACTCCCGGCCTGCCGGCAGCGAACCTGGCCAGCAGAGCACGCTGGGCCGCAGACATGAAGGGCCCGGGAACAAGAAGCATCCTGCGTGGCCGTGCGGCGGCAATCCACTCGTCCAGCTCCCGCCACTGTTTGCCCGTGAAGCGATAGACCCAGAGCATCACGCAGGCCCCCTCTCCCTTTGTCCTGACCAGCCTGGCCATGCCTGAAACGAAAAGCATCGAACGCGTTTTACTGTCGATCCTGAGCACTTTGTCTTCGATCCGACTGACGACGACCGATCGAAGGGCGAGCCTTCCTGAAGCGTCGAAACGACGGGATACCGGTAACGAACCGATCACCGAATCAGGAGAAAACAGGCTGACGGCAGCTACCGGCGCGGAAACTCCCCAGAGATCGGACTGACGACGAATCCGCTCCCAGGTGCCGGGGCGCCGCCCTGCATCGACAAGCACGGTTTCACTGCCTGACGAGTAGAGAACCGCCACATCCCGGCCAAAATTGACCGTCACGAACCACGGAGGCTTCAGCGCCGGCTTCGACAGCTCGTGCCAGAGAATGAGGTTCATACCGCAAAGCACAGCGATAGCGGCGCGTCCCCAGCCTTTTCGGCCGAGCGAATAAAGTACGACGGCAAGGGCAGCATAGAAAACCGCGACGTCGAAAAGGTCTGGCCTGACCTCGACGCTGGCCAACGGCATGCGACTGAAAAGCAGAGTAAAGAACAGGGTCAGACGTGCGAAGAGCCAGGCGCTCATACCGAACACCGAAGCGAGTTGAGCGGCGAAGCCATGAAAAAAGAACAAAGGTAGCGAGCCATACATGGCCAGGTTCGAAAAAAGCACCACAGGAAGGTTCGCCACGATGCCCGAAGGCGAAAAGGTGCCGAAGTACAGGGCGATGATCGGGCTGACCCCTATCATCGCCGAAATGCTGACGCTGAAGCTCCCCCATATCAGGTGCAACATCCGCTGAACCGGTTTTTTGCCTTCAGGCACGATCCCCGACAGGCGACCATGGATCGCGAGAATGCCCATCACCGCCCCGTTGGTCATAAGGAATCCTGGATTGAACAGATCGAGAGGATCGAGCAGAAGGATGATGAGATCGGAAGCCGCCAGGGAGTTTATCGGAAAGCTTTTCCGTCCGAGAACGCTTCCGGCGATCATCATCCCCGACATGATGGCGGCACGCTGGATCGAAGGGGCATTGCCGGTAACCAGGCTGTAGAGTGCTATCACCGAAATGAGGATAACCATCGAAAGCCATCTGCCCGCAGTCGTCGCCTTGAGGCGCTGCAGGCATAGATTGACCGCGTAGGCAAGAAGCGCGACATGCAGGCCGGAGACGGCGATGACGTGCGCCGTACCGGTACGCCTGAAAGCATCGTACAGCTCTTCCGGCAGAAGGTCTCGCTCACCGAGGATCATGCTCTTGACGAACTGCCGCTCCCTGCCGGGGGGAAAGCGCTGGTCTATGCTGCCGGCCAGATAGCGGCGCACGGGATTGACGATGGCACGGAGCAGTGAGAATCCCGACCGGGGCGCTTCCCTGAGTATACGCCATGGTCCTGCGCAGAAAAGCTGGACATGGATCCTCCGGAAACGGTTCTGCAGCCTGGGGTCGTACTCCCCCCTGTTAGAAGCGGCGGCAATCAGGCCGAGACGCCCCTTCACCCTGACGTAATCACCATCCTGCAGATCGAGTCCTCCGGAAGCCGGCAGCCTGACGACGACGTACGCCCGGTCGTCGACCCGCGTTGTACTGCCCGCCTCGAACAGCTCCTTCACATGCAGCTGCATACCGGTCCCGGAGGCGCTGCTGACAGGCCGTCCGTCGACTTCACCGGAAATAATCACGTCATGGCCGACCCATGTAAGGAGCGACGGAGCCGGAACGAACCTGAAAGCGCTTGACGCATGTAGGGCAAATGCGCTGAACACGACGCCCATGTAGCACAACGCTGAAAACGCAGACAAATGTCCGTCAGGACGTCGCCTCCTGTCTGCAATGAGCATGACAGCGACCAGGACGCATGAACTCAGGAACATGGAAAGCCATACTGCAGGAGGACAAGGGATCAGAAAGGCGGCTATGATACCGCAAACGGCACACGCGAGAACGCGCACAGCCGGATAGGCAGAGAGGAAATACCGCATACTAGGGGGTTGGCGGTTGTCCTGTGAATTTCTTTAAGTTACGCAATTCATAGTTTAGTATATTCAGGTCACTTTGAAATGGGCCCTTCAATTCTCAACCAGCTCAAAACATTACGCGGATGCTTGTCAAGGAGATACTCGAAACCAGGAAAGAACCTATTTTCAGCCTGGAATTTTTCCCACCGAAAAAACAGGAAGACTGGGACACCCTCTTTGAAACCATCTCGAACCTCATCCCGCTCAATCCCTCGTATGTCAGCGTAACCTATGGCGCAGGAGGTTCGACGCGTGAACGTACGCACAACCTTGTCACGAGGATACAGAAGGAGACCGGCCTGACCGTCGTCTCGCACCTGACCTGCATCGGTTCCGAACGCAGCGAGATCGAAAACATCCTCAGGCTCTACAGGGAACACGGCATCAACAACGTGCTGGCCCTGCGCGGCGACAAACCCGCCGACATCCCGACCATCGCCGAAGCGGTCAAGGACTTCCCGCACGCAATCGACCTGGTCAGGTTCATCAAAACCAACTTCCCCGAAATGGGCGTCGGCGTAGCCGGATTCCCGGAGGGACATCCAGAGACGCCGAACCGGATGAAGGAGCTGGAGTACCTTAAAGAGAAGGTCGATGCTGGAGCTGATTACATCGTCACCCAGCTTTTCTTCGATAACAGGGACTATTTCGATTACGTCGAGCGTTGCGAGATCGCGGGCATCCATGTGCCGATCATTCCAGGCATCATGCCGATCACAACGAAAAAAGGAATGGTGCGTATGGGCGAACTGGCACTCGGTTCACGCATCCCCGCTCCCCTGCTCAGAAAGGTGCTCGATGCCGCCGACGACCGGGAGGTCGCCGAAATCGGGATCGAATGGGCGACGAAGCAGGTACAGGAGCTCATCGACCGCGACGTCAAGGGAATCCACTTCTACACCCTGAACCTCGCCGAAGCGACTCTGAGGATCTTTGGTAATATTAAGAAAGGGACCTAAGGGACTTAAAGGACCAAAGGGACCTGAGGGAAGAAAAGAAGGGTGATTCTTCGAAGTATCATTCCCTGTCTTCGTCCTTTAGGTCCCTTAAGTCCTTTTGGTCCCTTTCTTGTCTTCGTCCTTTTCTTCTTCTTTCTTCAAATCTCGTTCTGCACCAGCTGCTCGTAAGTCTCGCGGCGGCGGATCAACCGGACGTCGTTGCCGTCGACCATGACCTCGGCCGGACGGAGCCGGCCGTTGTAGTTGCTGCTCATGACGGCGGCGTATGCCCCGGACGAGAGAACGGCCAGCAGTTCACCTTCGCCCGCATCGTCGATCATGCGCTGACGCGCGAAAAAGTCGCTCGATTCACATACCGGCCCGACGACGTCGGCAACGATGCTGTGATCATGTCGGGTGACGGCAAGAACCTCGTGATGCGACTGATAGAGCGCCGGCCTGATGAGTTCGGTCATGCCTGCATCGACGATGAAAAACTCCTTTCCTGCGTGGTTTCTCTTCTTGTAAAGAATTTTAGTCAGGATCACCGAAGCGTTCGCCGTAAGGAACCGGCCCGGCTCGAAAATCACCGTCACGCCCTTGCCTTCGAGCATCGGCACAAGCTTCTCTGCAAACCTGGTAATTGGCGTCGCCGGCTTCTGCGGGTCATAGGTCACCGGGAACCCGCCACCGACGTCAAACCATTTTATATCGAAACCGAGAGAACGGGTCGATTCGAGCACATCGAGAAGTTTCTGCGTCGCAGCGACATAGTATTCCGGATCGAAAATCTGCGATCCGATATGCATGTCGAGCCCCTCGAGAGAAAGGTTCGGCAATGTCCTGAACAGTTCGAATACCTCACCGAGCTCAGCCTCGTCGATGCCGAATTTTTCTTTGCTGTCGCCGGTCGTGATGTATGGATGAGTTTCTGCCGTTACGTTTGGATTGATCCTGATCGCCACACTTGCCACTTTACCGAGACGGGAGGCGACACGGTTGATGGCCTTGAGTTCGGACACCGATTCGGCCTTGATCATCACCACACCAGCCGTAAGCGCATACCCGATCTCCTCTTCTGTTTTGCCGATGCCTGCCATGATGATCCTCTCAGCCGGCACGCCTGCCTGGAGGGCGCGATAGAGTTCCCCCCCCGAGTTGACATCACAGCCGCATCCCTCTGCGGAAAGGGCCTGGATTACAGAAAGGTTGAAATTCGCCTTGACCGAATAACAGGTAAAATGCGGGAGGCCCGCAAAGGCCGCCTCGAAAGATCTGTACTGGTTGACCAGGCTCTGGCGGCTGGTCACGAAAAGTGGGGTCCCGAACTGTCCGGCAAGCACGTCGAGCTTCGCTGATTCACAGCACAGGGTTCCATCCGAATAAGAAAAATAATGACTGTCCAGCACTATTCGCCTTGAATTTAAGGTGTTGGGGAAAAGACTCAATAATAGTGTTTCTTGGCGTCGAAACAAAAAAACGGCCACACTTGCAGGCATCTCTGCTCATAGCACAGTCGGTTTGATTACAAGGTCGACGGAGCTCAGTTATCAGGCAGCCAACCCGATGCCGACAGCAAATAAATGGAGGTGCACTTGCATAATCACAGACCGTAATGTATATTCGTTGCTCTTAATCAACCAACTGATATACGTTACTGATGGCAAAAGGAAAAGAGAATAGAATCGTTATTACGCTCGAGTGCACCGAAGCGAAAAAGGAAGGCGGAACCGTTTCAAGGTACACGACGACCAAGAACAAGAAGAATACGACGGAACGTCTTATCCTGAAAAAGTACAATCCGAACCTCAAGCGCCACACGGAGCACAAAGAGATCAAGTAATTAGCATAATCTTCAAAAAGAGCTTATCTTTCTGGAGATCCTTTATTGACAGGCATTGCCCGAATGGCGGAACTGGTAGACGCACTCGTTTCAGGGACGAGCGCCGAGAGGTGTAGGAGTTCGAATCTCCTTTCGGGCACCAACTAGCTGCAAAAGCGAAATGCGCAAGAGGACGGAACTTGATCGAATCATCACTATTCTATGTTCAGATAGCAGATTTTGCATTACAAGGTAAGCACCTTCCATGGAGGTGCTTTTTTTTCTCCTATTTTTAATATCTAAACCAGCTCAGTAGTGGATCATACAAAAATCAATCTCATTGTTCGCCTTCAGCACATCGACAATCTGATCGAGAGCATCATGAGCCTTCAGAAAGGTTTGCCTGAGGAGATCACTGCCCTGGAGGAAGATCTTGCTTTCACGGCACGCCAGATCGAGGCACGAAAGAGAGTTGCGGAAGATCATCAGAAACTGCGTGAGCGTCTGAACGGCACTATTCACGATTGCAAGGAAAAAATAAAGTCTTACAAGGAAAAGCAGACCCTTGCACGGAACAACAAGGAGTACGACGCCCTGTCCAAGCAGATCGAGTATGAGGAAAAAGAGATCGCACAGGCCGAAATACAGCTCCAGGACATTTCACATACCGAGCATCACGCGCAGGAACTCCAGAAAAAAGGGCGCGACCTGATCTCCGAGAACCGTTACGACGAAATCTCGGAAGAGATGATGCCTGACGACGTGCTGCATCAGCAGATGGAAGATCTCAGCAAGCAGGTCAACCTCAAAAAGGAAGAGCTGGACAGCATCGTCATCGAAACAGCAGAAGAGGTAACCAAGCTCAGGGAAACGCTCTCCACGCAGAGAAAGGCCGTCGCACAGGAAGCCAAACGCCTGCTCGACAAATATGACCATCTCAAAAGCGGATCGATGCAGAACGCTGTCGTCAAACTGGACCGTCATGCCTGTTCGGGTTGCAATACGAGGGTGCCGACCAACCGCCACACACTGATCGTACAGGGTGGGTTTTACGTCTGCGAATCATGCGGACGCATCGTGGTTCACGAGCGCCTGTTCGAAGAAGCCGCTGCCGGCAAGTAATTTAAACGTCCTGCAAAACACCTGAACGGAATCGTTCGTTCAGGTGTTCTTTTTTATAGCCCCCGCGGAATGGTCGCAGTTGCCGTCGGGTCGCAATATGTTCTTCTTCCATTGCTGAAACCGCAAGTGTGCAGTCGCTGTATGGCATCGCCATACAGAGGAAAGTCCGAACTTCACAGGGCAGGGTGCCGGTCGAGAACTTTGTTCAAGCCCGGGGACAGCGGCGCAAGCTGCCTGTCACAGAGAGTGCAACAGAAAGCGAACCGCTCCGGTCAGCCGGAGTAAGGGTGAAAAGGGGGTGTAAGAGACCACCAGGTATTTCAGTGATGGAATACGCTATGAAAACCTCCCCGAAGCAAGGCCGAATAAGGAAGCTTTTTCCGAAAGGAAGAGAGGGTTGCCCGCCCAATTTCGAAAGGTCACCGCTATTGATTGTCGTGAGCGGTTCGAGTGCGAGGCGGACGGAGCGGAGAAACCGGAGTGTACACGTAGTACATGAGGATTTCGAGCACCGCCCAACGAAGCAATCGAATCGCGGAACAAATTAATAGCGGTGACCTTAAGAATAGTTTTCGGGTAGGCCGCATTAGATAAATGGCTGCAGTTTCACCACCTGGTGGTGATTCACAGAATTCGGCTTACAGCTTCGGTTTCGGCATTTTTTCAGTTTGGCACGTCTCAGGCATCTAACTGCTCAGGATCCCTCTCACTTTCGCTACCAGCGCCTCAACCGAGAACGGTTTCTGCAGGAATGAAATGCCCTCGTTGATCACTCCGTGGCTTGTAATGATGTTTTTCGTGTACCCAGACATGTAGATCACCCTGATCGACGGAATCATCGATTTTACCTGTCCATACAGCTCCTTGCCGTTCATGCCGCGCATGACCAGATCGGTCAGCAGCAGCTCGGGCTCGAAACCGTTTTTTGCGAGCATCTCGAGAGCCTCTTCACCTCCCGCTGCATCGTAGATGGCATACCCCTCTTCCGTCAATGCCTGTACGACGAATTTCCTGACCATCTCATCATCTTCGACGACCAGAATTGTTGCTCCGCTTCCCTGCTGAAGCTGTGTCTCTTCCTGGGGCAGCAACGGCTGAACTCCGGATTCGTACAAAGGAAAACAGAGCCTGAAACAGGTACCGCCATCAGGCTCGCTTGCTGCCTTTATGATACCGCCATGCTGCCTGACGATGCCATAAACGGTGGAAAGACCAAGGCCGGTCCCCTTTCCTTTTGCTTTGGTGGTATAGAACGGTTCAAAAATATGGGCGAGGGTCTCCCCGTCCATGCCCGACCCGGTGTCGCAGACGGAAAGAATGGCATAGCGTCCCGACGGCAATCCGCCAATTAACTTCTCCTGCCCTTTTTCAAAGACTCCAATCGAGGTCTCCATCACCAGTTCTCCGCCCGAAGGCATCGCGTCCTCTGCATTGATGGCAAGATTCATGATGATCTGTTCCAACTGGCCGGCATCGCCCTGCATCGAAAGCATGCCCCCATGCAGGCGGTACCGGATATCGATATTGGCCCTGATGGTACGGCGAAGCAGCTTTTCGAATCCCCGGATCACCGCATTGAGGTCGATCATCCTGAATTCAAGTGCCTGGCGACTGCTGAATGCCAGAAGCTGACGGACGAGGTCCCGTGACTTGAGCGCAGCGTCATGGATGATCTCGATACGCTGCTTGCGCTTGTCCGACTCGGGAAAACGGTTCAAAAGCATCTCGGAGTAACCGAGAATCGGTGTCAGGAGATTGTTGAGGTCGTGGGCAACACCGCCGGCAAGCCGGCCGATAGACTCGATTTTCTGGGACTGGAAAAGCTGGCGCTCAAGTTCGGCACGCTCCTTTTCGGCTTTCTTGCGGGCGCTGACATCCCGCATGAAAACCAGGGCGCCATGAACGCCGGCATAGACGAACGGCACACCGGATCCCTCAACATCGACCGGGGTTCCGTCGATACGCAGAATCCTGTTCTCCATGGCAGGTAGCATTTGATGCAATTCATTGATCGCATGGATCCTCTCCGCCACTATGCTGCGGAAATCAGGATGGATAAGCTCCAGCACCCGCCTGCCGAGGATCTCTTCGGCTGAGGCTGCTCCGAACAGGAGAAGCGCTCCAGGGCTCAGGTAGGTGAAACACCCTCCGGTCTGGATGAAGATCGCATCCGGCGAAGATTCCACGACCGATCGGAACCGCTCTTCGCTTTCAAGAAGGGCTGTCTGCCACGCGACCTGCTCCGTAATGTCCTGCATGGTCGCGATCCTGTAAAGTAGATGTCCCTCCTCATTGCTCACGCTGACTATATCCATCTGAACCGGAAAAGAGGAGCCGTCCCTGCGCGACATCCTCGCCTGATAACTCACAAATCCCGTCTGGTCCGCCTCCTGGATATGACCGATCACACGCTCCCTGTCTTCTGGCACATACATGCTTATTATGGGAGAGCCCTCTATAGCGCTCACCGGCTGGCCATACATTCGTGCAAAGGCTTCGTTGCAGGTCAACACAGCGTTTGTAAGCGGAAGACCGATTGCAATGCCATGGGAGCAGAAGCGGAACGCATCAGCCCACAGGCGGGTCTCCTGCTCACTTTCGATGCGGGCGGTAATATCCCTTGCGACGGCATAAAGGACATTTGCCTCGACAGCAGTGGTATTCCATTCAAGCCACCGGTACGAACCATCTTTGGCCCGATACCTGTTGACGAAATTTTTCAGACCCCGCCCTGCGATAAGACGTTTGAGCTCAACTCTGGTAGGCTCCCTGTCATCAGGGTGGATCAGATCGTTGTAAGGGATGGCGAGCAGCTCCTTCTCCGAATAGCCGAGCGTCTTCTGCCATGCCGCATTGACCTTGGTAAAATAACCTTCATCCGAGGCGATGCAGACCATGTCCGGCATGAGGTTGAAAAAGCGCTCGAACTCCAGCTCCACCTTTTTCCGTTTGCTGATATCCCTGATAAAGCACAGGACGCCGATCGTTACTCCGGAACTGTCGAGCACGGGAGTCTTGATGGCATGAAACCAGACGCGACCGCTCCCACCGGAGACGTTCCAGTCTTTTACCTCCGGTTCGAGGGCGTTCATCACTTTGACATCCCCCCCGACATACATGGCGGCATCTTCAGGTGGAAACAGATCATAATCGGTCTTTCCTATGAGCTCCTCCTCGCTCTTTCCCATAAAACTGCAGAAAGCAGGGCTCACGACACGGTATACGGAATTCCTGTCCTTCAGAACGAAAATATCGGGCGTCACATCCAATGCGGCCTTCAGTATGGCACGTGCTTCGCCAAGATCCCCTTCAAGACCCTGAATCCGCAAATTTGCAGTCTCAAGCTCACGTCGCAGCCGCTGCAGCTCTTTCTCCTGATTATCCAATATGGCTCTCCTATACGTCTTCGCCCCGAGTTTCGACGCTCACGGCACCTTCGGGAGAAACGTTTACAACAAGCGTCACCGGCCTGCAGCAAACCTCACAATCCTCGATATACTCCTGCTGCTCTATCGAACAATCGACAAGCAC
>DATMYL010000086.1:0-52956 GCA_035560975.1 Chlorobaculum sp. | reverse complement strand
TATTCGACCGACGATCCGAAGCAGGTCCCAATCGGCCACATCACCAACGGCATTCACACAAGAAGCTGGAGCAGCGGATTCACCGATCGGTTCTGGAAAAAACATGCCGAAAGCATCGAAGAGCTCTTCTCTTCAAGAGAGTCGGCCGAAGCCGTTCTTGCCAAAGTCACGGACAACGAACTCTGGTGCATGCGCTATCACCTGAAACGTAACCTGATCGACTTCATCTCGCGTTACCTGTCGAACCAGCTCTACCACCAGCACCAGTTCACGCCATACAAGCCCGCCGACTCTTCGAAATCGGTCAAAAGCTCACTCTCTCCCGACGTGCTGACTATAGGATTCGCCAGACGTTTTGCTACTTACAAGCGCGCTCCCCTGATTTTCCAGGACCTCGACCGCCTGAACGCGCTCATCAACAATCCTGTGATGCCGATGCAGCTGGTCTTTGCCGGCAAAGCCCACCCGCACGATGACGCAGGTAAAGAGTATATCCGCCAGATCGTCGAATTATCGCGTCGCCCGCAGTTCCTCGGCAAGGTCGTCTTCCTCGAGAACTATAACATCGGCGTCGCCAAGCGTCTGGTTTCAGGCGTTGACGTCTGGCTTAACACTCCGGTCAGACCTATGGAGGCCAGCGGCACCTCCGGACAGAAAACGGTCCTCCACGGCGGCCTGAACTTCAGTATCATGGACGGATGGTGGTGTGAAGCCTATAACGGAACCAACGGCTGGTCGATCGGCAATGGTGAGGAGAGCGACAATTATGACGAACAGTATCGAATTGACGCTGGAAGACTCTATGACGTGCTCGAACACCAGCTCATTCCGACTTTCTACGAACGCAACGAGCACAACATCCCGGTCAGGTGGCTGAAAAACGTTCGCAACGCCATTGCGACCATCGCTCCTGTCTACAACACCGACCGCATGGTCAAAGAGTATACAATGCGTTATTACCTCAAGGTACCGCGCGTCTGAGTCCAGTTGATCAAGACTATGACCTCAACAGAAGCAACAGTTAACTCCCCTGCCGCCGTCAAACTCGGCAGGGGGCTCGACCTGAGATCACCGGTCATGCTCGCCTCCGGCACCGTATCTTACGGAGAAGAGCTGTCCGGGCTCTGTGACCTCGGGAAAATCGGCGGCCTGGTCACCAAAGCAATCTCGCCGGAACCCCGCACGGGCAACCCGCCCCAGAGGATCGCCGAGACGGCCTGTGGCATGATCAACGCGATCGGCCTCGCCAACGTCGGGCTCGACCGGTTCGTCACCGACAAGATGCCTTTCCTGCGAACACTCGACACGAGGGTGATCGTCAACATCGCAGGAAAATCGATCGACGATTACTGCCAGGTGGTCGAGAGGCTCGACAAGCTCGAAGGCATTTCCGCATACGAACTCAATCTCTCCTGCCCGAACGTCAAGGGGGAGTGCATGATCATGGGTGTAAGCCCGGATGCGACCAGGGAGATCGTCTCCACGCTGCGCAGACTGACAAACCGGCACCTGATGGTCAAGCTCACGCCCAACGTCACGTCGATCAGCACAATCGCGCTCGCCGCTGAAGAAGCCGGCGCAGACTCGGTGTCGCTCATCAATACCGTTGTAGGCATGGCGGTGGATTACCGCACCAGGAAACCGCTTATCAAAAACGTCACGGGTGGCCTGTCAGGACCGGCAATCAAGCCGATCGCCCTGGCCAAGGTCTGGGAGGTATCGAAGGCAGTAAAGATTCCAGTAGTAGGTATGGGCGGAATCGCCTCGTTCGCCGACGCCATGGAGTTCCTGCTCGTCGGAGCCAGTGCAATCCAGATCGGCACCATGAACTTCGTCTATCCTGACATCGGCGAAAAGATCGCCATCGCCATCGAAGAGTACTTCTCGCAACCCGGAGCACCGAAAATGAGTGAGTACGTGGGAAGCCTCATCACTGCGTGAATGCTGAGTTATGAATGATGAATTGAAAGACAAGAATTCGAATCTTTCCTCTCCTCATTCAGCACTCTGCACTGCGTGAATGATGAATGCTGAGTTATGAATTATGAATTGAAAGAGTTGAATTCGAATCTCCCCTCTCTTCATTCAGCACTCTGCACTGCGTGAATGATGAATGATGAATTGAACGAGATGAATCCGAATCTCCCCACTCTTCATTCCGCACTCATAACTCATCACTCATAATTCTCCCCTCCCCCGCTCTTCATTCAGCATTCATAACTCATCATTCATAATTCGCTCCCCCTCCCCTATCTCCTCCGTCGGCTGTTTCCTACCGTCCTTCTCCTGAAGCGTTTTCCTGCGCTGAAGGTAGGTGTCCCGTACTGACGGGTCAGGCGGTTCCTGTTGAAGAACGAGGGATCGATGAGCTGGGCGATGAGCCTGGACTCCGTTTCACGAATGTCCACGTCCGAAGGTCCGGCATCGGATAGCAGTTTGACTATCAGCGGGGCACATTCGAACGCAATGAGCAGCAACGTGATGAATGAAACGGCGTTGGCGGATGAGCGACTGACGTCGTCAGTCGAATGGGTCAGCGCACCGAGAGCCCAGTTCCGGTCGGCAAACCCCGCTTGCGCAGCTTTCCTGTCGAGGATCTCCTCGGAAAGCATCATCTGGTTGTTCATCCCTTCGGCGGCTTTCTGCCGGTTCAGGAACTCCTCGAGCGATGCGAGCTCCCTGGTAAGGTAGGCCAGTCGGGCATCCTTGCCCTCCACTACAGCCTCCTTGTTTTTCGCGTATGTGCCGTAGCCAGATACTCCGGAGGTTGTGCCCGTCCTGGCGCCGAACACCTCCGCCTTGAGCTCTTCACGCAACCGGCCGGTCTCCTTGCTCAGTTCGTCGTATTCTGCCTGGTACTTTGCAACCCTCGACACTTCAAGCGCGTATTTCTCCTTGAAAGAGTCCTGCACCTTCATGATCTGGGCCTTCTGGTCGGCCAGATACCGCTCCTTGAGCTTGTCGTGGATCTCCTTGTCGAAAATTTTCAGCTCGAGCGGCCGGGCGATGACAACGGCGATGAGAACGGCAAGCACGAACCGCGGTGAAGCCTGGTAGATCTGCGTCAACCCTTTAGAGGTCTTCCTGATGCTCGATACGATATAGCGGTCGAGATTGAAAATGGCCAGCCCCCAGAGCAGGCCGAACAATATCGAAGCCCCCCAGGCAGCCGGGGTGCCGGAAAAAACGAAGTAAAGGGCATATCCGCCCGAAAGGCCGGCAAAGAGCGCTGTAAAAAAGATCGTCGCACCGATACCGAGAAATTTGGCGTGCTCGGTAGGATATTTTTCTATGATCTCAGCCGGAGTGCCGGCACAAAACCAGAAAAATCGCTGCAATCGATCAAAACTCATGGTGCTCTATATCCGTCTCCAGGGGAAAAATGCCGTTAACGCTCAAAACACTGTAATGTAAGACCTTGAGCATAAACAGACAATCTTTCATCGCAAGCCCCGGAAACTGTACGGTATCGCAGAGTTCCGATTTTTCGTGAATTGTTCTATCTTTCAACCCACATCATTTCACTCACATCAATCCCACTGCAGCATGCGCATAGGAATAGGTATAGACGTCCATCCCTTCGCCGAAGGTAGAAAACTGGTTATCGGCGGGGTCGAAATCCCGTCCTCTTTCGGCCTCGAAGGCCATAGCGACGCCGACGTCCTTCTGCACGCCATCAGCGATGCGCTGCTCGGCGCGGCGGCCCTCGGAGATATCGGCCTGCATTTCCCGAACACCAGCCAGGAGTTCAAGGACATCGACAGCATGATTCTCCTGAAGCATGTGCGACGACTGCTCGACAGGGAAGGATTCGCGCCGGTGAACGTCGACGCCATGCTGCTGCTCGAAAACCCGAAAATCGCGCCGTACATCACCGACATGCGCCGCAACATCGCCCGCTGCCTCGACCTTGACATCAGCGCCGTATCGGTAAAAGCGACCACCAACGAAAAACTCGGCTACGTAGGCCGCGAAGAGGGCGCCTGCGCCCACGCGGTGTGTATTATTGAGTAGGTGGGGGAAGGGTGGAAGAAGAGGAAAATGGACTTTATGGACGTTATGGACGAATGTAAGAGATGGACGGAATGGACGTAATGGACAAGACAAAGAATAAAGATCTTTCTTCTGTCCATTACGTCCATAAAGTCCATAACGTCCATTCCGTCCATTCTTACATTACATTCTCCCCCTTTCTTCCATTCTCGCCGCGCTACCCTACTTCTCCCCTTAGCACCTTCACCGGCATATAACTCGTGGCCCTGCGGGCCGGTCCTACCGATGAAATGATCGAGATGAGGATGCCGAAAAATATGACGATGATATGGGCATCGGGCGTTTCGAAAAGATTGATGCGGTCGCTGCTGATCACACCGGCACTGCTTGCCTGAAACCTTATCGAATCGATAATCTGGCAGGTGAAATGTCCGACAGGACTTCCGGCCACTACCCCCATCATGCCGATCATCAGCCCTTCGAGCATGAAAATCAGCGTAATGCTCTGACGCTGAACACCCATCGAGCGCATGATGGCGATATCCCTCACCTTCTGCAGCACGACCGTCGTCATGACTGACGACACGCCGAGTCCTGCCACCACGAAAACGAAGCCGACCAGCACCAGCGTGATCGTCCCGTTCCTGTTGTAGAATTCGAGAATGTTCTTGTTGCTTTCGCTCCAGCTTTTAGTGTCGTACCCTGTCAGTTTCTCGATCCTGGCGGCAATTGCATCGGCCTGGCCGATGTCGGTGATCCTGATACCGATGCCGGTAACGGAGTTGGATGGTAGGGATTCCATGCGTTGGGCCAGGGCGAGGTTGACATATGCCTCTTTCTTGTCTTTCTCGTTGAATCCGCTCTTGAACCTCCCTACGACCGTCACGGGGTACTCCTGGCCGTTCTTGTCGACCAGCACCACCCGGTCCCTGTAGGACACCTTCAGCTTTTCGGCCAGCATCTCGCCCAGGATGATGCCGTTCGGCGTCCAGGCAAGTTCGGAGAGTGCGCCCGGCTCGAGCAGGTTTTTCTTCAGGTTGGCCATATTTGTTTCGAGCGGAGGAACGACACCTTTTGCAAAACAGGGTGTGTAACGGGTCTTGTTCCGGGCAATCAGTTTGCTGGTCACAAACGGGGAAATATCCTCAATCTCCCTGATAGGTGCGATTGTCTGCACCACCTGAGCATAGTTCTTGATGACTATTTTTCTGTCGGTCGTCACATTTTTTTCAACCATGGCGATGCGGCCGGCCATCACCCCGATGACGTTGTCGGGTACATCGGGAACGAGCCGTTCGGCACCGATGGTTATATGTGGAGCGATATCGATGAGCTTGGTGAAAACGTTCTTCGTCGAGCCCCTCGCAACGGCGATGGTGGTGATCATCATCGCAGATCCGACGGCTACGCCGAGCGCCGTTAAAACGGTCTGGCGTTTGCGTTCCCTGAGATGGACGAAGGCGATGTGCAGGTGGTCAAGAAAGGTCATGTGCAGGTAAATTCAGGGGTTCGCCACTTAGGCATTTCATCATGCAGCAATGAAATATCATGCAAATCCTTATCTTGATCTCTCAAAGTTTACACTGCGTACTCTATGGAGTAATTAATCAAATTAAGCTATCAAAAACTAACCTGAGCAACTGAGGAGATAACACTGTGAAAAAAATCGGCATACTGACCAGCGGAGGCGACTGTGGAGGCTTGAACGCCGTCATCAAGGGCGCCGCGCTTATGGCCCTGAAAAAGGGGCTGGAGTTTTATGTCATACCGAACGGCTATGCCGGGCTGTATAACCTCTTGAACCAGGATCACTTGGTCAAGTTCGATATCGCCCGCCTTGACCAGTTCGACGCGAACTTCGCCGGATCCGAAGCCGGCCATTCCAGGGTCAAGATCAAAGCGATCAGCAACCCCGACAAGTACAACCGCATCAAGGCCGGTATGAAGAAATTCGATCTCGACGCGCTGATCATCAGCGGCGGAGACGACTCCGGCAGCGTCATGATCGACCTGAACCAGAATGGCATCCAGTGCATCCATGCGCCGAAAACGATGGACCTCGACCTGCAGACCTATTCTGTCGGCGGCGACTCGACCATCAACCGCATCGCCCAGTTCGTCGAAGACCTCAAGACCACGGGCCGCACGCACAACCGTGTGCTGGTTACCGAAGTGTTCGGCCGCTATGCGGGCCACACGGCATTCCGCAGTGGCGTAGCCGCCGAAGCGGACTGCATCCTGATCCCCGAAATCCCGGTCGACTGGGACGTCGTATACGAACATGTCGTCGAACGGTTCACCAGGCGCATCCGTCAGAGCGACGTGCACAGCGGCACCTACACGATCGTCGTAGCTGAGGGAATGAAGAATGCCGACGGCACGGATATCGTCGACGAATCGGCCGGCGTGGACGCGTTCGGGCACAAGAAACTGGCTGGTGCAGGAAAATTTGTCTGCCAGCAGATCCAGAAACGGTTCAAGACAGATCCCCGCATGCCGCTGTTCATGAAAGAGACCGGCATGTTCGTCGAAGGGATATACGAAATCCCCGAAGTGCGTGAAATCCATCCCGGCCACCTCGTGCGCTGCGGCAACTCTTCGGCCTACGACATCAACTTCGGTTTCGAAGCCGGCGCTGCTGCTGTCCTGCTGCTGCTCGACGGCAAAACCGGCGTCACCGTCTCCAAGGTCAAGGGACGCAAAATCGAGTATATCGAAGCATCCAAAGCCATCGTCCAGCGCTTTGTCGATCTTGACCAGGTGGCCATGTACGAATCGATCGGCACCTGTTTCGGCAGGCCGGCTGTAGCCTACGACCCTATCCTGCGCGAAGTGGAAGGGGTATACGAACGCATTTACTGAGCAGGTTTTCTTTCTGATGAAAAAAGCCCTGCAAAATTGCGGGGCTTTTTTTTCGCACCTCGGAAATGGCCCTCCTTTGCCAATAAAGCTGTCGAGACGCAGAACAGATTTAGGGAGGCGCACTTTTAAAAAAGGCAAAACAGACTATCTTACAAGATCACACCGAAACAGTTTTTCAACCCAATGCCATCGTCATGAACAAGTCTGCAAAAATATGGATGAACGGCGAACTGATCGACTGGAATGATGCCAAGATCCATATCATGTCACATGTCATTCACTACGGTTCGTCAACTTTTGAAGGCATCCGATGCTATGAAACGGCCAAAGGATCAGCAATCCTCTTTCTCGACGAGCACATCAGGCGGCTCAGGGACTCTTCGAAAATCTACCGCATCGAGATCCCATACTCCGAAACAGAACTGAAGGAAGCGACTATAGCCACCATCAAGGCAAACGACCACAAGGCCTGCTACATCCGGCCGCTGGTCTACCGGGGCCTGGGCGCCCTCGGCGTCAATCCGCACCGCGCGGCTATCGAAGTCGCCATCGCCACCTGGGAATGGGGTGCCTATCTCGGAGACGACGTGCTCGAAAACGGTGTCGATGTCTGTGTTTCGTCATGGAACCGCATGGCACCGAACACCCTGCCGTCATTGGCCAAGGCGGGCGGAAATTATATGAACTCCCAGCTCATCAAGATGGAAGCCCTGATCGACGGCTATGCCGAGGGGATCGCGCTCGACGTCAACGGTTACGTGTCTGAAGGCAGCGGCGAAAACATCTTCGTGATCAGGGACAACGTCATCTACACCCCGACGTCGGCCCAGTCGATCCTGCCCGGATTCACCCGGGAGGCGATCATGCATATCGCTCGTGAACTCGGCTATGAAGTGCGTGAAACAGTGATCCCGCGTGAAGCGCTTTACATCGCCGACGAGATATTCCTCACCGGCACGGCTGCAGAGATCACCCCGGTCAGAAGCGTTGACAAGTACCCGATCGGCAACGAAAAACGCGGTCCGGTCACCGAAGCGCTCCAGCACCACTATCTCAGAATCGTCCAGACCGGCGAGGATCCGTACAACTGGCTGACCTTCATTTGATAGGACGGACATGATGGCACCGCTTTTGATATGTCGTGAGAGATTCGAGTGCAAGACTGACAAAAGAAACAGTAGGGGCGGACCTGTGTGTCCGCCCTTTTACGGATTTCGATCCCGACGTGTCGGGACCAACGAAGCAATCGATTCGCAGAACAAACAAATAGAGGTGCAATGAGCTGGAATTCGATCGTCGGCCATGACCCCCAGCTCCGGGTGCTGAAAACGGCGCTGGGAACCGATCATCTGGCTCATGCCTATCTCTTTGCCGGGCCCGAGGGCTCCGGCAAGGAGAGTGTGGCTTTCGAGATCGCCAAAATCCTCAACTGTCGCAACACAACCACCCTTTCCGCCGAAGGCTCGTGCGGAGAGTGCGAAAGCTGCCGCCAGGCTGACCTGTTCATGCATCCGAACATCGAGTACCTTTTTCCTGTCGAAGCGATTCTTCTGGAATCATCCGACCCTTCAAAAAAAGAGAACAAAAAGGTCGCCGAGGCGAAAGAACGTTACGAGGCCCTGATAGAGGAGAAAAAAAAGAACCAGTTCTTCACGCCGGCGATGGAACGGTCCATGGGCATCCTGACCGAACAGGTGGTCATGCTCCAGCAGAAAGCCTCGATGGCTCCCCGTGACGGCGGAAAAAAGGTGTTCATCATATCACAGGCCGAACGGCTGCACCCTTCGGCGGCCAACAAGATCCTGAAGCTGCTCGAGGAGCCACCGGCTCATGTGCTGTTCATCCTTGTCTCGTCAAGGCCCGAATCGGTCCTTCCGACCATACGCTCCCGTTGCCAGACCATTACCTTTTCCCGCCCCAGACCTTCAGAACTGGATGCATGGGTCGGCAAGCGCGCTCCTGAGCTGAACGAAACCGAAAGGCGCTTCATCGTCAGCTTCTCACGCGGAAACCTCCGTACAGCCCTTGAATTGATCGAAGCGCGGACGGGCCTCGGCGCTGCTTCGGCGATGGTCGGCATCCGCAACCAGGCGATCGATTACCTGAGGAATATCCTTACCCCTGCGCGATTCCACGAAGCCATCGCTTCCTGTGAAGAGGTCTCGAAAAACCTCTCGCGCAGCGAACAGGTCATGTTCCTCGAATCCCTTCTGCTCTTCTTCCAGGATGTCACCAGACGCGGCATCGACCACTTCTACCCGGAGCTCAACAATCCTGATATCGCAGTCTCTACAGACCGTTTCGTAAAAGCGTTCCCTGGCCGGGATCTTCACAGGGCATCGACCGTCATCGAGGAGTCGATCCGCTCGATCGAGCGCAACGCCAGTCCTCTGCTGGTCATGGCTGGTGCAACAGTCGAGCTGAAGGGTATCCTGCAGAAGAGGTAAGAAAGGGACTAAAGGGAAAGAGTTGTTTTCCGAAGCTCATTCATTGGTTTTGATGTTCTGTTCAGTAGATGAGTCGAGCCAGGCGAGGTAGCCCGGCAGGCCGCCGGTAACCGGAAGTTTGATGATCTCCGGTACATCGTAGGGGTGATACTCCCGGATGTAGGCTTCGAGGGCGTCATACCGTTTTTCGGTCGTCTTGATGGTGAGCACGACCTCATTTTCCTTCTGCAAAGCGCCATCCCAGAGAAAAAAGCTGCGGATGTCGGTCATCTGGATGCATGCCGCAAGCTTGTTGCCAAGAATCCCCTCAGCGAGGTTTTCGGCCTCCTGACGGTCGGGCGCCGTCGTGATGACCATGCAGTAACTGCTGCCCGGCGATGAATCCATGATATACCTCAGAGTTCTATGAGTTCCTTGGTAAACTTCTGCAGCGGCACTGCCCCGTCAGGACCGAGCACCACCGTATCCTCGATGCGAACGCCAAAGCGCCCTTCCAGATAGATGCCTGGTTCGATGGTGAACACCATCCCTTCGTAAAGGGTCCTGGTGGCCGTCGTACCTACCCTCGGAGACTCGTGGACCATCACGCCCACTCCGTGGCCAAGACCATGGCCGAATGCTTCTCCATAACCTTCGGCGGCGATGAAGGCACGCACTTCGGCGTCAAGATCGCGGGCGGCGAGGCCGGCCCTGGCAGACTCGATGCCGAGCTGCTGGGCTCGCTGAACAATACGGTAAACTCTCCGCTCCTCTTCCGGAATCCTGCCGAGCGCGACGGTCCTGGTCTGGTCGGAGGCGTAGCCGTCGACGATGCATCCGATATCGATGACGATCAGCGTCCCCGGTTCGAATTTCGAGGCCGTCGGCCTGGCGTGCGGCATGGAGGAGCGGATGCCGCCGGCGACGATAGGGTCGAACGAATCCTTTTCAGCACCAAGCTTCCTGTGGAGGTAGGAAATTTCGGCGGCAAGATCGATTTCAGTGATATCGGGCGAGATCATGGGAATGACCTCATCGAGCACACTTTCGCTGATCGCCACGGCGTGCCGCATCTTTTCGAGCTCAGCCAGGTGCTTGAACTCGGTGAATTCGTCAAAAAAAGCTGTAACCCCGTGGAACCGTCGCCCATCGAGGCTTGCCGAAAGCTGCTGCATCTCGTGCCAGCTGACGTGGTCGGCCTGCAGGGCCATACGGTCGCCGAGGTTCCATGCTCCGGATATAAGCTCCGAGGCAAAGCTCTCCTTCAGGATGACCGTTCCGATGCCCGAAGTCTCCTGCCGGACCTGCTCCTGATAACGAAAATCAGTGAACAGCACCGCAGAGCCTCCAGAAAGCAGAAGTTTGGCGTTGGAGCCGCTGAAACCGGTCAGCCAGCGGATGGCTGCAAGATCGGTCACCAGAAATGAATCGATGCCCTCAGCAGACATTTTCCTGTAGATGTTCTCGAGCAGAATTGCCCGGTGTACCCGAAGATCGTTATGCCCCATGAATAGCGATACCTGAAAAATCCGGCCCGCGAAAGGCCTATAATTGGGAAAAGGAGAGATTGTTATTATAATGGAAATTAAGCGATTTTTTTCATTTCGATCCCAGCCCATATCATGCATCAACAGGAGCTTCTTCAGAAACTGCTTGCGGGAGTGCATCTTTCCGACAAGAACATGGAAACCTGCATGAATTCGATCATGGAAAGCCGGTTTAGCCCTGCAGGAACAGGTGCCATACTTGCTCTCCTGCAGAAAAAGGGGGTCACTTCCGGCGAAGCGATCGGAGCCTTTGAGTGCCTCATGGACAAAGCGACACCGATCGATATCGACCGTCAGGCGGTCGACACCTGTGGCACCGGCGGCGATCATCTGGGGACATTCAATATTTCGACGGCGTCGGCTTTCATAGCAGCCGGAGCCGGAGTGCCGATCGCAAAACACGGCAACCGTTCGATCACCAGCAAGTGCGGCAGCGCCGATGTGCTCGAAACCCTTGGCTATACGGTCGACCTCCCACCCTCGGCTTCCGAGAAGCAATTCCGGGAGACAGGCTTCTCATTTCTGTTCGCACCGATTTACCACCCTTCGATGAAAGCAGTGGCCGGAATCAGGAAAGAACTCGGAATCAGGACGATATTCAATATGATGGGGCCGCTGATCAACCCTGCTAAGGTGAAGCGTCAGCTGATAGGCGTGTTCGACCCATCGATGATGGATATCTATGCCAACGTGCTTATCCACTCGGGATGTGAACACGCCATGGTCGTCCACGGTGAAACTGAAACGGGCCTCGGCCTTGACGAGCCGAGCGTCTGCGGACCGACCTTGATCGTCGAACTTCTGCATGGCAGCATCTACCGCCATAAGGTCAACCCCGAAGATTTCGGTCTGGGAAAATGGAAAATCAGTGAGCTGTTGGGCGGCGACAGCGAGGCAAACGCACGAATCATCACGCAGATCATGGATGGTTCGGCTTCACAGGCCAAAATCGATGCGGCACTCTTCGCCACCGCCATAACCTGCTACGTTTCGGGCAAGGCTGCCTGCATCGACGACGGGATGAACATGGCGAAAGAGAGCCTCGAAAGCGGACAGGCCCTTGAAAAAATGAACAGGATCATAGAAGTCAACCGGCGCATCGCTTCGGAATACAAAGCAACGGCAAACTAAATGCTTATAATTTTTGCCGAAAAACATGTATTATAGTTGCTTTGTTTCCAGCCGAAGCAAGAATCAGTAAATCATGAACGGAAGCGACACGGTCCATCCTGAGCTGCACCTGAACCTCGACGAGAAGCTCCATCAGTCAGGCATAAGCCAGTCCAGACAGAAAATCATCCAGGAGGCCCTCGAGAACGTCAACAGGCCAGGGTTTCGTATTGAGCCTTCCGCGATTGTGCCGCTCATGAAACCGGTAACCTGGTTCCCTCCTATGTGGGCATTCGCCTGCGGAGTGGTATCGACCGGCGAGAGCGTCTCCGACAACATATCCATCCTTATCCGGGGCATCCTCCTTGCCGGGCCGCTGATGTGCGCCATGTCCCAGACCATGAACGACTATTTCGATCGTGAGGTCGATGCCATCAACGAACCTGAGCGCCCGATCCCTTCAGGAAAGATCTCGAAGCAGGCCAGCTGGCTGATCACCTTCGGCCTGATCCTCACCGGGTTCCTTGTCGCGCTGTCTATCCATCCCTATGTCGTCGCCATCGCATTCGTGGGCGTCCTGATGTCTCATGCCTACTCCGGCCCACCTATCAGGGCCAAGAGGAACGGCTGGTACGGGAACCTCATCGTCGGACTCGCCTATGAAGGAGTCGCCTGGCTTACCGGAAGTTTTTCGATTACGCAGGGAGTTCCTTCGAAGGAGTCGATCGCTCTGGCTATCATCTTCTCCCTCGGAGCGCACGGCATCATGACCCTGAACGATTTCAAATCGGTCGTTGGAGACAGGATCCGCAAGGTGGGCTCCATACCGGTCCAGCTCGGTGAAAAGAACGCGGCCATCCTTGCATCGGTTGTCATGGATGCTGCCCAGGTCGCAGCTATCGCCATACTCCTGGCAAAAGGCTCGATGCTCTCGGCCTCCATCGCCACTGCGCTTCTCGTGTTTCAAATTCCGATGCAGAAGGTACTGATCGCCCATCCCGCTGAAAAGGCTGTCTGGTACAACGCCTTCGGAACGCTTCTGTACGTGCTGTCGATGATGGTATGCGCCGTAGGCATAAGACCCTGAGGGGGAATTATGAATTATGAATGCTGAATTATGAATTGAAGAGGTGAAGACTTTTTTTGTTCTTCCATTCAGCACTCATCATTCAGCACTCATCATTCAGCATTCATCGCTCTTCCATTCAGCATTCATCGCTCTTCCATTCAGCACTCATAATTCATAATTCATCATTAAGCCCCCGTTCTGCTTTCGTTTTTCCGAACGGATTCTTATATTCCGTATCATTTTTTAACGTCAATAGATCCTATCATGTCCAAAGTCTGCGCGCTGACCGGAAAAAGGCCGATATACGGCAATAATGTTTCCCATGCCAACAACCACACCCGCACCCGCTGGGAGCCCAATCTTCACACCAAGAGGATCTGGATCGAGGAAGAAAAACGCTGGGTCAAGGTTCGCGTTACTGCCAAGGCAATGAAAATCATGGCCAAGACCGGCACTGCCGAACTTGCCAAGCTGCTGAAGTAAACTGCAGCACGATCGGAATACCTGATCTCAGGAATCATAAGGCTCATCCGAAGGTTGAGCCTTTTTTTTGGCCATTTCCAACGCTCGTCTCCTTTTGCCTTTATGGAAAAAACGATCATACTCTACACCGACGGCGCGTGCAGCGGAAATCCCGGTAAAGGTGGCTGGGGCGCCCTGCTCATGTACGGAGGAACGACGAAGGAGATCTCAGGGTTCGATCCGGCCACGACAAACAACCGCATGGAGCTGATGGCGGCCATCAAGGGGCTCGAAGCATTAAAGGAGCCTTGCCACGTCAAGGTTCACAGCGACTCGAGCTATCTGGTCAATGCCATCAACGAAGGGTGGCTTAAGCGCTGGGTGGCCAACGGATGGAAAACTGCGGCAAAGAAACCGGTGGAGAACATCGATCTCTGGCAGGAAATCCTGAAGTTGATTAGATTACACCGCGTCACCTTTCACAAGGTCAAGGGGCACAGCGACAACCCGTACAACAACCGGTGCGACGAACTTGCCCGCCTTGCCATCAAGGATAACTCCTAACACGACTGAACGTATGAGCGGCAACCAGACCCCGCCGGTGATGCCTGCCACGCAGGCCCCCAAAAAGAAAGGCCCGAAAGTTATAGCCTCTCTGTTCGTGATCGGCCTGACCGGATTTCTGGCAGCGCTCTTCTGGGTCAACTGGCAGAAGCCGCGCATGCAGGCAGAGCCTCTAAACCATGAGCTCACTTCGATCATCCAGAACATGCCCGGCACATCGGATGCAATGATATACGTCGGGCTGAAAGATATCCGGCAAAGCAGATTCTGGCAAGAGGCGATCCCGGACTCGCTTAAAAAGACCCCGTTCCTTACCACTGGAAAACGGCTTGACTCACTGATGAAACAGAAAGGCATCGACCTTTCAGAGGACCTCGACACCCTCCTCATCAGCTTCCAGCGCTCGGGGAAAAAACAGCAGAATTATATCGGCATGGCATGGGGCCCGGTTACCAGCAAAGCCTCTACCCCGGTGCTTCAGGCTGCGAGCATCCGGACAGCCGACTTCGGCGACCGGCGCGCATACGAAATCGACAGCACGCTCTGGGTTTGCCCGATGGGGCATGGAAAAATGGCCATCGCCAGCAGCAGCGGAATGATGGGTGAGTTCCTCCGCCCGTCCGGCCATTTCCTCGAAAGGGATTCGGTTTCGGCAGCCATGATCAGAAAGACGGCCTACAAGTCGCACCTCTGGTTCACCCTCGCCTCTCCCCAGTGGACATCGGGCGCGCTGCAAAGCATCACCTCAAAAAACCGTGACGTCAAATCAGTAGGCAACCTTGACCGCCTCCAGCAGATCGCCATGTCGGTCAAATTCGACGACGGCCTCAAGGGCCAGTCAGAGTGGGTGTACAAAGATCGTCGGTCGGCGTTCTTCGCCTCCACGTTCCTGTGGGGCACCATCGAACTGTCGAGCACTGCCGGGACGAGGACATCGGAAGCGGCCAAGACTTTACTGAAGCATCTGACGGTTCACCAGAACCTCGAATCGGTCATCATAACGGCCGACCTGCCTCTGACTGCCTTCAAAAAACCCGCCGGGACCAATTAGGGACCGGGAGGAGTCTTCTGCACAACCATGTCGGGAGACTCCTCTGAGCGGAAGCGGAGGAACCCGTCTTTCCTGACGACCACCACTCCTGATCCGACCGGAACGCTTCTGCCCGACTGTCTGCCGAGAAGATCCGTGACCCGTTGAAGTACCCGGCTGTCGACACTCAGCCCCTGCATGCGGAACATCCGCTTCAGGATCTCCTTCCGTTCAAACAACGTCAGTTCAAGCATGGTGACGACATGCAGCTTTCCGGCATTGAGGTCAAGGCCGGGATACTGTTCGGCGAGTCGATCGATATGACGTTCGATAAATTCGTCAAGCTCGCCGGCATGCTCCGACATCCGCTGCAGTGAAGGCATGAGCTTGTGCGTGAACCGCTCTTCAATCAGGGGGATTACCCTGTTCCTGATGAAATTGCGGTCATGATCGATACCGAGGTTGGTGCGATCGGTTCGCCAGGCAGCTCCCTTCTCCGCGAGGTAATCCATGATCTCCTTCCTGCTGAACGGCAGCAGCGGCCTGACGATATTGCCGTGCCTTGTCCTTATTCCCTTGAGACCGGACACTGCCGTTCCCCTGAACAGGTTGAACAGCATGGTTTCTGCATTGTCACCGTCATGGTGCCCCGTCGCGATGCGGGTGTAACCCGATTCATGACGAAGTTCGTCGAAATACTCGTAACGAAGGATCCGCGCTGTCTCCTCTATCGATTTTTTCCAGGCGGCAGCAACCCTGGAGGTATCGAATCGCCTGATATGGCATTCTACTTCGAGCGTCCGGCAAACCTCCATCACAAAAGTTTCATCGCGATCACTCTCTTCGCCCCTTAAACCGAAATTGCAGTGAGCCACACCGATGCTGCACTGCAGCACAGGTGAAACCGTCGAGAAAAGGTGCAGAAGCGCCATGGAGTCAGGACCTCCCGAAACAGCCACGAGCACCTTGTCGCCTTTACCGGCAAGATCCTGGCGACGTACTGTTTCGAGAAATATTTTTTCGGTACGGTTCACGAAATCGATTGATCAATGGTTCAGAAAAGGAAGATAGCATACCCGGGCTGCTGTTTGCAACTCCCGGCCCGGAGGCTCTGTCCTTGGTTATTGCTGCAAAATGGCTATCATAGGGGTCAATTTGCCAGAAAGGAACAGCAATACCATGCGAATCACACCTTACGGAACCGGCAGTGTCGCCAAAACCGCCATTTTCTGCTCCGCAGCCTTTATCGCCGGACTGCTGCTCCCACAGCCCGGCGGAACTGCCGTATCGGCTGCCGCAGCGCTTTTCCTCGCGTTCACGTTCTGGTTCTATCGCGACCCTGAACGGAGTGTGCCTGATGAACCGGGCACCATCATCGCGCCGGCTGACGGTAAAATCCTGCTGAACCAGAGCGTCGACCACCCTGTGACCGGCCCTGGATCGACGCTTGTCAGCATTTTCATGTCACCTTTCAACGTCCATGTCAACAGAATTCCGATAGACGGCCGGGTTATCGACGTCAGATATCACCCCGGAAAATTCCTCATGGCATTCGACCATCGCAGCATGACGGACAACGAACGCACGGAGATCGGCCTGGACACGCCTGCCGGAACCGTCTGGTTCTGCCAGGTATCCGGATTCCTTGCCAGAAGGATTGTCTGCACACTCGAAAAAGGCGGGAATGTCAGGACAGGAAACCGCTTCGGCATGATCAAGTTCGGTTCGAGAGTAGATATCTTCCTGCCGGCTGCTGTCCAGGTCAACGCTCCCGTCGGCATGAAAACTGTGGCCGGAGAGACCGTCCTCGGAAGGATCAGCCGTTTTTGAGCTGAAAACACTTGGTTTAGGAACAGGCATTTTTTAGTTTGTGACTACAGAGTTATGTATTACCATCGATTTATACAATTTCCGGAGAAACCACAATGTTCGGATTAGGCGGCCAGGAACTCATACTCATCCTGCTCATCATCCTTCTGCTGTTCGGCGCCAACAAGCTCCCCGAGCTTGCCAAAGGCCTCGGCAAAGGCATGAAAGAGTTCAAGAAAGCGCAAAGTGAAATAGAGGAAGAATTCAACAAGGCGGCGGAAGAACCGTCGAAAAAGCAGAAAAGCGTCTGAAAGCGACAAGGCGACCGACAGATTTTACCATACCGGAAAGTCCCCGACAATAAGCTTTCCGGTTTTCAGTTCTCCGAAGAAGTCCAACAGCCCCACCCTGCAATGCAGACTCTGTTCGACTCACGGTACAGCACCTTTGAATAGAACATCGATCAATCATAACCGACAGCAAGATGCGCCCCTACGCACTTCCCGTCCTGATCGTCCTGTTGGCCTCCGGCTGCGCAGACGATCGCAAAGCAAAAAGCTTTACCGAAAACCTCGCCCTCCAGAACAGAATTGCCGGACCGGTGCTCAACGAAATCCTGTTCGACCCCCTGCAGGAACCCGACGACAACCTCCCCGACCAACCGGATTTCGTGGAAATATACAATCCGGGCATAACAGCCATGGATCTCACAGGATGGAGTATCGCGGACCGGCCGAGTGCGACGACAGGCAAAGCCAACCGCTATTACTTCGCGCCGAAAGGAGGCAGCAACATGCTTGAGCCGGGACAATACGGAGTAATCGCGCCCGAAACCAACGGCATGGTCGCCGGCTCCCGCCTTGCGACTTACTACAGCTATCTTCAAACCTCAACGGATACCCGGATATTCATCGTAAAAAGCTATAAAGTGTTCTCGCTCAACAACGAAGGGGACTGCGTCCGCCTGCTCGACAGCAAAGGCGCCGCTGTCGATTCTGCGAACTACACCCCTAATTGGCACAATCCCGGCAACAGATCAACCAGACGCATCTCCATCGAGAAGTTCCATCCCCTGATGCCTTCGGACTCCCCCCTGAACTGGACCTCCTCGACCGACACCAGATACGGAGGCACACCTGGCAAGGCCAACTCCGTGTATGTTCCGCCGACAAGAGCCGATGAGGTCTTCCACCTGTCTCCCAACCCCTTTTCTCCGAACGGAGATCGCAGGGACGACGTGCTCAACATCACGGTCAGCCTCCCTGCCGGCTCATACCAGCTTGCAGTGGTTGCCTATGATGCCACAGGAAAAAAAGTCCGCAGCCTGGCGAGCGGCACCCCGGTCGGACCAGCCACAGCACTCTTCTGGGACGGGCGCGACGATTCCGGTCAACTCCTGCCTGCGGGAACATACCGGATGACAATGAATGCCTCAGGATATTCTGGATCACGGTTCAGCGGAACCGAAACGGTCATGCTTGCAAGATGAGATGCCCCTGCTGTTTCAAAGCAGGTCATTTAGCGTTATCTTACGCAGTAAGCGGCCATTCGGTCACTCCAAACCATCCGTGTCATGCTCCAAACCCTCTACGTCAGGGATTTTGCCCTCATCGACGAGCTCTCGGTAAGCTTTGCGCCCGGATTGACTATCATCACCGGTGAAACCGGAGCCGGTAAATCGATCCTCATGGGAGCCCTGAACCTGGTGCTCGGCGAACGGTCAAGTGCCGAGCTGGTACGCAGCGGAGCCGCCAGGGCCGTAATCGAGGCGACCTTCACGGGGGACCATCTCGTAACCGTCGCAGGAGTGCTCGACGGCGCAGGTATCGACAGCACCCCTGAACTCATCCTCCGTCGCGACATTTCAACGTCCGGCCAGTCACGATGTTTCATCAACGACACGCCCTGCACGGTCGCCCTGCTCAAGCAGGTCGGCCAACTGCTCGTCGACCTGCACGGACAGCACGACCACCAGTTGCTTCTGCATGCCGAAACGCACGCAGCCCTGCTCGACGGATTCGCATCGACTTCAGATGAGCTCGCCAGGTACCGGAATCGGCACACCCACTGTCGTCAATTGCAGAAGAGGCTGAACGACCTCCTTGAAAAAGCGGCCGCGTTGAAAGAGAAGCGCGATTTTATCGAATACCAGTACAGGGAACTTGAAGAGATAGGGCTCGTCGAAGGTGAGGAAGGAGCGATCGAAGAGGAGATCAACCTGCTCGAAAACGCCGAGACGCTCTTCAGCCTGGGCAGTGAGCTTGAACAGGCGCTCTACGATTCGGAACCATCGGCATACTCTGCGCTCTCATCCTCCGTCCACATCCTCGAAAAACTCGCGGCCATCGACAAAAGGTTCGAACCGCATCTTGAAGAGCTGCGCGGTGCGACTGCTTCTGTCGAGGAGGTCAACCGGTTTATCGGGCGATACACCTCCGGCATCGAATTCAACCGAAACCGGCTCGAAGAGCTCAGGCAGCGGCAGATGCTCCTGCAGCGCATATCCAAAAAGCACGGGAAAAGCATTGAAGGCCTGATCGCGTTGCGCGACCAGCTTTCAGACGAACTCGCTTTTGAAGAGAACCTGGCAGAGGAAACCGCCCGTCTTGAAACAGAGATAACGCATGCTCGCGCCGAGCTTAAGGCATCAGCCGTCGAACTCTCGGTCAAGCGAAAAGAGGCCTCTGTCCGGCTCGCGGAAGAGATTTCGTCGGAGCTCGGCCATCTCGGCATACCGCACAGCGCATTCGAGGTCAGCTTCGCCATCGAAGAGTCCCCCGGAGGTGAGATCGAAATCGACGGTCTCCGGTACCGAGCATTCGACAACGGCTTCGACCGGATCGAGTTCCTGATCTCGACCAACCTCGGCGAAGCCCGGAAACCGCTTGCCAAGGTCGCCTCCGGCGGCGAGATTTCGCGCATTATGCTTGCCATGAAAAGCGCGCTGGCCCGTTCGGCCGACCTTCCAATCCTGGTCTTCGACGAGATCGACACCGGCATCAGCGGTAAAGTAGCCCAGGCGGTCGGGTTGAGCCTGAAACGGCTCTCCCGCCTGCACCAGATCATCGCCATCACTCACTTGCCCCAGATAGCCGCCATGGGCGACAGCCATCTGGCTGTCATGAAACGGGTGGAAGGTGAGCGCACAGTCACAAGCGTCACGACACTCGACAGCAGCGACAGGGTTCATGAGGTCGCCCGCCTGATCAGCGGCAGCGCACTCTCGTCTTCGTCGCTCCAACTTGCAGGCGAGCTGATCGAAGCGGGAAATTCCGTTTAGGCAGTCACGATGATGGACAGGGTACAACAGTGGTTTCAGCAGGGAATAGATCTCCATCAAAAGGGGCAGATTGACCTTGCCCGGGAGATGTATGAGGAGATATTGAAAATCCAGCCTGAACACGCCGATGCGCTCCACTTGCTTGGGGTCATCGCTTATCAGACTCAAAATCACAGGCACGCCGTCGACCTGATTGATCGGGCAATCACGCTATTTCCTTATAACGCCGCTTTTTATTCCAATAGAGGATTGGCTCTCCTTGAACTGAAAGAGTTCGACGCCGCCATCGCAAGTTATAACACGGCCATAACCATCAAACCCGATTATCCGGAAGCTTATTACAACCGGGGGTTGGCACAACAGGACCTCAACCAGTGGGCGGCAGCGATAGCCAGTCATGACATCGTCATTACCATCAACCCCGAGTCACCGGAAGCCTTTTTCAACCGCGGCATCGCGCTGCATGAACTCGGTCAGTGGGAAGATGCCGTAACCAGTTACGACCGGGCGATATCGATAAAGCCCGATTACGCTGATGCTTATTCCAACAAGGGGTTGGCGTTGCATGAACTCAGGCAGTTCGACGCTGCAATCGCCTGTTATCGCCAGGCTATCGCTATCCGACCCTATTATGTCGAAGCATTTTCCAACTGGGGGTTGGCGTTTCATGAACTCAAACAGTTCGACGCTGCAATCAGCTGTTATAACCAGGCGATCGCTATCCGGCCCGATTATGCCGAAGCATATTCCAACAAGGGCAATGCATTACAGAAACTCAAACAGTTCGACGCTGCAATCGCCTGTTATGACCAGGCTATCGCTATCCGGCCCTATTTTGCCCAGGCTTTCTCCAATCGTGGCCAGGCGCTGCATGAGCTCAGGCAGTTCGATGCTGCAATCGACAGTTTCGACCAGGCCATAGCCATCAGCCCCGATTATGCCCAGGTTTTTTCCAACAGGGGCAATGCATTGCTGGAACTCAAACAGTTCAACGCTGCAATTGCCAGTTATGACCAGGCCATATCCCTCAAACCCGATTGTGTTGAAGCTTATTTCAACAGGGGCAATGCATTGCTGATACTCAAACAGTTCAGCGCTGCCGTCGCCAGTTATGACCAGGCTATTGCAAGCAAACCCGATTTTGCTGATGCATTTTTCAACAGGGGGAATGCATTTCAGGAACTCAAAAAGTTTGATGCCGCCATCGCCAGTTATGACATGGCGATAGCGATCAGGCCCGATTATGTCGATGCATTTTCCAACAGGGGTAACGCATTGCAGGAACTCAAGGAGTTTGATGCCGCCATCACCAGTTATAACATGGCGATAGCGATCAGGCCCGATTATGTCGATGCATTCTCCAACAAAGGCAATGCGCAACAGAATCTCAAACAGTTTGATGCTGCCATCGCCTGTTATGATCAGGCGATAGGCATCGATCCCGATTATGCTGACGCTCATTGGAACAAATCGCTCGCAATGTTATTGCAGGGCGATTATGACAACGGATGGCAATTGTATGAGTGGCGATGCAAAACAATAGATTTCGCTCCCACCAGGCGAAACTTTACTCAACCATTATGGCGTGGCAATGACTCCATAGAAGGCAAGAGCATTCTGTTGTACAGCGAACAGGGTTTAGGCGATACGCTTCAGTTTTGTCGTTACATCAGGCTCGTTGCCGGGCTTGGGGCACGGGTAATATTGGAAGTAGAACCCGCCCTCATCGGGTTACTGAAGCAGATCGGTGGGATTGCCGGGTTTGTTGCTAAAGGCGATCTCCTTCCGGAGTTTGATTTCCACTGCCCATTATTGAGCTTGCCTTTAGCATTCAGAACGACTATTGAAACGATTCCGTCCTCTCGCAAATATTTATCTGCCAGTGCAGATAAGGTGAATGAGTGGATGAGCAGGTCAGGCGGAAAGACAAAACCGCGAATCGGCCTGGTATGGAGCGGAAGCGCAAGCCATAGCAATGACCGGAACCGAAGCCTGTCGCTGGCATTGCTGAAGGCATGCCTGCCAGGCGGCTATCAATACGTGAGCCTGCAGAAAGAGGTCAGGGAGATCGATCAGGCTGCGCTTCGGTCCGGGCCGGCCATATCGCATTGCGGCGATAAGCTGAAGGACTTTGATGAAACGGCCGCACTTTGCGAACTGATGGATCTGGTGATCAGCGTCGACACGAGCGTTGCGCACCTGAGTGCCGCCCTGGGCAAGCCGACCTGGATCTTGTTGCCGTTTCTGCCGGATTGGCGCTGGTTGCTCGACAGGAACGACAGCCCCTGGTACGACAGCGTCAGACTATACCGACAGGAATCCCCCGGCGATTGGCAAAGCGTCCTGAAGAGAGTTCATGCCGATTTATCGACACAGGCCTCGTAATGAGCTGCCTTTTCCGACGGCTGTCAGCCCTGGCTGGTTATCGACAAACGCAGGGAACCGGTGATTCCAGATTTTCAGGCGTATCCCGTCGTCGGCAAACGTTTTGAACCAGGACTTTTCAGCGGCAGTGAAAAAAAGCTCCATATCTTTTCATATATACACTTACATGGCAGGAGAAAATCCGTTTAGAAAATCACGAAGATTGCCTTATAATTGCTTGCATATCAATGCATGCCATAATCACATTTCAGTTTTATGACCAATCGTCTTATTTCAGGTTCCGCCGTTGCCCTGGTCACTCCGTTCCACAGTGACGGTTCGATCGACACCGAGGCATTGCGACGTCTTGTACGCTTTCAACGGGAGGCCGGGACCGATATCCTCATTCCTTGCGGCACGACCGGCGAATCGCCTACCCTTTCGACCTCAGAACAGTCGGAGATCATCCGCATCGTCCGTGAAGAAGCCGGTCCAGACCTGATGGTAGCCGCCGGCGCCGGCACCAACGCGACCGACCATGCGGTCGAACTTTCACGTAACGCCGAAAAGGCCGGAGCCCAGGCCATCCTTTCCGTGGCCCCCTATTACAACAAGCCGTCCCAGGAGGGATTCTACCAGCACTTCAAGCATGTGGCTCAGTCCGTGTCGATCCCGGTCATCATCTACAACGTACCCGGTCGTACCGGATGTAACGTCAGCGCAGACACGATCATTCGGCTGGCCAACGATTTCGACAACATCCTCGCCGTCAAGGAGGCCACGGACAACATGGACCAGATCATGGAGCTGATCGAGCGCCGTCCCGAGAGGTTCTCGGTGATGACCGGCGAAGACATGCTGATCCTGCCGTTCATGGCCCTCGGTGGCGATGGGGTGATTTCTGTGGCTGCCAACCAGGTGCCGAAGGCCGTCAAAGGGCTCGTCGAAGCCATGAGAGCCGGGAACCTCGAAGAGGCCCGTGCTATAAACAAGACTTACAGGAAGCTTTTCAAGCTGAATTTCATCGAGAGCAATCCCGTACCGGTGAAGTACGCCCTGTCACAGATGGGAATGGTGGAAGAGGTTTACCGCCTGCCGCTGGTACCGATGTCCGATGCCAACAAGGCGACCGTGAGAAAGGAGATGGAGAACCTGGGGCTCGTGTAAACAGCCCCGGGATTGCACTCACGCACCTGTATTTATTTTTTGAGCGATACTATCGGCCACATCAGCCGGTGATAAAGACCTGAAAAAGGAAGGGCGGACACACAGGTCCGCCCCTACAGAATCTCTACAGTTGAGCAGGTTTAGCTGAAGCGCCCCAGTTCCACAACAAACGCGTCCATTTCCTCTTTGGTCCTTTGTTCAGTGACCGCGACCAGCAGGCCGTTTTCACCCCATGCGGAAAGATCCACGCCCGCGAACACCTTTTTCGAAAGCATTCCTTCGACAATCGATGCCGCCGGCACAGGTGTCTCGATCACGAACTCCCTGAAGAACGGCGCTCCGAACTTCAGCGTGTAACCGGGAAGGGCTGTGATTTTCCCGGCCAGATAGTGCGCTTTCTGCATCGAACGCATCGCGACATCCCTGATTCCCTCCCTGCCGAGCAGCGAGAGATGGACTGCCGCCTGCAAAGCGCAAAGCGCCTGGTTCGAACAGATGTTCGAGGTCGCCTTCTCCCTGCGAATATGCTGTTCGCGGGTCTGGAGCGTCAGTATGAAGCCGTCCTGACCATCGCGATCCTTCGTCATGCCGACAAGGCGGCCGGGGATCTTGCGCACATGCTGCTGCTTGACCGTGAAAATGCCGAGATAGGGTCCACCGAAACTCTGGGCGTTGCCGAGCGGCTGACCTTCGCCCACAGCGATGTCCGCGCCGTAGTTCCCGGGCGCTTCGAGAACGCCGAGAGAAACCGGATCGGCCATTACGATGAAAAGGGCGCCGTTCTGGCGGGCGATCTCGCCGATGGCTTCGACCTCTTCGAGACAGCCGTAGAAGTTGGGCTGCTGGACGATGACTGCCGCCGTCGCCGAAGAGACGATTGATTTCAGTGACTCGACGCTGCCGATGCCATCTTCGATGCTGTTCTGGAGAATTGGCCTTTCACCGGCGGCTTCGAGGTAGGTCTCGATTACCTGGCGGCTGTAAGGATGCAGTTTGCCTGCCACGACGATGTCGTTGCGACCGGTGATATTGACAGCCATAATCGCTGCCTCGGCCAGGGCGGAAGCTCCATCGTACATCGAAGCGTTGGCCACATCCATGCCGTACAGGCGGCACATCATGCTCTGATATTCGTAGATAGCCTGCAGGGTGCCCTGCGACACTTCAGCCTGGTAAGGGGTGTAGGCGGTATAGAATTCGCTCCGAGACGATATGGTTTTGACGGCGGCCGGAATGAAATGGTCGTAGGATCCGGCGCCGAGGAAGCTCACGTGGTCGGCTGTAGCGGAGTTCTGCCTCGCCATCTGTTCAAGCAGGCGCTTCACTTCCGGTTCACCCATCGCCGGCAGAAGATCGAGAGCTTTCTGAAGGCGTATTTCGGCAGGGATGTCTGCAACGAGATCATCGAAACCTTCGACACCGATCTGCCGGAGCATCTCGGCCCGTTCGGCATCCGAATTGACAATGAAAGGCATGGTATAGATGGATACAGTTAAAAAACCTCGCCGAAACCTGTCACTCGCCGATCAACGCGCGGTAGTCCGCAGGCGACAGCAATGAGTCGACATCAGACACGCTTGCGATCTTCAGCTTGATGATCCAGCCTTCATCGTAAGGGCTCGAGTTTACGACTTCTGCGCTGTCGAGAGCTTCGTTGACGGCAACAATCTCGCCGGCGATCGGGGCGAACAGGTCAGCTACCGTCTTGACGGCTTCCACGGTCCCGAACACATCATGTGCCTTGACTTGCGTACCGACGGGCTTTGTTTCGACGAACACGATGTCACCAAGCTCGGACTGCGCAAAATCGGTGATGCCGATCAAGGCGGTTACGCCGTCCTCGAGAAGCTTGATCCATTCATGATCCTTGGTATAACGGAGATTGTCAGGGATGTTCATGGCAGAGCGGGATTAACAGGTTATCAGGTGTTCCGGTCGAAAGAAATTCAAGGTAACATTTTTTCAATTTCAGGGAAAGATGAGAAGAGAACAACTCAAGGGACCAAAAGGACCAAAAGGACATAAGGGTTAAGACATTCAATTTCTTTCTCCCTGTTGTCTTCATGGCCGTCCTTTAAGTCCCTTTGGTCCCTTAAGTCCTTTTAGTCCTTTTCTTCAGACCATTCTTCAGGCCATTCTTCCGGCCATCTTCAGGCCATCTCCCAGCCATTCCTCACTCCAGGCGCTGGCGCATCGCTTCATAGAGCAACACTCCGGTGGCGACGCTGACGTTGAGCGATTCGACGCATCCGGCCATCGGAATACGAACGACCGAGTCACAGCGCTTGCGGGCTTCAGGCCCCAGTCCGCTCCCTTCCGCACCCATCACGAGGGCAGTGGCGCGGCGCCAGTCGATATCGGTATGGTTCTTTTCGGCATCCATGTCTGCGGCAGCGATATGGAAACCACGTTCATGCAGCAGATCGAGGCACCTGACCAGGCTTTTCACCTTGCAGATGCGCATATGGGACAGGGCACCGGCCGAGGCTTTATGGACGGTCGCGTTTATCGGCGTTCCCTTGCCGTCGATCATGATGACCGCATCGGCAGCGACAGCTTCGGCAGTACGGACGATCGCCCCGACGTTGTGGGGGTCCTCCAGTCCATCGAGAATCACGAGCAGCGGCGAGGAGTTCCTCGGTGAGGCGAGCACCTCTTCAAGGCTGTAGGATGTCACGGTGCTGATGAGCGCGCAGACTCCCTGGTTCTTTGCGGTTCCGGAAATGAGGGTGAGCTTCTCCATGCGCGCCTTTCCGCAGGGGATTTTCAACCGTCTTGCCGTTATGATGATTTCCTTGAGCTTGGGGTGGGACGTATTGAACTGGAGATAGATCTTCTCGACGCTCTCCGGCTTGGTCTGCAACAGCTCGACCACTGCGTTCCGGCCATAAACGACCTGTTCACGCGGCTCCTGGGCCGGGATTACTGCCTGCTCTTTTTTATCTGTGTAATCCAACAAATACCCCCTCCCAGGGTGCTTCATTCTTGTGTGTCGAAAGCCTCCCGGTACAGCCGGCATGAAACTCGATCAGAATTGAAGTATATCAGTTTTTTTCCTATCTTGAAAAGCACATTCTAAGCTTTCTTATCCGCGATCGTAACTTTTCCTTTACCTTCGAGGTTTACTTATGTGCACCTCTATTTACTTTTCGTGGCCGGTTCGAGTGCAATGCCGACGGAGCGCAGAAACCGAAGTGTACACGGAGTACATGAGGATCGCGTGCACCGACGGTGAGTTGCCAGTCGGATCACCATACAGAAGTAAACAGCACTGCATTTTTCGAGGATCGCACAAGTCCCAAACAATCATAATCCAGTAAATGATCGTATGACCCGGACATTTAAGACAATGGAGGGGAATGAAGCTCTTGCTCATGTCGCCTATCGTACCAACGAAGTAATATCAATATATCCCATCACCCCTGCCTCGCCCATGGGCGAGTACTCTGATGCCTGGGCCGCCACAGATACTAAAAACATCTGGGGGTCGGTGCCGCTGGTAGACGAAATGCAGAGTGAGGCCGGTGCTGCCGCAGCAGTACACGGCGCGCTCCAGACTGGTGCGATGACCACGACATTCACGGCTTCTCAGGGCTTGCTTCTGATGATTCCGAACATGTACAAGATCGCCGGTGAGCTTACTCCCTGCGTCATCCATGTCTCGGCTCGTTCGCTTGCCGCCCAGGCTCTGTCGATTTTCTGCGACCACGGCGACGTGATGTCGGTCCGCGGCACAGGTTTTGCCCTTCTCGCTTCATGCTCTGTGCAGGAAGTGATGGACATGGCGTTGATATCCCAGGCTGCGACCCTCGAGTCAAGAGTACCGTTCCTCCATTTCTTTGACGGATTCAGGACCTCGCACGAAATCTCGAAAATCGAGGTACTCTCTGTCGACCAGATCCGTTCAATGATCGACGACGACCTGGTGAACGCGCACAGAATGCGCCGCATGTCGCCGGACGCACCGATCATCCGCGGCACGTCACAGAACCCGGACGTCTATTTCCAGGCAAGGGAGAGCGTCAACAGCATCTACAATGCCTGCCCGGCCATCACCCAGAAAGCGATGGACAGGTTCGCCGAGATGACGGGCCGTTCATACAAGCTCTACGAATACTACGGCGCCCCGGATGCCGACCGCATTATCATCATGATGGGTTCGGGTGCTGAAACCGCCCTTGAAACCGTCGAATACCTGAACCGACAGGGTGAAAAGGTCGGTCTTGTCAAAGTCCGCCTGTTCAGGCCTTTCGACATCGCTGCGTTCATCAGTTCGCTTCCGGCATCGGTCAAAGCCATCTCCGTGCTCGACCGCGTCAAGGAACCGGGAAGCGCCGGCGAACCGCTTTATCTCGACGTCGTCAACGCCGTCGCCGAATCGCTCCAGAACGGATCGATTGCTTCCATGCCAAGAGTGCTCGGTGGCCGCTACGGACTCTCCTCGAAGGAGTTCACGCCCGCCATGGTCAAATCGATATTCGACAACATGGAATCGGCCTCTCCGGTCAACCACTTCACCGTCGGCATCGATGACGACGTGACAAAGCTCAGCCTGGCTTACGACCACGAGTTCTCAATCGAGCCCGACTCGGTCTTCAGGGCCCTTTTCTACGGCCTTGGTTCTGACGGAACGGTCGGTGCGAACAAGAACTCGATCAAGATCATCGGAGAAAACACGGACAACTATGCACAGGGCTTCTTCGTCTATGACTCCAAGAAGTCAGGATCGATCACGGTCTCCCACCTGAGGTTCGGACCTGAACCTATCAGGTCGACCTATCTGATCAGTGATGCTCAGTTCATAGGTTGCCATCACTGGGACTTCCTCGAGATGATCGATGTTGTCAAAAACCTCAAGACAGGAGGCACCCTCCTGATCAACTCGCACTATACCCCGGAAGAGGTGTGGGAGAAGCTGCCTCGTCCGGTCCAGGAGCACCTGATCCGTAAACAGGCCAACCTGTACACCATCGATGCATACAAAGTTGCCGGTGAAAGCGGCATGGGCCAGCGTATCAATACCATCATGCAGGCCTGCTTCTTTGCCATCTCGGGCGTGCTGCCCCGCGAGGAGGCGATCGAGAAAATCAAGGACGCCATCCGCAAGACCTACGGCAACAAGGGCGATGAGATTGTCGGCCAGAACATCCAGGCCGTCGATAAAACCCTTGCGAACCTGCACAGGGTCAACATCGGAGCTGTTGCCAACAGCAGCAGGGAGCTGCGTTCTCCGATCGCAGGAGAAGCCCCTGAGTTCGTTTGCAACGTTCTTGCCAAAATCATTGCCGGTGAAGGCGACGATCTTCCGGTCAGCGCCATGCCGATTGATGGAACCTACCCGGTAGGGACTACGAAGTTCGAGAAGCGCAACCTTGCACAGGAGATCCCGGCCTGGGAAGCGGATCTGTGTATCGAATGCGGCAAATGCGCCATGGTCTGTCCTCATGCAGCCATCCGTGCAAAAGTTTACGACCCGAAATACCTCGAAAATGCTCCGCGCACCTTCAAAAGCATCGAAGCCAAGGCACAGAACTGGAACGGCATGCGCTACACCATCCAGGTAGCTCCTGAGGATTGCACGGGCTGTACCCTCTGCGTCAACGTCTGCCCTGCGAGGGACAAGAGTAATCACGACCGTAAAGCACTCAACATGCATGAGCAGGCACCGCTTCGCGAATCGGAAGTCGACTGCTGGAACTACTTCGTCAATATCCCTGAATTCGACCGCAACAAGATCAATCCGAGGCTGATCAAGGAACAGCAGCTTCAGCAGCCCCTGTTCGAGTTCTCCGGGGCCTGCTCCGGCTGCGGCGAAACTCCGTACATCAAACTGGTCACCCAGCTGTTCGGCGACAGGCTCGTGGTCGGCAACGCAACCGGCTGTTCGTCGATTTACGGCGGCAACCTTCCCACTACGCCCTACTGCGCCAATGCACAGGGGCTCGGTCCGACATGGGCTAACTCGCTGTTCGAGGACACTGCGGAATTCACTCTCGGCTTCAGGATTTCGATCAACAAGCAGGAGGAGTATGCAAAGGAACTGGTCAAATTGCTCTCTGCCGAACTCGGCGATACGCTGACCCAGGAGATCCTGAATGCGAGCCAGGCCAACGAACCGGAAATTTTCGAACAACGCCGCAGGGTTGCGGTTCTGAAAGAGAAGCTTCAGGCTATCGGATCCCGTGAGTCAAAGAATCTGCTTGCCGTGGCCGACATGCTCGTCAAGAAAAGCGTCTGGGCTATCGGCGGCGACGGATGGGCCTATGATATCGGTTATGGAGGCCTTGACCATGTCACGGCATCGAACAAGAACATCAACCTGCTCGTGCTCGATACCGAAGTCTATTCCAACACTGGAGGACAGGCATCAAAAGCTACCCCCAAGGCTGCAGTGGCCAAATTCGCTGCCGCAGGACGGGTGCAGACCAAAAAGGACCTCGGCCTGATCTCAATGACCTACGGCTCAGCCTATGTCGCCAGCGTGGCATTCGGAGCTCGTGATGAGCAGACACTGAAGACGTTCCTCGAAGCCGAGGCATATGACGGGCCGTCCATCATAATCGCTTACTCACACTGCATCGCTCACGGCATCAATATGGAAGCAGGGCTTGAGCACCAGAAAGCTGCCGTAGATTCCGGCCACTGGCTCCTGTACCGTTTCAATCCGGACAGGGCAAAAGAGGGGCTGAACCCGCTGGTCCTCGACTCGAAAAAGCCTAAAATGCCGGTCGAGCAGTTCCTGAACATGGAAAACAGGTTCAGAATGCTCAAGAAAACCCACCCTGCTCTTGCCGCCGAGTATTATGCGGCAATCCAGAAAGAGGTCGATGCCCGGTACGCCTACTATGAGTACCTTGCAAACCGCCCCTTCGACGGTGTCAAATAAGAGGAAAAAGCGAAACGGAAGTGGCTGTCTCAAAGGATAGTCAACAAAGCAAAAGGGCTACCTGAAAAGGTGGCCCTTTTGCGTTGCCTTGCGTATTCAAATCCGGAAGAGGCTGAGCCGTCATGGCGAATGAGAGACGGCCTCTTCCGTTTTACGATAAATGGATGTATACGGTTCCAGTCCCTACCTCGAAGATTTCGACTTCCCGTCCTTCGACTTCTTGAACATCTCCCTGGCTTTTCCAGGATCTCCCAGCTTTTCGTAGACCATGCCGAGATGCCGAAAGATCTCAGGCTCATCGACCCCTGTTGCAATTGCTTTCTCGATAAACTGTCGTGCAAGCTCGTACTCGCCGAGCTGATAGTGTACCCATCCGAGGGTATCAAGAAAAACGCCGTTGTCCGGTTCAAACATGACGGCATTTTCCGAAAGGCGGAGAGCCTGACGGAGCATCGTACCCTCTTCGGCAAGAAGATAGGCGAGATTGTTCATGGCAAGCGTATTATGCGCATCGAGCTCGAGCACGCGGCCGTAAGCTTCCCTGCTGCTCTTTTTCCTGCCGAGGGTCTCGTACGCCATGGCCAGTGTGGTGTTGGCCCTGATCAGAAAATCCTGATCCTTCATGCGGGCATTTGCCCTGACGACCGATTCGAGGATTGCAACCGCCCTTTTCGGCGAACCCGTATGCAGCAGCGCATATCCCTCGAGAGTCTTCCACTGAACCGCATAACGTGGCAACCGTCGTTTCGCCCTGGCCAGGATGTCGAATGCCTTACGCCTCTCGTTAAGGTCCAGATGAGTAGTGACCAGGTATTCCCACGCAGTGACGTTGCCGCTATCGAGCAGAATCGCCTTTCTGAAACAGGCGACCGCTTCCTGTCCCCTGTTTCGCCTCAGTTCATATATTCCCTTCAGTGCATGAATCCTGCTGTCACGTGGATAACGGGCAATAATTGCATCGACCAGCCGAAGCGCCGGCTCGACATAAACGGAATCTTTTTCTGAACGGACCAGATAGAGTTTGGCAACATCGATAACCGTATCGCCCGATGAAGGCTTCATGTCGAGAAAGGCCGTGAGCTCACGGAGGTAGTCCGGTGTGCGCCCGACCTTGATATAGTAGTCGAACAGTCCGATCCAGGCCGGAACATAGTGCCGGTCGGCAGCAATCAGGGCTTTGAAAGTTTCAACGGCAAGTTCTCCCTGGCCGGTCTGCACATAGAGGTCCGCAAGCGTCAGTCGTATTTTATTACCGCTGCCGCTTTGCCTGAGTAACGGTTGAATGGTGACGATGGCTTCCTGATAGCGCTTGAGCTTGATCTGCAGCCACAAAGTCTGTGAAAGAGCCTCCTCGTTAAGCGGATCGACACGGACAACTTTCTCGAACACTTCGAGGGCAGACTCGGGATGATCGGCCGCAAGATACTCGAGGGCCTGAAGGTACATGATATCCGTACGGGCGGGATCGGCAAGGGAAACCTGGCCATAAAGCGCGGCTGCCCGATCGTAATCCTGCATGTCATGAGCGACCCTGGCCAGGTGCCTCGCGTAGTATGTGTTTCCCGGATCGATTTTTACAGCTGCCTCTCCGTGAAAACGCGCAGAATCGGGAACAGCAAGGCTGTAGAATGCCCTTGACATTGAGTATCGAACTGCGGCTTCATCAGGACTGACTGCCGCGACCTTCCGGAATCTGTCGATCGCTCCCCAGAAATCGCCTTTCATGGCAAGAAACAGGCCGTTGATATATTCCGGCATAACCTCTGGCTTCACGACCGGCCCGCCGGTTACAGGGACATCGGCAGAACGCGCCTCCCCACGGGAAGCTGAAGCAGCTGATGCCGCGCCGGAAAACACGGCAACAACAAGAGACAACAGGCAGACGATCGAGAAAATGCTGCGTCTTTGTGACTTACCATATGTCGGCTTACTCTCCATGACCGCCGGGTGCGTCGAACAGCGGACCGTCGCCGTAGCTGCCCGGAATCGAGAACTTCCTGACGGCAAGCCTGGTTGCCACTCTCCCCCTGGGAGTCCGGGCAAGGTAGCCCATCTGTATCAGGAATGGTTCATAGACCTCTTCGATGGTATCCTGCTCCTCGCCGACCGATACGGCCAGAGACCCGAGGCCAACCGGCCCGCCACCGAATTTGTGAATGATCGTATGCAGGATTTTCTTGTCCATGTCGTCAAGGCCGCCCTCATCGATCTCAAGCGACTCAAGGGTCTTCCTGGCAATCGACAGCGAAATGGAGGCTTGATTGGCGACCTGTGCGAAATCCCGTGCGCGCTTCAACAGTCGGTTTGCTATACGCGGAGTTCCTCTCGAACGCCGGGCAATCTCCATGGCGGAATCCATGTCGATGCCGATATTCAGGATTTCGGCAGACCTTATGACTATATGCTGGAGGAGTTCCGGGCTGTAGTAGTCGAGGCGGCTGTTGATGCCGAAACGCGCACGAAGCGGTGAGGTCAGAAGACCTGACCTGGTCGTGGCACCGACCAGCGTGAAGGGTTCGAGTTTGAGCTGCACGGCCCGCGATGCCGGACCGCTGTCAAGCAGGATATCGATGCGGTAATCCTCCATGGCAGAATAGAGGTACTCCTCGACTGCCGGGGCAAGACGGTGAATCTCATCGATAAACAGGATGTCACCCTTTTTCAGGCTGGTCAAAAGCCCTGCAAGGTTACCCGGTTTGTCGATCAGCGGACCCGACGTGATTTTTATGCCGCCGCCCATCTCGGCTGCGATGATGTGGGCGAGGGTAGTCTTGCCGAGGCCGGGAGGCCCGGAAAGCAACACATGGTCCAGCGCGTCGCCGCGTTTCCTTGCCGCAGTGATGAACACTTTCAGGTTGTCGGTCAGTTTTTTCTGGCCGGCAAATTCGATCATGCTCTGCGGTCGTATCTGCTCTTCGAACCGAACCTCGGTCGGGTCCGGAACGGTATTCAACAGTTCAATCCTCACTCACATCCAGGGTTTCAGGTTCACGCATCTCACAGTTTGATCCTCGGGTCCACGACAGCATACAGAACGTCGGACAACAGGTTGCCGAGCACGATCAGGGCGCCGGAGACAAAAGTGTTGGCGATGATCAATGGATAATCGCGGGCAAAAATCGCTTCGACGGTCACGCGTCCCATCCCGGGAAAAGCGAAAATAACCTCGATGAAAAGGGCTCCACTGAATATGAACGGCAGCGAACTGCCCATGAGGGTGACCACAGGCAGCAGTGCGTTGCGAAGAGCATGCTTCATGATGACGGCATTCTCGGAAAGCCCCTTGGCCCTTGCCGTGCGGATATAGTCCTGGCGGATAACTTCGAGCATGCTTCCCCGGACGTAGCGGGCGATGCCTGCTGCTCCGTTGATGCTGAGCACCGTGACCGGAAGCACCAGATGCCAGATCCTGTCGAGCGCAAAACCGAGCGGCCCGTAGCTTTCCGCTCCTACCTCGTTCAGTCCGGATACCGGGAACAACGGAAACTTGAGCGCAAAAAGAATGATCATCATGAGGGAGAACCAGAACTCGGGCATCGAATAGAAAAAGAGGGCTGTAACCGTCAGGAACCGGTCCATGAAGGTGTTTTGCCTGACGGCCGAAATGACCCCGATTACTATGCCGAACGCAAAGTTGGCGATCAACGTCAGGACGGCAATGGTCATGGTCACCGGCAGCGATTCAGCGATAACTTCGAGTACCGGCTGCTGGGCGCGACTGAAACTGCGTCCGAAATCGCCGTGCAGCACATTGCCGAGCCATTTGATATACTGCATGGGAAGCGGATCGTTCAGGCCATACTGCTGCCTGATCTGCTCTGCAACCTTGGGGCTGATACCCGGCTGGATGAAAAAGGCCGCCGGGTCGCCGGGAGCGAGCCTGATTATGAAGAAGGTCAGGGTCAGCACCCCGAAAATCAGCGGCACGGCAATGAGCAGCCGCTTCAGGATATACTTGAGCATTTCTTTACGGAACAGCGGTTGCAGACGGCTTCAGGGTCCAGTCGTCGATGTTGTAGAAGGTTCCTGATATGTTGAGCTCCGCTCCCTTGATGCGCTTGCTGAAACCCTGCGTCTCTTTTATCCAGTAGAGGAAAGTGACCGGCTGATCGTTATGAAGAATCTTCTGGTACTCGACCCAATATGGACGGGCATCCTCAGGACGCATTTTCGTCTTGGCGAGATCGCAGAGCTGGTCGATTCTCGGATTGACGTAACCGGTGAAGTTGAACCTGCTCTTTTCGATGTCCGAGCCCCATGCGTCGAGCGGATCTATCTCAAGCCCGATCGACCAGCCGGCCATCCATGCGTCCAGCTTCCTGTGCTGCAGGTTTTCGAAAAAGACGTTCGACTCCTGCAACTCGATCTTGCAGTCGATACCGATCTCCTTCAGGTTCTGCTGTATCACCACGCAGGCGTAGTTACGGCGGGCGTTACCGGCGTTCGAATAGAGCACGAAGCTGAATTTACGGCCGTTCTTCTGCCTGATGCCGTCCGGTCCCGGCAACCAACCCTCCTTTTCGAGCATCTTCACGGCAAGGGCCTGATCGTAGGCGTGAGGTTTGATCGTATCATCATAAGCCCATTTCAGGGAAGGCGATATATCGGTGTTGCAGAGCACCCCATAGTTGCCGAGGTACCCGTCGATGATGGCCTGGCGATCGACGGCATGCGTAAGGGCAAGACGTACCGCAGGTGAACCGAACAGCGGATGGGGTTTCAGTTTTTTGGTTTTCTGGTAATAGTCCGGATCGATGTTCAGCCAGCCGACATAATCGTAAACCCTGAGGCCGACCGTCCTGACCTCCACGTTGGGATTGGCTTTCGTCAATGCGGTGAAATCTTCGGGCTTGATGTTCTCCACGACGTCGACATCGCCAGTCTGCAATTGGGTGAGCCGCACGGTATAATCCGGCACGACCCGGAACATGATCCGTCTGATGTTGCCCGGCTTGGGAAGGACGCATGCACGGTTCGATGACAGAACGACATCCTGCTGCTTGTTCCAGAGCTGGAGACGATAGGGACCCGCACCCACAGGCTGCTGGTTGAGCCTGGACTCCCTGAACTCCTGCGGCTTCACATCCTTCCAGAGATGCTCGGGCAGCGGAGTCAGCGAGGTGTGGAACAGGGCCAGATGCTCAGGCACAGGCTTGTAGAACCTGAAGATCAACGTGGTGTCGTTCGGGGTTTCGATGGCATGGTCGAAGTCCACTGCGCCCTTGTCCGCTCCGACGAGCTCTGCGAGGAACTGCTGACGCGGGCTGGCGATCACCGGGTTTCCGTAGAGCCGGTAAGCAAATTTGAAATCGCGGGATGTGATCGGTTTTCCGTCATCCCATCGCGCATCACTACGAAGGGTATAGGTGATCGAGCGGTGATCAGGCGCCATTGTCCATGTCTTTGCCAGTGCACCTTTCGGTGACCTGCTGGTAGGTTCTCCGGAGGAGGGGCGTAACATCTTTTCGACAGCCATGTAATTCAGGAGCCCGGTTTTGGTGTCGAATTCGCTCTGGAGAAGCGACGGGTAGATCAGGCCGGTGATATTGCTCGACGTAAGCGAAGCGCCGATCACCGGATTGAGGTAATCAGCGTCACCGAGCATCCCGATAACCAGCGTGGAGTCCTTGGCCGACGTCGAAAGACCGTCCTTGCGGGCCGGTTTCGAACAGGCCGTCAACAACGTGACGGCAGCAAGAAGGAGAAGAGGGAGAAACGGGTTGACTGTCTTATTCGATTTCTTCGTCATGATACTCTGGGATGTTTGACTGATCGTGCACTCCGGCACGGTCCTTGTTGATTACGGTTCGTATCCTCTCGGTCAGCGCTTCGGCAGCGACATAACCGGCATAACGTTTCAGGAGGAAATTCAAAGCCACCACCTCGATGATGACCGTAATGTTCTTTCCGGGAAAAATCGGCAGCTGGACAAGCGGCAGGTCGACCCCGAGCACCTTGACGGTCTTCGTGTCGAGCCCCAGCCTTTCGTACTCGGCCTCCTTGCTCCATTCGAGCAGCTCCACAACGACCTGGACCACCTTCTTGTCGCGGATCGCCCGGATGCCGAAGGTCGCCCGGACATCGACGACGCCGAGCCCCCGGATTTCCATGAAATGGTCGATGATATTGTTCCGGGCGGCGACGATAGTACTGGTTTCACCTTTGCGTTTGAGCACGACGACGTCGTCGGCTACCAGGCCATGTCCGCGTTCGACGAGGTCGAGCGCGATTTCCGACTTGCCGAGCCCGCTTTTTCCCGTCAGAAGCACACCGACGCCGTACACATCGACCATCGAACCGTGATACTGCTGGTACATCGAGAACTGTTCATCGAGGAAATCCGTGATGAGGTAGATCGCCTTGGTGGAGGACTGCCTGGTGATGAAAACAGGAATGCCGGCCTCTGTAGCCATGGTGAGCAGATCGGGCTCGAGCTTGTTGTTGCTGGTCAGGATGATGCAAGGCATCCTGAACTTGACGAAATTGGCGAACGCCAGCTTTCGGTCTTCAGGTCCGAGATGGTTCAGGAAGCGGGTTTCGGTATTGCCCAGGATCTGAACCCTTTTGTAGGTGAACAGATTGGTGAATCCGGCAATGGCGAGCCCGGGCCGATGGAGGTCGCGTTCGAAGATACGCCGCTTCTGTTCGTCGACGTTGTTCAGCCGGCGAAGCCTGATATCGAATTTCTGCCCTATGTGCTCAAAAAAATAGGCGACCGTGATCGATCGCTTTTTCAATCCCTTCTGGTCAAAATTCATGCTCGGGAGATCATGATTGTTGTGCCGTACCATATCAGAACAGGGTCAGCAAGCTGACCCTGTTCTGATGCCGGATTTCAGATGTTCCGCTGCTTTTCCTTGTGTTTCTTGAGCTGTCTCGAAAGAGAATCGACGCAGCTGTCTATGGCCTGCTCATAGGTCTGTCCTGACTCCCGTGCCACAAAGTCGTGCTGTGGCACATGGACGGTTATTTCAGCCAGTTTATTCTGCTCGAAATCGTTTTTCTGATGGTCGAGAATGACATGACAATTCAGCGGTCCTGGATAATATTTAATCAGTCCGGATGCTGCGTCCCGTGCATAGTCCTCTATCGCGCTGTGATTATTGGAATGACGAAGGGTAACCTTGACGGCAACCGCATCACTAATAACGGATTTTGTCATACATACCTCCATTGAAATAATTGTAAGCTTGGAAAGAACAGAACCGGAAGAACCCTTCATTCAGAAACTTGTTCTGGCAGATCAGGCCCTTGGGTGCGCCTTTGTGTAAACATCCCTGAGCCTGGTGAAGGTCACATGGGTATAAAGCTCCGTCGTGGACAGACTGCTGTGGCCAAGCATTTCACTGACGCTTTTCAGGTCAGCACCGCCGTTCAGCATGTGAGTGGCAAAACTGTGTCGGAGAATATGGGGATTTTTCTTTTCCGATTCGGTAACCAAAGAGAGATACCGTTTTGTCATTCTCTGGACAAGCATGGGATATAGCTGTCTGCCTCTTGTGGTCACGAACGCCTTCGATGATTCTCCGGCCCCCTCTCCAGATATTCTAAAGAAGTTTCGCCTGACTTCAAAATAATTTCTCAGGGCTTCCCCCGCAGCTTTTCCGAGCGGAACGATCCTCTGTTTCCGGCCTTTTCCGGTAATTTTCAGAAAGCCGTGCAGCAGATCTGCATCACTGCTCTCCAGGCCTGTTACTTCCGACAGTCGGAGACCGCAGCCATACAGAACCTCGAGCACCGCAAAATCCCTTGCGGCCTCAAACACGCGGGCATCTCCCTTTCGATCGAGGGCTCCGCCTGCCACGTCGCCGGGTTGCAGAAACCGGGTAAAAAGCTGCTCGGCCTGCTCCTCGCTCAGAAAATCCGGCACTTTCCTGCCTAACCTCGGTGTCATTACCAGGCTGACCGGAGAGTGATCGATTTTACCGGTTTCGAGAAGATAGCGGTAGTAACTTTTGACCGAGGCGAGCTTTCTTGCGATGGAGCGGGGCTGAATGCCCCTGTCGAGCAGATGGCCCATGAAGAGGCGGACATCGGCTACCGCCGCCTGGCCAGGATCGATGGCAGCCAGGTCGTCAAGACCACACGTGTCTTTCAGGAACGAAAAATACTGGAGAAGATCAGTCCGGTAGGCCGTGATTGTCCTGGGAGAAACATTGCGCGCCGACTCGAGGAACGCAAGAAACGACAGCAGCCATCGGCATCTGCCGATATCAGAATCAGACCGGGAAATGGAATCGGGTTTGCCCATCAGCACCTTATGTCAACTCAACACTGATCAGTTCCTCATTCTCTTTAATGTAATACAATGTCGAACCCTTGATGAGGAAATTGTTGAACAACGGCATGAGCGAATGAGCAGCCATCGTGTCCTCGTAAACGATGAGATCTCCAGTCATGACCCTCAGGCCCGAAACCCATGAACCGGCTTCTGCGCCGGCCATGCGGTGGTACCCTTCGACCCTGGACGCTCCGTAGCTGAGGCATTCGACAGGCTCGGCGCCTGCACGACAAAGTTCGGGCAGCACTATGCCCTGCCGGGACTCTTCGCTCTCTGCCGAATTGCGCAACTGGTTGGGGCGCTCGTACCCCGTCCCGATATGCTCGATTTCACAGCCGGTCTGCGGATTGACAAGCCGGTAATCACGCTCGGGAAAACCGGCAAAGACACTTGTCCGGTACGCGAGGAAAGAATCGCCGAGATTGGCGGCAAAGACAAGTTCCGGCCTGCCCCATACGACATTCCGTCCCGGAAGATCGACAGCCCAGAGTCCAAGGTGTTCCGGGCTACCCGGCTGATACGAGTGGCAGAAGACAAGCTCGCCATGGATCGTTTCAAGACCTGTCATCCAGCCATCTCCTACCGGAACATCCGAGCCGTTTCCAAAGGTCAGTATGAAATCGTCGCACAGTACCGATCCGGTTTCCCGATCGAGACAGAACAGCGAAGCTATTCTTTGAGAAGGAAACCGCTTGATGCCCAGCACTTTTCCGCTCTCCAGAAACATCAGCTGCCAGATCATGGCGCCGCTACCCCCATGCCATGTCCATTTTCGGCTCATCTTCAGCGACCCTGCCGCATCTTGACCACTCTTTCTCACGCGCATATCCGTTCAAGCTTGTAGATCGTCACGGCGACGGTCTGGTCACCCACAGCTTCATGGGACTGCGTTTCCGATATCCTGAAACCGTTCTCCCCGACCAGTTCGAGAAACTGTTCCGCAAGGCGACGCCTCGGATCTGCGATATAGGCTGCCCCGCCTTTGGCGAGAAGGGTATCTATCGCCGTAACGATAGGCAGGAGATTGACCCGTTCGTACAGTACGTCGGCAGCAATAACAACGTCAAACTTTTCATCGGTCATGACCATTCGCCAGTCAAGACGCCCGGTTTCGAGTTGGACGCCATTTCGGAGCGCATTGTAGTGCACGAACTTGAGCGCCTCTGTCGAATAGTCGGTAGCCAGCACACGAGCGCCCTTCCGTGCAGCTGCTACGCTCGCCATCCCGACGCCGGCACCAAGCTCGATCACCGATTTTCCGGCGATGTCCATCTGCTCCACGAGCACATGCGACAGCGTCACGGCCGCCGGCCAGATTTCAGCCCAATAGGGCATCTGCTCGTCTTTCAGGAACTCTTCCGGAGAGATGCGGTCCAGAAGGGCATAACTATCCCTGACGCTGAGAAAGCTGAAATCGCTGTCGCCGAATCTGTAGCCGGCCTCCTGGAGATCGTATTCGGACGAAAGTTCTGTACGAAGACGATGAAGTTCATCTTCTCCGGCCGTTCCGGACTTGAGGATGTCCGAAACCCTGTATCTGGATGTCACCATGGTTTATCGTCGAGGTTGCAAATATCGTTTCGAATTTAATGAAAATCGCTTCCGTTTTCTATTTTGCGGCAGTAACGGATGGATTATACCAACAACACATCAGTCTCACCACCATGAAAAAAGAGATCCTCGAAGTCTTCGACAACACCTATCCAGGCAGGGATTACACAATCGAGATCGTCAATCCTGAATTCACCTCGGTATGCCCCAAGACAGGCCTGCCCGATTTCGGCACCATCACGATCACCTACGTACCCGACAAGAGCTGCATCGAGCTCAAATCCCTGAAGTACTATTTCCTCGAATTCCGCAGCGCAGGCATCTTCTACGAAAACATCACCAACAGGATCCTCGACGATCTCGTCGATGCTTGCCATCCCAGAAGCATGACCATAAAAACCGACTGGAATGCCAGGGGCGGCATCACCGAAACAGTCACCGTCTGCTACACCGCGAAACAGAACTGACCCCCATGAACGCAGAGCGCCCCGGAGTTCGGCTCCGGGGCGCTGCTGTCAAATCTCTTTACCCTTTCCCGATCGAAAATCAGTACTTCTCGTGGAGCCAGATTCCGATAGCCTTGGAATCATCATCAGAAATACCTGAGCCTGGGAACGCCTGCATACGCTTCACGATAAGATTGACCTGACCGGTCTTCTTGTACTTCGTACGGAACAGGTCCTGTACTGAATCGAGGGTATGGCACTTGTTGCAGCGGTTATCGACCAGAGTCTTCGCAGCAGCGAAATCGAAACCTGCAGGGGCGGGCGGCACGTCGCTGGTTGCTGCCGGTTTGGCAAGAAAGTCCTTCAACTCGGATACTGTCCTGATATACTTTCCGTCAAGAGTTGTGGTACGGCCTTTTTCCCAGTATACCCTGAGGCTGAACACCATCACCATCACGATGAGGAAAATGCTCAATGGAAAGCTGAGGAACCACTTGTCGCTGATGGCGGACGACATCTTGCCCAGTCCCATTATGATAATGGAGGCGCCGAAAATGAGCAGGAACCACCCCATGAACGATTTGAGCGGAACAAGAGCCGGTATTGCATTCGGTGCCGGAACATAGCCGGTCAGGAACGATACTCCAAAAAACAGAGCTCCCATTAAGACAGCCCCGCCAATTGCTAAAGCAATAAGCTTACCGTTTGACTTGTTGTCCATGACAGGTAATTGGATTATGTGTTAGCCGCTTTGCAAGAATTTATTGATAAAGATAAACATTATTAACATAGCCGACAAACATTTAAGCAAAAAGCTTCAGGCCTGAAACTACTTACATTTCCACCGTTCGAACACCAGCTCGGGATAACCATGCCTGATTTTGCAACTTGTCGGCAAGTGGTTATGTTTGATCCATAATCAATATATAATTACGGAACCGGATCATGATAACTTCCACGACCAGCGTCGTCGATTTCGAAAAAGCCTCACTCGATTTTCAGTTTCTGCTCGAATGTTTCGTCGAGGTACTGCAGAGTCTCGGTCAGGATGAGCTTGCCCTCCACCTCCACGGCGGCAGCAAGATGCCCGTTTCCGGCTTCGACAAGGCCGAGCGCGCCGTACAGGCCTGGTCCATCGTCTTCCAGCTGCTCAACATGGCAGAAGAGAACTCGGCCGCGCAATACCGCAGGACCCTCGAATCCGGCGAGGGAGTCGAATCGCTCACCGGTCTGTGGGGCGACACCTTCCGGTGGCTGAAAAAACTGGGCGTCCCGGAAAATGAAATCGCGACTGAACTCCCTGAAATCGAGGTCGAACCTACGCTGACCGCCCATCCGACCGAGGCGAAGCGCAGGACGGTACTGGAACAGCACAGGGAGCTTTACCTTCTGCTGGTCAAGCGGGAAAACCGCATGTGGACCCCGGCTGAGCGTGATGAGATCCGCACGGAGATCAAGGTCATTCTCGAAAAGCTCTGGCGCACGGGTGAGATCCTGTTCGAAAAGCCTGAAGTCAGCGCCGAGCGCCAGAACGTGCTTCATTATCTGCATACGATCTTTCCCGAGGTGCTCCCCATGCTCGACAAGCGGCTCGCCCAGGCGTGGGCCGGTGCCGGATTCGATCCCGCAACGACAAGCGACCCGCGCCGTCTGCCGCGCATAAGCTTCGGAAGCTGGGTTGGCGGGGACCGTGACGGGCACCCGCTGGTGACTGCGGAGACCACGCGTCAGACCCTTGAGGAGATGCGTCGGCACGCGCTTCGGCTCGTCAGGAAACACCTCGATCGACTCGCTTCCAAACTCAGCATATCAGGTCGATTCCAGTCGCCATCCGGAGCCATGGCAGAACGGATGGAACTCATGCGCCACAGGCTCGGCAGCAAAGGCGAGGCCGCCATTGACAGAAACAGGCATGAGCCCTGGAGGCAGTTCGTGAACCTCATGATCGAGGCCCTGCCAGCCGGGCAGGCAATGCATGACACAAGCCGGGAAGAGCCTCCGGAGTTCCGCTATCGGCGGCATGGCGAGCTGCTCTCGGACCTCGAACTCCTCAGGTCGTCACTCGTCGCAATCGATGCACAGAACATTGCACACGGCGACGTCATGCCGGTTTACCGCATCGTCCAGACATTCGGGTTCCACCTCGGAAGGCTCGACATAAGGCAAAACAGCCGGGTTCACGACCTGGCCCTGTCCCAACTCATTACCGCGGCCGGCATGGACGGCAGCAGCTACCTGGAGTGGAATGAAGAGGCGCGCATAGAGTTCCTCGACCGGGAACTGCGTTCTCCGCGCCCATTCACCCATCCCGACATGCATGCCGGACCTGAAGCCGAAGCCGTGCTCTCCTGCTACCGCGTTCTCTTCGAGCATGTCAGGCATTTCGGGCACGAAGGCATCGGATCACTTATCGTAAGCATGACTCGGAGCGTCTCGGACCTGCTCCTGGTCTACCTCTTTGCCCGGGAGGTGGGTCTGATGACTCCGTACGGCGACGGAGACGCCTGCCTGATTCCTGTAGTGCCACTCTTCGAAACCATCGACGACCTGAAAAAAAGCCCCGAAATTCTCGGGCGATTCCTCGCCCATCCCGTTACCCGCCGAAGCATCGCATTGCAGCAGAAGCTGCATGGCCGGAAAAAACCGGTCCAGCAGGTCATGGTCGGTTACAGCGACAGCAACAAGGACGGCGGAATCGTGGCAAGCCTCTGGAACCTGTTCCGGGCTGAAGAGCAGCTGATCGAGGCGGGCAGGACCCACGGCGTCGACATCCTGTTCTTTCATGGCCGAGGGGGAAGCATCAGCCGCGGAGCGGGACCGACACACCGGTTCATCAGGGCCCAGCCTCACGGTGCGCTCGATGCCGGCCTCCGGGTGACCGAGCAGGGAGAGACCATCGCCCAGAAATACGCGAACAGGATCAGTGCCGCATACAACCTCGAACTTTTTCTGGCCGGAGTCGCCGAAGCAAGGCTCGCCCATCGGAGAAAAGGATACCAGCCCCACGCGCTCGAAAGCACCATGGACTTTCTCGCCCAGAGCAGCAACAAAGCTTACCGGAAACTGATCGAAACCCCTGGCTTGCTCGACTTCTTCCGACAGGCGACCCCGATCGACATTATCGAGTCGAGCCGTATCGGCTCCCGCCCGTCACGGCGCACCGGCAGGCCGAGCCTCGAAGACCTGCGCGCCATTCCCTGGGTGTTCAGCTGGAATCAGGCACGGTTCGCAATCTCGGGATGGTATGGAGCAGGATCGGCGCTCGAAGAGCTTCGGGCGACTGAGCCGGAAGCGTTCGACCTCATGCGCGGCAGCGATTTTTCATGGGCGCCTTTGAATTATATCGTCAGCAATGTGGCTACAAGCATCGCATCGGTGGATCCCTGGATCATGCAGCAGTACGCTTCCCTGGTCGAAGACGACCTCCTCAGGGATAACCTGCTCGGCATGATCACTGCCGAGTACCTCAGGACCATGCGTCTGCTCGAACTGCTCTACGGCGGACCGCTGAAAGAGAAACTCTTCAATGTGTTCCGGTTCATCGAAACAAGGCAGGAGGGACTGGGCATGCTTCACCGCCTGCAGATCGATCTGCTGCGCAACTGGAGGCAGCTTACGGCATCCGGCAATCAGGAACAGGCCGACGCTCTCCTGCCTGAACTCCTCCTGACGGTCAATGCCATCTCCGGGGGCCTCCGTTCGACGGGATAAAAAAATCTGCCTGAAAATAAATTACTTCTTTTTTGCTATGTTTTAAGAATAAGGCGCCCCTGTCAGGCTCCTGGCCGTTTCAGAAACAGAATGAAACTTCCTGGAACAGCCTGACAGGCGTCAGCAGTGATCTACCCCTAATCATTGTCCCTCCTTCTTATGCTCACCAAACTCTTTGCGGCGGCACTGCTGGGCATCGACGCCCTGAAAGTGGAGATCGAAACCAATGTCTCGGGCGGCCTGCCCGCCTTTACGGTCGTCGGGCTGCCTGACAGCGCCATCAAGGAGAGCCGGGAAAGGATCCTGACGGCGATCAGGAACTCCGGATACGAACTGCCGTCAAAAAAGATCACGGTCAACCTGGCTCCGGCTGACGTCCGCAAGGAGGGGACCTCGTTCGATCTCGGTATCGCGGTCGGACTACTCGGTTCGCTCAACGAGATACGCGGCGATTTCGAAGAAACCGTCGTGCTCGGGGAACTTGCCCTCGACGGCTCGGTCAGGCGGATCAACGGCGCCCTCCCCATGGCCATCATGGCTTCGAGGGAGAACATACGCCGCATGATCGTCCCGAAGATGAACGCACCGGAAGCAGCCGTGGCCATATCGGCTTCCGGCGCGTCGACACAGGTGTTCGGGGTGGAAACGCTCATCGAGGCGGCGGGGTTGATCAACGGATCGATCCAGGCCGAACCGGTCAGCGTCGACGTCTCGGAACTGTTTGCCTGCGAACCCGAATATCCTGTCGACTTTGCAGAGATCAAGGGTCAGCAGGCCGCAAAGAAGGCTATCGAAATCGCAGCCGCAGGTGCACATAACCTCCTGATGATCGGCCCTCCCGGAAGCGGCAAGACCCTCCTGGCAAAAGCGATCCCCGGCATCCTGCCGCCCCTCGGGTTCGAGGAGTCGCTCGAAACGACCAAAATCTACTCTGTGGCCAACCTGCTCGACAGGAACCGGCCACTCATGATAACCAGGCCCTTCCGAAGCCCTCACCATACGACCAGCAACATCGCGCTCATCGGTGGAGGCGCCATGGCCAAGCCCGGCGAAGTGAGTCTTGCACACAACGGAGTACTCTTCCTCGACGAACTACCGGAGTTCACCAGGAGCGCTCTCGAAGTATTGCGCCAGCCGATTGAAGACCGCGAGGTAACCGTGTCGAGAGCCGCACTTTCGACACGGTATCCGGCAGGATTCATGCTCGTGGCTGCAATGAACCCTAGCCCGGCGGGTCCCCTGAAAGACCGCGAAGGAGCGCTGACCGCATCCCCGGAGCAAATCCGGCGTTACCTGTCCAAAATCTCAGGACCCCTGCTCGACCGGATAGACATCCACATCGATGTTCCCAAGGTCGAGAACACCGAGCTGTTTTCAGCATCCACAGCCGAAAGCTCCAGGGAGATACGCGAGAGGGTCATCCGCGCCCGCGCAATCCAGCACGAGAGGTTCGCCGCCATCGTTTCGCCGAGAATCTTCACCAACTCTCAGATGAACTCGAAACTGATCCGCCAGTTCTGCAGGCTCGACCGGCAATGCGCCGAAAAGCTCATGGAGGCGATGAACAGGCTCAACCTTTCGGCAAGGGCCCACGACCGCATCCTCAAGGTCAGCCGGACCATCGCAGACCTGGAAGGGGCCGAACAGATCGAAATGAAACATCTCGTGCAGGGCATCCAGTACCGCACCCTCGACAGGGAGTTCTGGAGCTTCTGAAAGAGTAAAACGGATTGCGGATCCTGGACGCGATAAAACCAATAACATATACGATCATGAGGCTGGAGAGCATAGACTCACCAGAGGCGATTCGATAAATCAGCGCTGACCCTTGCCAGAACGCCCTCCCAGTCACCGACTGTTTCCTGCCGATACAGTCTTGCACTTCCATACCACGGGCTGTCGCTCCTGTCAAGCAGCCAGCGCCAATCGGGACAATACTTCAACAAAACCCAGGTCGGTTTGCCCATCGCTGCGCTCAGGTGCGCGGCGGCCGTATCGATGCTGATCACCAGATCCATCAATTCGCAAAGGGCCGCCGTGTCGGTGAAGTCCCGCATCGCATCGCCGTAATGCTCGATGTTCGTGGCCGATTCGAGCGTCGGCTTGTCGGCATCCCACAACTCCTTTTGCAGGCTTACATACTGGAACCCTGCCGGCAAGCGGTCGATCAACATCTCCAGCGGCACCCTGCGACCGGCAAGTTTGGTATTCTGCTGGTTTCCGCTCCATGTCAGCCCTATTCTCGGCTTTGTCTTCGCGCCCAGTTTGCGCTCCCATCCGTCAACCCCGGCCGCATCGCCTGACAGGTATTTCGAAGCATGGGGAATGGTTTCAAGGGTTGTCCTGAATGCAAGAGGCAGGCTCAACAACGGGCAATGGAGGTCAAACGGAGGCAGCGAATCTCCCTTGGCCACAAACTCCGCAACACCATCGAACTGCCTGAGCAATCCGATGAGCTGTCGCTCCACCTCCACGACCACCCGTGCGCCCAGACCGGCGACAAGCTCGATGTAACGACAAAACTGGATCGTGTCGCCCAGCCCCTGCTCGCTATGCAGCAGTATGGTTTTACCTCGTACGGAATCATCGCCAAGCCAGAGCGGCCGGGTAAAGTTCCGATCTGGTGAAAGGATACCGTCCATTTTCCAGCGCCACTCATACAACTCCCAACCGATGCCGCATTCGCCACCCAACAGCAATGAAAGCGATTTATTAAGATAGGCTTCCGCATATCCGGGTTTCAGGGAGATCGCCTTGTCATAGCTCGCGACCGCCTCAGCCAACCGTTTCATGTCATGCAGCGCAAGACCCCTGTTTGACCAGGCTTCAGCATGTTCGGCATTGATCGATATCGCCTGCTCATAACTCGCTATCGCTTCGGGAAAACGTTGCATCTCCCTCATTGCATTGCCCCGGTTTGACCAGGCTTCTGCATATTCGGGCTTGAGCGATATCGCCCTCTCATAACTCGCTATAGCCTCGGCTGACTTCCTCAAATCCAGCAGCAAATTGCCCCGGTTGTACCAGGCCTCGGCATATTCGGGCTTGAGCGATATCGCACGATCATAACTTGCCAACGCGGCTGTCGACTGTTTGAGGTCGTGAAGCACCACTCCCCTATTGGACCATGCCTCCGCATAATCGGGGTTGAACCCAATCGCCTTCTCATAACTCGATACCGCCTCCGCCAACCGTTTCAGCGCTTTCAACGCATTGCCCCGATTGGACCAGGCTTCAGCGAAATCGGGCTTGAGCAATATCGCCCTTTCATAGCTCGCAACCGCCTCTGCTGACCGCTGCAGATCCTGCAACGCATTGCCTCTGGCGGACCAGGCCTCAGCGATATCGGGCTTGAGCGATATCGTCCTCTCATAACTCGCTACCGCTTCAGCGAACCTGTTCAACTCCTGCAGTGCTATACCTCGATTGAACCAGGCTCTCTCATAATCGGGCCTGATCGATATCGCCTTCTCATAACTCGCTATCGCCTCATCGAACCGTTTCAGTTCCTGCTGCACATTGCCGTGATTGTACCATGCTTCCACATAATCGGGTTTGAGGGCTATTGCCTTCTCATAACTGTCTGAGGCCTTATCAAACTGCTTCAGATCCTGAAGCGCAAGACCCCGGTTGGAATAAAACGCTGCATTATGAGGATAAATCGCAATAGCCCGATCAATCAGATCAACGGCAAGCCGTTGATTTCGGGTCTGATAAGCTGTAACACCGAGCAGGTGGAGCACGTCGGAGTTTTCGGGGGTAATTTTGAGAATCTCCGTATATATAGCCTGCGCCTGGGCAAACAATCCCTTTTGATGCAATTCCAACGCTTGCCTGAACAGCAATTCAGCATTTTCGATCGATTGTCTGGATACAGATCCTGAGTTATGCATGTGCTCAATTTTCTCAGGCATAGCAATACTTGATGAAATTTAGTGGCTGAAATGTGGAACAATACCTGAAAATCGATGCCGGATTCAGGAATCGAATCGATACAGGGCGCAAACCCGAAACACGGAAACCGGATCTCACAGGAACTGCCTTGATAAATCAGTGCTGACCCTTGCCAAAACGGCCTGCCAATCAACCGCTTTCTCCTGCCGATAAAGTCTTGCACTTTCGTACCACGGGCTATCGCTCCTGTCAAAAAGCCAGCGCCAATCGGAACTGTATGGCAGCATCACCCAGGTCGGCTTGCCCATAGCCCCGCTCAGGTGCGCCACGCTCGTATCGACGCTTATCACCACATCCATCAATTCGCAAAGAGCCGCCGTATCGGCAAAATCTCCCAGCTGATCACCGTAATGAGCAATATTTTTCATTGATTCAAGCGTAGCCTTGTCGACCTCCCTGAACTCCTTCTGAAGACTCACGTACTTGAATTCCGAGGGTAAATGCCGCATCATTGCCGAAAGCAGAATGCTCCGGTTACGGTCATTTTTATGTATTGCACTACCGCTCCAAGCCAATCCGATTCGAGGTCCTGACTTTTCACCTAACCTGCTCGACCATTCTGCCACCCTTTCCGGATCACCTGACAGATATTTCGATGCAAAAGGAATGGTTTCGATGGTTGTTTTGAATGCCAACGGCAAACTCATCAGCGGGCAATGGGTATCAAACGGAGGTAGAGGATCTCCTTTTGCAATAAATTCGGAAATATCATAAAACTGTCTGAGCAAACCGATGAGGGTCGACTCAACTTCAAATATGATCTTTGCCCCCAGATCAGCTACGAGTTTCACGTAGCGACAAAACTGAATCGTATCCCCCAGGCCCTGTTCGCTGTGCAACAGGATTGTCTTGCCTGCAATCGATTCATTGCCAAGCCATAACGGCTCGCTGAAATTTCTTTTGGGCGAAGTAAATTCCTTTTTTTTCCATCGCCACTCATACAACTCCCAGCCTTCGAGATACTTCCCGCCTGACAGCAACGCCAATGATTTATTCCAATAGTTAGTCGCATAATCAGGCTTGACAGTTATCGCCTTATCGTAACACGCCACAGCGGCCTCCCACTGTTTGAATTCAAGCAACACATTGCCTCGGCCGGAATAAGCATCAGCATAATCGGGATCGATCTCTATCGACTTATTGTAACTCTCCAATGCTGCTTCAAGCTGTTTGAGCTCCTGCAACGCGAGTCCTCTGTTGGACCAGGCTTCAGCATAGTCAGGTTTGAGCCTTATCGCCTGGTTATAACTCTCCACGGCATCCTCCCACTGTTTGAGGCCCTGAAGAGCATACCCTCTATTGGACCATGCTTCAGCATAGCCGGGATCGAGCTGTATCGCCTGGTTATAACTCTCTATCGCGCTATCCCACTTTTCGAGCACCGCCAATGCATTGCCCCGATTGAACCAGGCTACAGGATAATCGGGTTTGATGGATATGGCCTTCTCATATCCAACCAGAGCCTGCTCGGTTTGGCCCAGTTCCTGCAGCACATTGGCTCGATTGGACCATGTTTCAGCATATTCGGGCCTGAGCGCTATGGCACGACCGTAGCTGGCCGATGCTTCCTCAAATTGCTTGAGTTCCTTCAGCGCATTACCTCTATTGGACCAGGCTTCGGCATAATCAGGATTAAGCGATATAACTTTCTCATAACTGACTTTCGCCGCAGTCCACTCTTTGAGCTCCATCAGCACATTGCCCCGGTTGGACCATGCTTCGACATATTCGGGCCTGACGGCTATCGCCTTATCATAACTCGCTGCCGCATCTGTCCACTGTTTCAGCTCGAACAACGAATTGCCCCGGCTCAACCAGGCTTCGGCGTAATCCGGCCTGACGGCAATCGCCTTATCATAACTGGCGACAGCAGCTCGCCACTCTTTGAGTTCCATCAGCACGCTGCCCCGGTTGTACCAGGCTTCGGCATATTCAGGCCTGATGGCTATCGCCTTATCATAACTCGATACCGCATCCGACCACTGTTTCAGCTCATTAAATGTGTTGCCCCGGTTGGACCAGGCTTCGGCATAATCCGGCCTGACGGCTGTCGCCTTATCATAACTCGCCACCGCATCTGCCCACTGTTTCAGCTCATGCAACGCTACGCCTCGATTGGACCAGGATTCCGCATTGTCAGGATTGTGCGCAATTGCGCTGTCATAACTCGCTATCGCTGCATCCCACTGCCTGAGTACCAGCAGTACATTGCCCCGGTTGTGCCAGGCTTCGGCATAATCGGGCCTGAGCGCTATCGCCCGGTCATAACTCGCTACAGCCCCATCCCACTCCTTGAGTCCCTGAAGCGCCAGGCCCCGATTGAAATAACAACCCGCATCATTCGGGAACAGCGCGATGGACCGGTTCATCAGATCGACAGCCCGACGGTAATTCCGCGTCTGGGCGGCGATGATGCCAAGCAGGTGAAGAGCCCCGAAGTGATCCGGCTGCATCTTCAGTATCTCTTCATAGATCTGTTGAGCCTGGGGAAGCTGCCCCTGCTGATGCAGCACTATGGCTTGCTGTAATCGCTCGTTTATCATTTCAGTTAAACTTCAAATTCGGATTTGGGAGAACCGACTTCCCTCTGACATCACAAGAGCTGACGATATCCCGGCAAATGGATTTGAACGGCTGTTCATCGACAATTTACATCTGCATTGCCGGATCATCCGGCTTGACATAGATGTGATCCGGCGGCAGATCGAGACGATAACGTTCGTACATCTCCAGGTAAGCAGCCTCGATATGCCTGGCAAACAGACCGCTGTCGAACAATGGTGTGGAAAGACGATTGTTCTCCAGTTTCAACTTGATCCCGGCCAGCTTTTCCGGATCGGCAGCCAACTCGATCGCCAATGCCTCGTACTCATCCTGTGACGAGGTGATGAGCTCCGGCAGATGAACGGCATTAAGCAGACTTGCCGCTACCCTGCCCGCAAACGATTCGCCGATTCGGGTCAATACCGGCAACCCTGCCCATAGGGCGTCGCTTGCCGTTGTATGGGCGTTGTAAGGCAGGGTATCGAGAAACAGATCTGCCGACCGATGTCTCGCCAGGTGCTCAGGTAGCGGCATGCGACCGGCGAATACCAGCCTGTCTGCATCGACTCCCCTGCGCAAAGCTTCCCTGCGCAGATTGCCCGCGGCTTGAGGGTTGTCCTCAAAAAGCCAGAGGACGCTTCCCTCCGCACTTTTCAGGATCCTCATCCAGCTATCGAAGATATCCGGCGTTATCTTGTAATTATTGTTGAAACAGCAAAACACAAAACCTGCCGGAGGCAACCCCAGCTCATCCCGGGTAAACACCTTGCCGGAAATCTGACGCCTTGTATTATTCACCTGATAGCTGTCGGGCATGTAAACTATTTTCTCCGTGTAAAACTGCCGATGCTCTTGCGGCACGAGTATAGAATCCGCAATAAGGTAATCAATGAATTCGGCCCCCATGGTGCCGGGATAGCCCAGATAGCTGACCTGTAACGGTGCCGGCCTGAATGTAAATATCCCCGGACGCGCATCTTTTGTAAAGCCTTTCAGATCAACGGCAATATCGACTTCCAACTCCCCTGACAACGTAGCGACCTCCCGGTCCGACAACGCGCTTACGTCGATGAAGCGATCAAAAGCCTGAACGGCCCTTTGCCTCATTGCGTCGTCTTGCCGGCCAGGGCCAAACGAAAACGCAATAATCTCAAACATTGACCGATCATGCTTCTCAAACAGTTCCGCCATCAAATGCATCGTGGCGTGGTTATGAAAGTCCGCCGAGTAGTATCCGATCCGGATTTTACTACGCTTGGGTCGTTTAATATCTGTTTGAGATTCAGGGTGTGAAGGATGTTTATCCTCGACATAAATCGTTGCCGCCTGCCTTATCATCCCAGGCTCATCTATAAGCGTAAGCACTGGAAACGGTGTGGACGCCCTTTCACGATTCTCTATTTTCGTCACCAATCGATTCCGGAGATCATCATATGAGCTCCAGTCGCAAATCATCATCTGTAAATGAAGGAACGTACCAGACCAGTAATCCCCTTCAGGGTATAATAACAGTGCCCGTTTGTAACTCTCAACTGCTGATGACAACTGTTTGAGCGCCATCAGCGCATTGCCCCTGTTTGACCACGCTTCGGCGTAATCAGGCCGGATTGTCACCGCCTTGTCATAACTCTCTACAGCGGCATCAAACTTTTTGAGTTCCTGCAACACATTGCCACGGTTTGACCACGCCTCGGCGTGTTCGGGATTTGTGGCTATCGCACGATCATAACTGAGAATGGCGTCATCAAGCTGCCTGAGCTCCTTCAGCGCGTTGCCCCGGTTTGACCAGGCTTCGGTAAAGCCGGGCATCATGGCTGTCGCCCTGTCATAACTCGCCACCGCGGCATCCCACTGGCTCAGCATCAACAGCGCATTGCCCCGGTTATACCAGGCTTCGGAA